>JANNKU010000028.1:0-99942 GCA_031396445.1 Deltaproteobacteria bacterium | reverse complement strand
AAGACGCTCGATCCGCCGCCGCGCAACTTCCACGAACGCGACCGCGTGCTCGCGCTCTCGCCGTTCGCGCTCTTCAGCACCATCACCTACGGCCTCGCTGGCACGGGCATGCTGGCGTTCGCGCCGCAACTCGATGAAGCGGCGCGCTGGGATCTCGCGTACTACGTCGGAGCGCTCGGCTTCGCGGATGCCGAGATCGCGCGCGGCAAGGCGCTGCTCGATGGCACGCAGGGCGCCGCAATCGCGCGCGTGCCCGATCTCGCCGCGCTGACGCATCGCTCGATCGCAGAGCTCGCGGGCAGCGACGTCGATACGGTGACGCAGCTCGTCTATCTGCGCGCGCATCCGGAAGCGCTGCGCAGCGGTGATCTGCCGCTCGACATCGCGAAGAGTCGGCTTGCGCAGTCGCTCGCTGCGTTCCGCGCGGGCGAGTCGGAGCGCGCGCTCGATCTCGCGATCTCGTCGTATCTCGATGGCTTCGAGCACGCCGAGCCGGCGCTGAACGTCGTCGACTCCGCGCTGCGCAACACGATCGAAACCGAGTACATCCGCTATCGCGCGGCGCTGCGCGCGGGCAGCGCTCCGGCCGAAGTGTCGGCGATCCATCGCGCGCTCGAAGGCGGCCTCGCGCAGGCCGAGCAGCAACTCGCGGGCGACGCGCTCAGCCCCACCGCCGTATTCGTCGGCGCGCTGACGATCCTCGCGCGCGAGGGACTCGAAGCGGTGTTGCTGGTGGTCGCGATCATCGGCGTGCTCGCGCGCGCCGGTCGCCGCGATGCGCTGCGCTTCGTGCATGCGGGCTGGATCACCGCGCTCGTCGCGGGCGCGGCGACGTGGTGGATCGCTTCGCGCGTCGTCTCGATGAGCGGCGCGAGCCGCGAAGTGGTCGAAGGCGTATCGGCGCTGATCGCCACCGCGATCCTCTTCTACGTGAGCTACTGGCTGCTCTCGAAAACCGAATCGGCGCGCTGGCAAGCCTTCCTCGATGATCGATTGAAGACGGCGCTCTCGCGCGGCTCGCTCGGCATGCTCACGGCGCTCACCTTCGTCGCCGTCTATCGCGAGTGCTTCGAGACTGTGCTCTTCTTCCAGGCGCTCGCCGCGCAAGCGGGACCCACAGGCACGAGACCGCTCCTCGCGGGCATCGGCGCCGGCATGGTGCTGCTCGCGGTGCTCGCGCTCACGATCTTCCGCTTCGGCCAGCGCTTGCCGATGCGCCGCTTCTTCGCCGCGTCGTCGCTCCTGCTCTACGCGCTCGCGATCGTTCTCGCGGGTCACGGAATCGCCGCATTGCAAGAAGCGGGCTGGATCCCGGCCACGCCCGTGTCACTCTTCCAGATCGAGTGGTTGGGCATCTACCCGACGCTGCAGGGACTCGCGCTTCAGGGCGCTCTCGTACTCGCCGCGCTAGCGGCCCTGCCGATGGTGGTCGGCGGATTCCGCGGCGAGCCCACCCGAGCGTCTTGATCGCAGACGGAGGAACACGCGTGGCGACCAGCAAGCGAGTCGATGGGTTGAAACGCGCGAGCGCGGCGGCGCTCGTCGCGACACTGCTCGCACTCAGCGGCTGCATGACGAAGGTGGC
Source organism: Deltaproteobacteria bacterium (assembly GCA_031396445.1). GTDB lineage: Bacteria > Myxococcota_A > UBA9160 > UBA9160 > PR03 > PR03. Next base: position 98,357 of record JANNKU010000028.1, on the reverse strand, counting down.
GAAGATCCCGATCTCCGACGAGAACGGCGTCCTGGTCTTCCTGCGCTACGAGTCGAAGGGCGGCAAGACGGTCGACCGCGGTTATTCCCAACCCGTCGTGATCGCGCCGGTGCGACTCACCAACATGCTCGCGCGCATCGAAGTGCGCAAAGGCGACAAGCCCGAGCGTCAGCCCGCGATTCCGACTCCGCTGCTCTATCCGATCGGCGAAGGCCTCGCGCGTGCGCTCGCGAAGGCGGATTCGGGGCAGGAAGTCGTCGTGATGGCGACCGAGCGAAAACGCAACCTCGCCATTTTCACGCAGGACTATCTGACCAGCCTGATCGTCTGGAACGTCGACGACAAAGTCTTCGTGAAGCTCGGCCACCTCGACTGGGCGGTGCCGAAGGATTCGAAGGACGTCAAGGATGCGAAGGACATGCCCGAGCCCCAGCTCGACGAGATCGTCGGTAAGAGCCGCGCGGTTCCGAGCGAAGGCATATCGGCCGAGGGCAATCAGCTCGTCACCGCGAATTGGCGCGACCCGCTCTTCAAGGATTCGGGCCAGCTCCATGTGCGACCGGGCGGGCAAGTCGTGCGTCGCTCGGTGCTGATGGACAGCGGCGAAGAAGTGACGGCCCCCGCGGAACCGATGTCGGGTGCGGCGGTGCCGCCGCAAGGTGTATCGCCGGAGAATCTGCGCGCACTCGCGGATCTGGAAGAGTCGCGACGGCGCGGCGAATTGACGGAAGGCGACTACCAAGCGAAGCGGCGGCAGATTCTCGCGGGTGAAGAATCCACGCCAGCGAGCGCGCCGGCTACGACCACACCTTCCAAGTAGGCGCCGCTGCGCGAGCGGCGCGCGCCTCGATCAAATGCAGAGCGCCCGGCTTCGCTCTTCTGCGTAGAGCAGCAACGCGACCGACGACTGCTCGTTGACCTGATCGAAGTGCACGCCCATGCCGAAGGGCAGATTGCGCTTCATCACGTTTCCCGGAACGTTCGTCATCACGACGCGGCCCGACGCCGTGACGGCGCCGCCGCCCGGAATTGCGAGGCGCAGCTCGACGCGCGCCTTCACCATCCACGGCTGCGCGATCGACAGATACGCGCCCGACGCCGAGATCGAGTAGATGCGCCCTTCCTTCGTGCGAACGCCGGACTTCGCGAGCACCGGCCAATCCGCCGGCGCGCGCAACGTCGTACGGTGTCGATGCAGCGGCCGCCCGTTCGCGAGCGCGCGGTTCATCTGAAAACGCAGCGTGTGCAGATCGATCGGATCGAAGATCGGGATCTGGATGCCGGCGCTGCGCAGTCGCTGACGACCTTCGGCGCCGGGATCGCGTCCCGCCCCGAGGAACGCGAGCGGAACCGCCGGCGAGAGGCGCCGCAAGAAATCGAGAGCGGCGCGCAGGTTCACCGCCGGCATGTCGGACGGCACGATCACGGCGCCGATCCGCGTGCCGGCGACACGCAGAAACGTGTGCGCCTGCTCGGGCGTCTTTGCCGGCACGACGCGATAGCCGATGCGCGCGAGGCGCGTGCGCAGCATTTCCATCTCCGGCGCGTTGGCGCCGAGCAACAGAATGTCTTTGTTCATGTCCCCCCCCTCGCCCCGCCGCGCGAAGCTTGCAAGCGCTATCGGCGCACGCGTGGCTGCAGTGAACGATGCGAGCGTGACGGCGCTGTCATGCATCGCGCGCGTGCAGCGGCGGAGCAGTGCGTGCGCAGCTCTGCATCGCGCATCGGCAGCGCTCGCGGTCGATCGCGCGCCACGCAACTTCGTGGTGGCGAGGGCGCTTCGCTCCCGTAACCTACCGGGCTTCCCGGGTACCCACGCAAGGGGATTCGCACCGGGCAGCAATGCCCGGAACGATCTTCTTCTCCCCGAGGTGCCTGGATGTTGATTCTCGTCGAGATCCTCGTCGTCGCGCTGCTCGCGATCGCGGTCTCGCGTTTTGCACCGCAGCCGTGGCGCGGCCGGATCCTGAACGTGCTGAAGGCGTGGGTCACGGTGCGCGCGTTCTGGCTGCTGCTCGATCACCAGGTGAAGATGGATCCGGCGCAGATCGAGGCGCTGCATCTCAGCGGTGAAGTTCCGAAGGACGCGACGCACGTCGCCGCGTGGCGGTTGATCCTCGCGCAGATCGCGCTGATCGACGCGCGCACTTTCTTCACCTTCGTGGGACTCGCCGCGGGCATCAAGTTCGTCGGCATCCTCGCGTCGATGTACCGCTGGCTGGTGCTGCTGCGCGGCCAGGGCATCGACTTCCCGTTCCGACACATCTTCGGCTCGTTCCTGATCGGCCGCTTCATCGGCACCTTCCTGCCGAGCACCGCGGGCCTCGACGGCTACAAGCTCTATGACGCCGCGCGCTTCAGCGGCAAGACCGTCGAAGTGACGGCCACCACCGCGATCGAAAAGGTGATGGGCGTCTTCGGCATCTTCCTGTCGTTCCTCGTAGCGCTGCCCTTCGGCATCAAGATTTTTGGCGACAACGGGCCGATGGTCGCCGCGATCACGGTGCCGCTCGCGCTCGGCCTGATCGGCGCGCTGCTCGCGGTGCTCTGGTTCCCCGGACTCGTGCAGTGGCTGCTGTTGCGGTTGCCGATTCCCGGCAAGGCGCGCCTCGAAGGCATCGTGATGCGCGTCGCGCACGCGGCGTCGGCGTATCGCGACAAGAAGTTGTTGGTGCTCTTCGCGCTCGGGCTCTCGTTCGTCGTCCACTTCACGACGGCTGCGATGTACTACTTCACAGCCTTCGCCGCGGGCGCCGTCGACCCCGAGTTCTGGCCCATCGTGTTCGGTTCGTCGATCCAGATCTTCGCGACCGTGGTGAGCCCGTTCACGATCGCCGGCGAAGGCATCCGCGAAGCGGCGCAGTACGTGCTGCTCCACAAGGAGATCGGCGCCGCGGCGTCGATCGTGTCGGCCGCGCTCGGCTTCTGGGCTGCGGAAGCGCTGACGCTCTTTGGTGGCTTCTTCTGGTGGCTGCGGCCGGCGGACTACAAGCCTGGATACTGCCGCGTCGATGGCGTGCAGGTGGACTACGAAGCCGCGGCACGCGCTGCGGTGTCGCTCGAGACCGACGAGGATCGCGCGCGGCAGGCGGCGCGACCCGCGGGCGACGTGCCGAGCCTCGGCGCGCGCATCGGCGCAGCGGCCTACACAGGACTCGGCGCGGGCATCATCGCCGGCTTGTTGGTGGGCGGCATCGAAACGCTGGTGATCGCGCGCGAAGGACTCGGCGCCGATCAGCAGGTGCTCTGGTACGGACCGCTCGCTTACGCGTTGCTGCTCGGGCTCGGCGGTCTCGTGGGCGGCGCGCTGCTCGGCGTGCTGCCGATGGAACGCCGCGAGATCCGCGGTTGGACGGCGAGCCTGGTACTTCTCGCGCTCGGTCTCGGCCCGGCCTTGTTGATCACGATGTTCCGGCTGCGCCGCGACGTATTCCACGAACAGATGCCGCCGCTGCCTGTGCTCGCGGGTGTTCTCGGCACCGCGACGCTCGTCGGCGCGTTGCTCTTCTTCGTCGGACCGCGCCTGCTCGCCGGCGGCGCCGGTCGCGCCCTCGGCGCGATTCCCGCGCTTCTGCTCGGCGCGCTCGTGATCGGCGGCGGCGCCGTCGCGGGGCGCGCGCTCTATCCGGGAACGCCGCCGACGCCGACACCGCCCGCTGTCCCGGCTGCGCTCGCCGACAAACCGAACCTGTTGCTGATCGTCGTCGACACGCTGCGCGCCGATGCGCTCTCGTGCTACGGCGGGCCGGTCGAAGCGCCCAACATTTGCGGCGTCGCGAAAGAAGACGGCACGGTCTTCACCGGCTTTGCGCACGCGTCGTGGACCAAGCCGTCGTTCGCATCAATCCTCACTTCGATGCTCCCATCCACGCACAACACGATGTCGAAGACGGCGACGTTGCCGCAGGACATCGAGCTGGTGTCCGAGGCGCTGCAAAAGCACGACTACGCCACCGGCGGCATCGTCGCGAACATCAATCTCGCGCCGAGCTTCGGTTTCCAGCAGGGCTACGACGAGTACATGTACCTGTCGCCCGACTATCTGTTCGCGGCCGAGGAGTCATCGTCGAAGTTGATCGCGTACCAGATCGGTCGCAAGGTGGCGTTGCGGCTGAAGCCGGGGCATCGCGTGACGGACTACTTCCAGGACGCGGAGACAGTCACCGGTGTCGCCGACGATTGGCTCACGCGTCACAAGGATTCGCGCTGGTTCATGCTGCTCCACTACATGGATCCGCACGACCCCTACTTCGAGCGCCCGTACAACGGCAAGGGCGTCGCGCGCGTCGATGCGGACCATCCCGATCCGTCGAAGGCCGCCTACATGCGCGAGCTCTACTACGGCGGCGTGCGCTTCACCGACGAGTGGATCGGCAAGGTCGAAGCGCGCATGCGCGAGCTCGGCATCTGGGACGACACGATGATCGTCATCACCGCCGACCACGGCGAAGAGTTCATGGAGCACGGCGGCTGGTGGCACGGCACGACGCTCTACGAAGAACAGATCCATGTACCGCTGCTCGTGAAGTGGCCGAAGGGCAAAGTCGGTGCGCCGCCGCGCGTCGCCGATCACCCGGTGCGCCACATCGACATCGCGCCGACGCTGCTCACGCAGGCCGGCGCCGAGATCCCCGCCGCGATGCAGGGCAAGGACCTCGCCATTCCGATGGCGCAGCGCAGCGAAGCCGATCGCATGCTCTACGCCGAAGAGGATCACGAGGGCAACGTGCTGCGCGCGATCCGCACCCACAAGTGGAAGCTGATCGAAGCGAATGCCGGCAACCCGCGCGGACTCCCGCCGACGGAGCTGTTTGCGATCGACACCGATCCGAACGAGAAGCAGAACGTCGCCCTGCAGAACGCCGCGATGAAGGCGGAGATGCATCAGCACGCTGAAGCACAGCGCCAGCTCGCAGCGAGCCAGGCGGTCGAGGGCGGCGAACAGGTGAAGCTCACGAAGGAAGAGTGCGAGAAGCTGCGCGTGCTCGGGTACGTGCAGGACTGCGACGCGGTGAACTGAGGCGCATCGCCCTTCTGGCGCGTGCTCGCGCCGCGACGCACCATCGCGCAATGACGCATCTCCATCGCAAGAGCTTTGCCACGCCCGACACGGTCCGCACGTTCCTCAACGGCCGTATCGACATCGTCACGCTCGGAGAAATGGCGGTCGGCCGCTTCGTGTTTCGGCCAGGCTGGCGTTGGTCGCAGGACGTCGCGCCGATCGTCGGCACGCGTTCGTGTCAGCACCGCCACATCGGCTACACGATCTCCGGCTCGCTCGAGGTGTGCATGGACGACGGTACGCGCCTCATGATCGGGCCCGACAATGCTTACGAGATTCCTCCCGGCCACGACGCATGGGTCATCGGCGACGAGCCGTGGAACTCCGTCGAGTTCACGGGCGTCCAGGCTTTCGGACTCTCGCCGGAGGAGCTCGGTGAGCGGGTTCTCGCGACGATCCTGTTCAGCGACATCGTCGCCTCGACCGAGACACTCGCGCGGATCGGTGACCGCGCCTGGGCGCAGTTGCTCAGCGAGCACAACTCCAGGATCCGCTCCGCGATCGACCGCTTCCGCGGCCGCGAACTCGACGCCGCCGGCGACGGCTTCGTCGCACTCTTCGACGGCGCCGCGAAAGCCGTGCGCGCGGCGCTGTTGATGGATCCATCCGTCGCGGAACTCGGCATCCGCGTACGCGTCGGCATCCATACGAGCGAAGTCGAGATCGTCGGCGGCCGCGCGCGCGGCGTCGGCGTCCATACCGCGGCGCGTGTCGCATCACTCGCTGGTGCGGGAGAGGTCTTCGTCTCGGGCACCACCTGCGATCTCCTCGACGGCTCAGGCGTATCGCTCGAGTCGCGCGGCGAACACGAACTCAAGGGCCTGCGCGGCTCCCGCCCGATCTTCGTGGTGCAACGCTAGGCGTGTAATGTGCGTGGCGGCGCGCGATCCGTGATTCCCGCATCCCGACACCGGATCTGAGCCACGTCACAGCGCCCGCCCATTCCTCCTTGTAGTCTGCGACTCGGAGGGACGAATCATGACGATGACCATCATCCAACGACTCGCGGTGCTGATGGCCCTTGCCTTGTCGCTTGCGGCGATGGGCGTGGGCGCGAGGTAGCTGGCGGCAAGTCGATCGCCGCGACAGCGATCCGAGCGGATTGAGTTCGCTCACTCGCGCGCTCGCGAAACGGCAGCCGCAGCAACGCGCCGAATCGCTGCAACTCGAGACCATCACAGCCTTCGAGGCCATAGTCGATGTCGCGCACCGGCGACGGCGGCGTGAAGGTCCCGAAGACGCGATCGAAGATCGAGAAGATGTTCCCGTAGTTCGTGTCGGTCAGCGCGGCTTCACGCGCGTGGTGGACCTTGTGCATGTTCGGCGTACAGAACACCCACGAGAGCGTCGTGTCGAGCGGCTCCCAGATTTTTACGTCCATGTGTTCGGCGAGCGAGTTGAGCGCGGACACCACGCGATAGATCGCGACCGCCTCCGCCGGCACCCCGAGCGCCCACGCCGGCGCCATCACGAAGAGGAATCGCCACAGCCCTTCGATCGGGTGCTGGCGCAGCGATGTCGTCACGTCCACGAGCGGATCCGCGTGGTGCACGCGGTGCGCGCGCCACAGCGGCGGCAGCCAGTGCATCGATCGATGACACGCGTAGGTGGCGGCGTCGAGCACGACGAATGCGATCGCGAGCATCGCGAGCGGCGGAAGCGCCGCGCCCGCCAGCAATCCGAAGCCACGCGCGGCGAGCGATGCGGTGATCAGCACGGCGCCCGCATTGAAGGCGAAGTTCAGCGTCAGCGTGAGCGCCACCAGCTGCAGATTCGGAACGCGATGCCGGCGGCGCCACTCTCGCTTGCTCGAGAACGGCAGCAGCGTCTCGATGAGGCTCAGCATCGCCATCGCTGCGAGCAGCAGCGCGGAACCACGAACCAAGGTCTCGATCTCCATCTTGCGTCTCCTCGGATCTCGATCGATCCGCAGACGAGACGTTCGAGCCGAGCGATTCGTTACGCGGGCGACAGCGCCGCGAGCTTGCGCGGCGCGAGCACCGTGTGCACGACACGGATCCGGCCGTCGTCGCCGAGCTGGCACTGGAGCAGCGTGCGCGGCGCCTGGCGTCGCACCGGGTGATCGAGCGTGATCAGCGCAGCCGGCAGCCCATTCACGAGACGCACTTCGATGTGCGTGCCGGGACCGCGTCGCATCTGCGCTGCCGCCAGGTAGAAGCGGGCGACGCGCGCGCGGCCGGCCATCGGCGTCGCGAGCGCGGTGTACTCGCCGGCCGCATCGGTGACGGTGTGGATCGACTCCGCCAACAGCGCTTCGAGTCCGCGTGTGTCCTGCGTCAGCAAACAGCCGAGGAATCGATCGAGCGCATCGCGATGGCGCGTCTGCAACTCCGGCGTTGGGATGCAGCGCTCGCGGTCGTAGCCCGCGAGCGTTGCCCGCGCACGCGTGTGGAGCACACGCACGTTTCCTTCGGACGCTCCGATCAACGCGGCGGTCTCGCGTGCGGAATGGCCGAGCACGTCGCGCAGCAGCAACACAGCACGCTGGCGCGGGCCGAGCGCTTCGAGCGCGAGCAGGAACGCGAACGTGACACTCTCGACGGCGCCGTAGCGCTCCTCGGGATCGGGCTGCGTGCTTGGCTGCGCATCGAGCCACGCGGCATCCGACGTGTCGATCGGCGACGGCAGCCACGAGCCCGTGTATTCGCGTCGCCGCCTGCGGCGCAACGCATCGATGCCGAGATTCGTCGCGACACGCGCGAGCCACGCACCCACTTCGGCGATCGGCGCATCGGGCGGCTGCGCGACGAGGCGCGCGAACGACTCCTGCACCACGTCGTCGGCGTCCTCGGCGCTCCCCGTCAATCGATACGCGAGTCCCCACAACCGGCGCTGCTGCGCGCGGAAGAGAGCTTCGAGTTCTGCGCCTCGATCGGGAGAGTCGGTCGCCGTCACGTTCTCCGTTTCATCCTCAGCGAGAGAACGCCGAGGGCTGAAAGAACGTTACAGGCGAACCCCGGGCGCGCTCAGAACTCGCAATTCCTTCGTACGGCTTCAGCCCAGGCGCGGCTTCATCCGCCAGCGCACGAGCGTCAGCAGCAACCCGAACAAGATGCAGAGCGCGACGAACGGCACCCACACGTCGCCGAAGTCGCCGCCGCGCAGCACGAGTCGGCGCAGCCCCATCTGATACCAGCGCAGCGGCAGAATTGCGCCGATTTCGCGGATCCCGTTCGGCATCAGTTGATACGGAAACATCACGCCCGAGAGCACGAACGAGGGAAGAATCACGAAGACGGTCAGGAAGACGGCTTGCGCGCTGGTCTGGACCAACACCGAGACGAGCACGCCGACGGAGAGCGACGCCAGCACGAAGGGAAGTGTCAGCGCGCCGATCGCGAGCCAGCTTCCATTCGGCCAGACGCCGAAAACGATGCCCGCGCCGAAGATGGCGATCAACAACACGCCGTAGCAGACGACGACGTAGGGCAAGAGTTTCCCGAGCACGATCTCGAGCGGCGTGATCGGCAGTGCGAGCGTTGCTTCGTAGGTTCCGCTCTCGCGTTCGCCGACGAGGCCGAGGCTCGATGCGGAGAAACACAGATTCGTCAGCAGCATGCCCGCGAGTGCGGCGAGGAAGAAATCGCGATCGCGCAAGGTCGGGTTGAACCAGAAGCGGGGCCGCGCGACGAAGGTGGCGCCGCCACTCGCCTGAGCGGCTCGACCCTCGCGTTGCGCGGCGACGCCGCGGACGTCGGGATCGAAGTTGCTCGCCACCTGGCGGATCGTGCCGCCGATGCGCGCTGCGGTGAGCGGTTCGGCGCCGTCGAGCAGCACCTGGATCTGCGGGCGACCGCGCCATGCGTCGCGTTGAAAATCGTGCGGGATCACCACCATCGCGACGACGTCGCCGCGCGCGAGCAGATCGCGACCGGCCTGCTGGTTCGCGACGCGTTCCGGCGACAAGAAGTAGCCGGTGGCGCCGATCTCTTCGACGAGGCGGCGGCTGATTGTGCTGTGGCTGTTGTCGAGCACGGCCCACGGAACGTTCGCCGGTTCGTTCGAGAGCGCGCCGCCGAAGAGCAACAGCATCATGATCGGCTGCACCGCAACGACGCCGATGAAGGCTTTGTCGTGACGCAGTACGGTGGTCTCGCGATACGCCACCGCCAACACGTTCGTCAGGAAACGCCGCACGCCCTCCATATTTACGCCCTCCGTTCGAGCGTGCGCAGCGCGAGCGCCATCAGCCCGACGCCGAAGACGCCGAGGAAGAGCAGATCGCTCCAGAGCTCGAAGGGCCCGGCGCCGCGCAAGTAGATCGCGCGCGTCACGCGGATGAAGTGCGTCGCCGGCAGCGCCTCGGTCAACCACTGCACGCCGATCGGCATGTTGCGGATCGGGAACGCGAAGCCCGAGAGCTGCACCAGCGGAATCGAGAAGAGCACCGTCTTCTGCACGGCTTCGGCGGCGGTCGCGGACGTGGCCGAGAAGATCAAGCCGAGCGACAGCGACATCGCGACATAGAAACTCGACACGAGCAGGAAGAAGAGCACGCTGCCCGCCGGCCAGACACCGAGCACGATGCCCGCGACGACAACCATCAGCAACACGTCGAGCGTGAAGACGGCGCCCATCGGCAAAAGCTTGCCGAGCAGGATCTCGAGGTTCGTCGCGGGCGTGAGTTGCAATTGATCGAAGGTGCCCTGCAGGCGCTCGTTGACGATCGACACCGCCGTGATCAGCACGGTCAGGAACGACAACACGAAGCCGAAGGTGCCCGCGACCATGAACGGCGTACCGGAGAGCTGCGGGTTGAAGAGCGCTTGTGTGACGACTTCGACCCCGCCGCGCTGCGCGCCCGTGCGATCGCGCGCGCCGAGATCGCGCACGGCGATGCGTGCGCCGCTGGCCGCGACGATCGAACGCAAGAATGCGTCGGCGTTGCCAGCGAGCACGGTCTCGGCGCCGTCGTAGAGAACCTGCACTTCGGGCGGCGCCGCGCCCGCGCGTCGCACGACTGCGTCGCCGAGATCGGGCGGCAGCACCAGCGCGGTGCTGATGTCGCCAGCCACCAGCGCGGCCTCGAGCGATTCGCGCGTCGCGAACGCGATCGGGGCGAAAGCTTCGCCCGCGGCGAGGTCCGCGACCAGGCGGCGACCGACGGCGCTGCGACTCGCATCGAAGACGCCGAGCTTCATGTGCTCCACGTTCGTCGCGAGGATCGACGAGAACGCGAGCAGCGCGAGCAGCGGCACGGCGATCAGCGTGATCACAGTGAACGGATCGCGAAGCGTCGCACGCACCTCGCGCACCACCAGCGTGCGAAGACGGCGCAGATTCATCGCGCGGCGTCCCGGACCGCGACGTCGTTGATGATGCGCGTGAAGACGTCGTTCATCGCGGGTTGCTCGATCTGCACGCCGCCGATCGCGGCGGGTCCGAGCGCGGCGGCGAGCGCATCGAGCGACGCGGCGTCGATCTGCGCGCAGCGCAGCAGCGTGCCGCCGTCATCGTTCGCAATGGCGAAGCCCGCGGCACTGAGTTGCGCGCGCGCCGTGGCGCCGACTTCGACAGCGACGCGAAGCTCGTAGCCGTCGGAGTTCGCGGCGCGCAGTTCCTCGGGCGTTGCGTTCGCGACGAGGCGGCCGTCGGCGATGAACGAGACATGGTCGCAGTAGTCGGTTTCTTCGAGAAAGTGTGTCGTGACGAAGACGGTGCGACCCGCCTCGGCTTCGTCCTGGATGATCTGCCAGAAGAGATCGCGGCTCGCGACATCGACGCCAGCGGTCGGTTCGTCGAGGAAGAGCAGCCGCGGTTCGTGCAGCGTCGCGAGTGCGAGACCGGCGCGTTGTCGCAAGCCGGCGGGGAGACTCTCGGGCCGCTCGCCTTCCGCGTCGCCGAGTGCAAAGCGCTCGCGCACCGCACCCCAACGCAGCTCGAGCTTCATGCCGTCGATGCCGTGCAATCCCGCGTAGAACTCGACGTTCTCGCGCAGCGTGATGCCCTGGTAGAGGCTCACCTTCTGCCCCATGTAGCCGATGCGCTCGCGCACCTGGCGCGGGTTCGCGATCACATCGACGCCGTCTACGCGGATCGTGCCAGCGGTCGGTTCGAGCAGCCCGATCAGCATGCGGATCGTCGTGCTCTTGCCGGACCCATTTGCGCCGAGAAACGCGAAGATCGACCCGGGTTCCACCGAGAGCGTGAGATCGTCCACGGCCGTGAAGGCGCCGAAGCGCTTGGTGAGCCCCGTGGCGGCGATGATCGGCTCGCTCACTGCGCATGACCTCGTGCGAGCGCGAGCAACACCGCTTCCATGTCGAGCGGCAGCGACTCGACGACGCGCACGCCGGCGAGCGCAGCGAGATCGGCGAGCACGCGCGCGCGATCCGGCGCGAGCGCTGGCGACACTTCGATGCGTGCGTAGCGACCGCTCGCGCGCACCGCCAATACGTAGGGCAGTGCGCGCGCCGCCTGCGCGATGGCGCGCGGCGCCGCTGCCCACGCCCGATAGAGCTCGACATGCGCCTGCGCGCGCAGCTCCGCCGGCGTGCCGGTGGCGACGACATGACCCGCATCGAGATAGACGAGGCGATCGCAGGCGGCGGCCTCGTCGAGATAGCTGGTCGAGAGCAGCACCAGCGCCTCGCCACGGCGCGCCGCGAGCAGCTCCGCGATCTCGGCGCGCGCCACCACGTCCACGCCCGCCGTGCATTCGTCGAGCACCAGCAGCGCGGGTTCGGGCAGCAGTGCGTTGGCAACGGCGAGCTTCTGCTTCATGCCACCCGAGAGCGCACCCGCCGGGCGATCTGCGAACGGTGTGAGCGCCGTGCGCTCGAGCAGCTCCGCCGTGCGGCGATCGAAGTCCGGCTTCGCGATGCGGTGCAGGCGCCCGGTGAAGCGCAGGTTTTCGATCACCGAGAGATCGCGATTCAGCGCGAAGACCTGCGGCACGTAGCCGATCATCGCCTTGAGGGCGCGGACGTCGCCGCGCAGGTCGTAGCCGAGCACGCTCGCGCGCTGCGCTTCGATTTCGAGCAGCCCCGTGATGGCGCGCAGCAGCGTCGTCTTGCCGGCGCCGTCAGGACCGACGACACCAACCTGTTGCGCGCCGTCGAGTTGAAGATCAATGGCGTCGAGCGCGCACTTCTTGCCGTAGCGCTTCGTCAGCTGCGCGAGCTCGATCACCGGCGCGGCGCGCGCGAGTGCCGGCGCCGCGCTCATCGCGGCGCCGGCGTCGCCGCGCTGGCGCTGCGCTCCTCGGTGTCGAGCAGGAACACGTTGCCTTCGGTGCCTGGCTGCAAACGCTCGACGCCTTCGAGGATGCGAACCTTCGCGCGATAGACCTGGCCGAGGCGGTCGCTGCGCGTCTCGATCTTCTCGGGCGTGAAGTTCGCCTGATCCGCGACGAACGAGATTTCGCCCGGCACGCGTCGACCGGGCTCGCTGTCGAGTTCGATCTCGACTTTCGCGCCGACACGCACGCGCGACGCATCGCTGACGGGAACGTAGATCTGCACGTACTTGTCGGCGGGATCGAGCACCGCGACGAGCGGCGTACCCGGCTGCGCCAACTCGCCCGGCCACACGAGCTGCGTCTGCACGACGGTGGCGGCGGCGGGTGCGCGCACCTCGTACTTCGCATGCAGCACTTCGAGTTCGGCGAGCTGTGCGCGCGAGAGCGCCAACTGGCCCTGCATCACTTCGAGCTGTCGCTTCGCCAGCTCGATCTCGCCTTCCATCGCTTGCGCGCGGGCGAGTTGGTCGCGCGCACGATCGACGGCGCTGCCCGACGCATCGCGCGCGGAACGCGATTCATCGAGACGCTGCGGCGACGCCACGCCCTGCTTCGCGAGTTCGCTCTGGCGTTGGTGTGTCACCGTCGCGAGCTGCGATTGCGCTTGCATCTGCCGCAGCTCCGCCTCGCGCGTTGCGACATCGCGCTGCCAGGTGACGTCGGTGAGAGCAACCTGTTCTTGCTGGCGGCGGATCTGCGCATCGAAGACTTCGAGCTCGCGCTGCTTCGACGCGAGCTTCGCGACGATCTCGGCGGGATCGAGTCGCACGATCACGGCGCCCGCCGGCACCGCTTCGCCTTCTGCAAACGCCACATCGAGCACGCGGCCGGCGACTTCGGCGCGCAGCACGCGCTCCTCGCCTTCGACGAAGCCCGTGTAGAAATCACCGCTCGGGCCGCGTCGCAGCCACAGCACCACGGCAATCGCGGCGACGAGGAACACGGCGATCGGAATCAGACGTTTGCGATTCAAGGCTTCGCCTCCTGCGGTCGTTGCTTGCGGACACGGGCGCGCGGGATTGCAGTGCCGACACCATCGAGCCCGCCGAGCGTGAAGGCGACGACGTGGTCGGTGATCGCATCGAGATAGCCGGCCGGGTAGGCGCGGCGGCGCATCATCAGCAGCAGCGCCGGGCGGTGCGTGAAATAGAAGATCACCTGGCCCATCACGCTGCGCGCCGCGAATTCGATCGCGTCGTCCGCGAGCGCGGGCGCCAGACAGTGGAGCAGCTGCTCGGTCTCGCGGCGGATCGGGTCGATCCAGCGGCGCACGATGAAGGGCAGTTCGTTCGGATCGGCGAGTTCGCGCTGCATCAGCGTCGCGTGCAGGCCATCGGGTTCGAGGAAAGTATCGACCATCGTGTGGACGCGCGCGCGCAAGAGCGCGACGAGTTCGGGACGCGAGAGTTTCGCGGTGGCCTTCGCGTCGATCGCGCCGCCGCTTTCTGCGAGGCGTCGTTCGAGCCGCTCGAAGTGGGCGCGCGCCACTTCGCGATAGAGATCCTGCTTCGAACCGAAGTGGTAGTGCGCCGCGGCCAGGTTCGCGCCGGAGCGGTCGGCGATCTCTCGCATCGTCGCGCCGCGATAGCCACGCTCGGCGAAGACGGCGCCGGCCGCATCGATCAGGCGATCGCGGGTCACCGGTCTCGGGGTGCGCTGGAGTGCGCGCGCTTTGGCAGACATCGAACGGATGTTTCAATCATCTGTTCGAATTGGCAAGGCTTGGGACGGGGCGTGCTCGGTTGACGCTGGCCCCGGGGCACGCCTAATCTGCAAATTGATCGATGCGGCTGGCCGGCTCCCACCGACTCGTCGCGATCTGCGGGGCGATTTCTGACGCTTGCAGGCCCCCCGAGGAGCGTTCCTCGGAGCCCCCGCCACTGCTAAGCGCCATTCGAGAAGAGCAGCACCATGAGCGAACGCCGACCCGATGGGGGCGACTCGTCCATTCCGCGTCGCGGTGATTCCACGAACGCGGTGCACGGCGGTGAGCGCGAATCGCGCGAGAGCCACTCGATCACCGTCCCGATCCACCAGACTTCGACCTACACGTTCCGCGATTCGGAAGAAGTGCGCGCGTACCAGGAAGGGCGCAGCGCGCGCGACGAATACGGTCGCTACGGCAACCCGACGTGGCGCGCGGTCGAGCGCAAACTCGCGGAGCTCGAAGGCGGCGCCGACGCGGTGCTCTTCGCATCGGGCATGTGCGCCGCGACGACTACCTTCTTGGCGATGCTGCCGCAGGGCTCACACATGGTAGTGACGAGCGATTGCTACCGGCGCACGCGCCAGTTCATCCGTCAGTACCTGACGAAGCTCGGTGTCGAGACGACGGTGATCGAACCGGCGAACACGCAGAAGCTGGCCGAGGCGATCCGTCCCGAGACGAAGCTCTTCTTCACCGAGAGCCCCACCAATCCGTATCTGCGCGTGACCGATGTCGCGGAGGCGGCCAAGGTCTGCCATGCGCGCGGCGTCAAGGTGATCATCGACTCGACCTTCGCGTCGCCGGTGAATCACCGCGCGCTGGGCGACGGCGCCGATCTCGTGATCCACAGTGCGACGAAATATCTCGGCGGTCACAACGATCTGCTCGCCGGCGCGGCGATCGGGCCGGCGCCGATCATCGGCGCGCTGCGCGAGGCGGTCGGCATTCTCGGCGGCGTGCTCGATGCACACGCAGCATGGCTTCTGCTGCGCGGCATGAAGACGCTCGGGCTGCGCATGGAGCGCCACAACGCGAACGGCCTGCGCATCGCGCAGTGGCTCGAAGATCACCCGAAGGTGCGGCGCGTCTGGTTCCCCGGACTCGCGAGTCATCCCGATCACGCAGTCGCGGTGCGCACGATGCGCGGCTTCGGCGGCGTCGTGACCTTCGAGCTGGAAGCCGACTTCGACGCCACCTGCCGCTTCATCGACGGCGTGCGCATCCCGTACATCGGCCCGAGCCTCGGCGGTGTCGAGTCGCTGATCGAAATGCCCGCGACGATGTCGTACTGGGATTTGTCGCGCGATGAGCGCTACGCGCTCGGCATCACGGACTCGCTGGTGCGGCTGTCGCTCGGCGTCGAGGACGGCGACGACCTCGTCGCCGATCTCGAGCAGGCGCTCGCGACGCTATAGCAACGTTCCCGGCCCGCGCGACGCTTGCTCCATCGCGAGCAGTCGTCGCTTCAGGTCGAGACCGCCGCCGTAGCCGCCGAGCTTGCCGCCCGCCGCGATCACGCGGTGACACGGAACGATGAGCGCGACCGGGTTCGCGCCGTTGGCCGTTCCGACCGCGCGCACCGCATTCGGATTGCGCACCGCGCGCGCCACGTCGGCGTAGCTTCGCGTCACGCCGTACGGAATCTCGCGCAATGCGTTCCACACCGAGAGCTGGAACGGTGTGCCACGCAGATCGAGTTCCAGCTCGAAGTCGCTGCGCTTGCCGTCGAGATACTCGACCACCTGACGAATCGCATCGCGATTCGGCGCATAAGCCTGCTCGTGTCGCGCACCGCGCGCCGATCGAGCGAGCCACCCCGCAAATCCGCGTCCACCCGCGCGCGGAAGCCCGAGATAGGCAACGCCCTCCGCAGTGGACGCAATCCGCAGCACACCAATCGGAGACTCGAAGTTCGCCGAATGCACCGTCTCCATGGTCGACCACAATACCACCGGTGAGAAAGGGGACGGTCCTCGAAGTGACGGGCTGGTGAGAAAAGGGACGGGCCTCGATGAAGGGTGTCCCTCTAGTCATCAGCCAGTCACTTCGAGGACCGTCCCCTTTCTCACCGGTTCGAGACGGGGCACATTGTTTTGATTTATTTGGGGGGGCGGGGTGATGTTGCGTTGGTTCGCGGTTGTCGTTGTTGCGATGGCGTTGGGTGCGGAGGCGTTGGCGGCGGGCGATCTCGCGGGGCAGGCGCGGGCGTTGGTGGGCGCGGACCAGGGTGTTTACGTCGAGGCGGAGGATGGCACGGTGCTCGTTGCGCAGGCGGCGGAGCGCGCGGTGCATCCCGCTTCGGTGTCGAAGGTGCCGACGACGCTGGCGCTGCTGCGCGAGCTCGGCGCCGACTACCGCTTCGCGACGCGCTTCTCGGCGAGCGGCCCGCTGCGCGAGGGTGCAATCGCGGGAGATCTCGTCGTCGAGGGCTCGGGTGATCCGTTCTTTGTCGATGAGAACGCGCTGCTCGTGATGCTCGCGCTGCACGATCTCGGGCTGCGCCGCGTCGCGGGCAACGTCACATCACCCACGCCGTTCCTTTTCAACTGGACGCGGGCGGGCGCCGCGGGGCGACTCCAACAAGCGTTGTCCGGCAAGATCCCGGCGCCGACCTGGTCGATCGTGCGCGCGGCCGAAGCGTCTCGCAGCGCAGTTCCCGCCAAGCAGCCGGCGATCGCATTTGGCAACGCGAAGGCTGCGGGCGCGACCGCGCGGACGCTGCTCGTGACGCATCGCTCGCAGCCGCTGGTTCCGCTCGTGAAGGCGCTCAACGACTACTCGAACAACATCTTTGCGGATTTCGCGGGCGCCGCGGGCGGCATCGCGGCGGTGCAATCGATCGCGCGCGAAAGCGTTCCCGCTGCGATGCGCGATGAGATCACGCTCGGCGATGGGGCTGGCGCGAACCCGCGCAACCGGCTGAGCCCGCGCGCCGCCGTCGCGCTGCTGCGCGCACTGAACGACGAACTCGCGAAGAGCCAGCACTCGCTCGCCGACGTACTTCCCGTCGCGGGGATCGACGAAGGCACGCTTCGCCATCGCCTCGATGGCCCCGGACAGCTCGGCCATGTGGTCGGCAAGACCGGCACCTACGGCGACTACGGCGCTTGCGCGCTGGCCGGCGCGCTGCGCACGCGTGATCACGGCGTCGTCTACTTCGCGATCCTGAATCACAAGGTCGCGATCGATGTCGCGCGCAAGCGACAAGACGCTTTCGTGCGCGCGATGCTCGCGTCGATCGACACCGAAATGTGGCCGTATCGGCGCGATGACGCGCCGGCGTTCACGCGCGCGGAAGTTTTCGTCGCGAAGCCCTGACGAGAGCGCCGCTCAAGCGGTGGCTGGGCTCACCGGAAGCAGCAGCCGCACGAGCGCGTCGGCATGCGCAGCGGCGAAGGCGTCGCTGGTCGGATCGACGCCCGTCACGTACTTGCATTCGGGCGCCTGGCTGAACACGAGACCCGCGGCGCCGAGCGCGATGTAGTGGAGGATTGCTGGCGAGATCGCCGGCGTGATCCCCTGGGCCGCGGCGCGCTCCAACATCGCGCGCACCGCTTCATTCATCGGCCTCACGTAGTGATCGGCGAGCCAGCGCATGCGCGGGCCATCGCGCTTTCCCTCGTCGTTCATCATGCGCATGAACTCGGGACGTCGCGCGACGAAGTTCACGAAGCGGCGCAAGAATCGCTCGAGTCGCACGCGCTCGTCGGCGCCTTCGCCCGCAGGCGGAGCGATCGCGTCGCCGAGCTCGTTCTGGAGATCGAGAAACGCGAGCGAGATCGCCGCCTCCCACAGCTTCGCTTTGGAGCCGAAGTAGTATTTGATGAGTCCGAGGTTGGCGTCGGCTCGCTCGGCGATCTCGCGGGTGCGAGCGCCATCGAAGCCGTGCTCGGCGAAGACCTGCAGCGCCGCGACGAGAATCCGCACACGCGCGCCCGGCTCCGCTTCGCGCGGCGCTGCGACGGCCAGCGCCCTGCTCTTGCGCGCGCGGGTCGCGGCGCGGCGCACGACTCGTCGTTTCGGCTTTGCCGTCATCGCGTTCTCCCCGGCGATCCAGGCTAGCAGCGAAATCTTCGAATTACTCACTTGACCAATACCGTTATCGAGGGGATTATACGCCCGAGTAAGCGCCTGACGACCCGAGGAGAGCCCCGTGATCCGCATCAACGATCTCGCCCACATCCGGTTTCGCGCCCCCGACCTCGACCGGATGGAATCGTTCCTGACGGACTTCGGTCTGGTCCGTTCGGCGCGCACCGACACGGCGCTCTACATGCGCGGCGCCGACACGCACCATCACATCCATGTGACGGAGCTGGGAGAGCCCGCTTTTGTCGGCGTTGGATTCGAGGCGGCCAGCGCCGCCGACCTCGCTTCGATTGCGCGTGTGCCCGGAGCCAGCGCGATCGAAGCAATCGATGAACCGGGCGGCGGGTCACGCGTGCGCCTGCGCGATCCGAACGGGATCGAGATCGAAGTCGTCCACGGCATCCACTCCGTCGAAGCACTGCCGCTGCCCACGCGACGGCCGCTCAACACGGAATCCTGTCGCGCGCGGCTGGGGGAGCGCCAGTCCGTCGAGCGCGGGCCCGCGCACGTGAAGCGGCTCGGCCACTTCGTGCTGCTCGTGAACGACTTCCGCGAGACCGAGGCGTTCTATCGCTCCCACTTCGGCTTCCGGAACTCCGACGAGGTGTATCTCGGCGACCGCGAGACGGTGCTCGCCGCCTTCATGCGCCTCGATCGCGGCGACGACTACGTGGACCACCACACATTCCTCGCGGTCGGCGCGGGCCGCGTCGAGCTGAATCACGTCTCGTTCGAGGTGCAGGACCTCGACGACTTGATGGCGGGGCACGAACACCTGCGCGGCCGCAACTACGCGCATCACTGGGGCGTCGGTCGCCACGTCGTCGGCTCGCAGATCTACGACTACTGGCGCGACCCCTTCGGCAACGTCGTCGAGCACTGGACCGATGGCGATCTCTTCAACGCATCGACCGCCACCGGCGGTGTTGCGATCACGCCGTCCGGCGCCGAGTCACACTGGGGCCCGCCGGCGCCGACTCCGTTCGGCGCCTAGGGAGCGCGCGGATGAGCGAGCAAATCGAAGTGCCCGTATTGATCGTGGGCGGCGGGCCCGTCGGGCTCGCGGCGGCGATCCTGCTCGCGCAACAAGGCATCGAGAGTCTCGTCGTCGAACGACGCAGCGAGCCGGAGTCGGCGCCCGCTGCGCACGTCGTGAATGCGCGCACCTTCGAGATCCTCCGCGCGGCCGGCGTCGATGCATCCGCGCTCGATGCGGCGTGCAAGGATCCCGCGGACGCGGGCTTCGTGCGTTGGATGACGACACTCGCGGGCGACGAGATCGGTTGTCTCCCCTTCGAACGCCAGGGCGACGACACGCGCGCGCTCACGCCAACACCGCTCCGCAACCTCTCCCAACACAAACTCGAGCCGATCCTGCTGGACGATCTCGAGAAACGCTCCGCCGCGTCGCTCTGGCGCCGTCACGAGTGGGTGTCGGCGGAGCAGGATGCAGACGGCGTCACGTCGCAGATCCGCAACGTCGAGACCGATCGCATTCTCTCCGTCCGCTCTCGCTACCTGCTCGCGGCGGACGGCGCCGGCAGCCGCGTGCGTAAAGCGTTGGGTATCGAAATGGCCGGCCCGGCGCGGCTGCGTTCGTTCGTGATGATTCACTTCGAGGCGAATCTGCGCGGCCTCGTCGGACAGCGCCCGGCCGTGCTCTACTGGACCACGGCGCCAGGCGGGACCGGCACCTTCATCGCGCACGACATCGACTCGACGTGGGTCTTCATGCACGCTTGGGATCCCGAGCAGGAATCGGCCGAGGCATACAGCGAGCCGGTGTGCGCCGAGATCGTGCGCCGCGCGCTAGGGACGACGAAGTTCGCGGTTCCCATCCGCACGATCCGCACCTGGCACATGAGTTTGCAGATCGCCGCGCGCTATCGCGCCGAACGATGCTTCCTGATCGGCGACGCCGCGCACCGCTTCCCGCCGACCGGCGGCCTCGGCCTCAACACCGGCGTGCAGGACGCGCACAACCTCGTCTGGAAGATCGCTGCGATCGAATCCGGCTGGGCGCCCGTGACGTTGCTCGACAGCTACGACACCGAACGGCGTCCGGTGGCGCATGCGAACGCGCAGGCCAGCGCGCGCAATGCTGCGAAGCTTGTCGAGGTGTTTCAAGCGCTCGGCCCGAACGGCGATGGCGCACGCGAAGAGGTGCGCGCCGCGATCGCGAATCAAGCCGAGCACTTTGACATGCTCGGGCTTCAGCTCGGCTTCTGTTACGACGCGGGCGCACTGGTGCCGGACGGCAGCGATGCACCGGCGGTCGAAAATCCCGTGCGCGAGTACGTGCCGAGCGGTCGGCCGGGTGCGAGGCTGCCGCATGCCTGGCTCGATCACGGTTCCCCGCATCGCTCGACGCTCGACCTCGTTGCGCACGACCGCTTCACGCTGATCACCGGCCGTGCGGGGAAACGTTGGGCGACGGCGGCGGCGGAGATCGCTACGCCGCCGCTGCACTGTGTCGCGATCGGCGACGATGTCGCCGACGTCGATCAAAGCTGGGCGCACGCGCTCGGC
This sequence comes from Deltaproteobacteria bacterium, assembly GCA_031396445.1. Taxonomy (GTDB): domain Bacteria; phylum Myxococcota_A; class UBA9160; order UBA9160; family PR03; genus PR03. The sequence goes on along the minus strand of JANNKU010000028.1, from coordinate 77,708 downwards.
ATCGGTGCGGACGGAGCGCTGCTGGTGCGACCCGACCAGCACGTCGCATGGCGATCCGCGCGCGGCGTCGAGAATCCGCGCGACGCTCTGCGCGCCGCGCTCGATCACATTCTCGGGAGCTGAGGAGGTACACAGGATGGATCTGGGCATTGCGGGGCGTCGTGCGCTGGTCTGTGCGTCGAGTCGAGGATTGGGCAAAGCCTGCGCACACGCGCTCGCCGCCGAGGGCGCGATCGTCGTCGTGAACGGGCGCGATGCAGCGCGACTCGAAGCAACCGCCGAAGAACTGCGCGCGGCGACCGGCGCAAGCATCACCGCAGTCGTGGCCGATCTCTGCACCGACGCGGGCCGCCAAAGATTTCTCGACGCTTGCCCCGATCCCGACATCCTCGTCAACAACAACGGTGGGCCGGCGCCCGGCCGCTTCGAGGATTGGGATCACGCGCGCTGGCTCGAAGCGCTCGAGGCCAACCTGCTGGCGCCCGTGCTGCTGATCCGTGGCGTGATCGGCGGCATGCGCGCGCGCCGCTTCGGTCGCATCGTCAACATCACGTCGGCGATGGTGAAGGCGCCGCATGTTGCGATGGGCCTCTCGACGGCCGCGCGCAGCGGACTCACCGCGGTGTGTAAGGGCCTCTCGCGAGAAGTCGCGCGCGACAACGTGACGATCAACAACCTGCTGCCCGAGCGCATCGACACCGATCGGCAGCGCTTCATGGCGGAGCTCCGCGCGAAGAGCGGCGGCGTAACGCTCGAAGAGGCATACAAGGAGATGGCGTCCACGATCGCGGCCAGGCGGCTCGGCACCCCGGAAGAGTTCGGCGCCGCGTGCGCGTTCCTCTGCGGCGCGCAGGCGGGCTTCGTCTCCGGACAGAACCTGCAGATCGACGGGGGCTCGTACCCGGGCGTAGTGTGAGTCTCCGGCGGAGGTAAGCTGAGGCTTCTGAGTGCCAGCGTCGGCGCAGGGGAAGCATGACGAGAGAAACGCCTCGCGATGTCTCCGCCGCGACGCTCGCCCACTACGAGCAGCGCGCCGAGGATTTTCGCGACGGCACGCGCGACCACGACGTCAGCCAGAACATTGACGCGATGCTGCGTCACATCGAGGCAACGCCGCCGTTCGCGATCCTCGACTTCGGCTGCGGGCCGGGCCGCGATCTGCAGACGTTCACGCGCCGCGGTCACACGGCGATCGGCCTCGACGGCGCCGGTCGCTTCGTCGCGATGGCGCGCGCGGACAGCGGTTGCGAGGTCTGGCAGCAGGACTTCCTGGCGCTCGATCTACCGGACGAACGCTTCGACGGCGTGTTCGCCAACGCCTCGCTCTTCCACGTCCCGTCGCGCGAACTTCCGCGCGTGCTGCGCCAGTTGCGATCGACGCTGAAGCGCGGCGGCGTCCTCTTCGCCTCCAACCCACGCGGCGCGAACGAGGAAGGCTGGAACCAGGACCGCTACGCCGCGTACCACGATCTCGATGCGTGGCGCACCTTTGTGTCCGGTGCCGGCTTCGTCGAAGTCGAGCACTACTACCGGCCGGATGGGTTGCCACGCGAGCAGCAGCCGTGGCTCGCGAGTGTGTGGCGGAGGAGCGAGTGATGAGACGAACGCGTCGGTACCTCGCGAGCATCGCGATTTCCTGCGCCTTGGTACTGCTGGCGCATCCGCCGACGGCGCAGGCCCAGAAGATCGAGCAACTCGATGCCGGCGACTACGCATTATCGCTGCCGTGGGACGGAATCGAGCGAACCTTCATCCTCCATGTTCCGCCGCAATACGACAGCGCCGCTGCGCTTCCGCTGCTGCTGCTCTTGCACGGCGGCTTCGGCAGCGGCCAGCAAGCCGCGAACACCGCAGCGATGTCGGCGAAGGCCGACGCCGAGGGCTTCCTCTCGGTGTATCCCGACGGTACTGGCGTCGTGCGCACGTGGAACGGCTACCACTGCTGTGGGCCAGCCCTCGCATCGGGCGTGGATGATGCGGGCTTCCTGCGCCTCCTGATCGAGCTCTTCGCCGAAGCGCTGAAAGTGGAGCGCGCGCGGATCTACGTCGCGGGTCACTCGAACGGAGCGATCATGGCGTATCGGATGGCGATCGAGCACGGCGATGCGATCGCTGCGATCGCCGTCGTCGCGGGCGCCGTCACCGGACAGGCGTCGCCCGACGCGCCGTTCATCGTGCCGCCGCCGCCCGTGGCGCCCGTGTCGGTGAAAATCATCCAGGGTTGGCGCGATGAGAACGTTCCGTTCTGGGGTGGCCTGGGCGCCTCGGGCGTCACCGATGCGGTTCACGTGCCGACACTCGATTCCTACTTTCATTTCGTCGCAGTCGATGGCGCGACGCAGCCGCCGGAAGCCGCGCTCACGGCGGACGGACTCATCTACCGAATCCGAAGCGGCGGCGGAGCGGGCGGCACCGAAGTCGAACTCGATGTCGCGCTCGCCGAGCAGCACAGCTGGCCCGGCGGCAATCTCGATCCAGAGCCGTCGGGCGTGAACGCGACCGACCTGATCTGGTCGTTCCTCGAGCGACAGCGCAAGGCGCCGTAGCGCCCACAGCGGCGCGAATCAGTCCGCGCCCGCGTCCTTCATCCCCAGCCGCTTCATCATCTTCTGCAGCGATTGCCGCGGGATCCCGAGTTTCTCGGAGGCCTTGCTCTTCGAGCCGGTTTCCTCGAGCGCCTGGCGGATCAGCTTTCGCTTGAGTTCATCGACGGCGAGATTCATGTCGGAGAGATCGACGCTCTCGTCGCCGCCGGCGCTGCTGTCGTCCTTCGCGGGACGGCCGCGCACGTGTTCGGAGAGCATCTCGACGGTGATGGTGTCGGCGTCGCCAGCCAGCGCGACGATGCGCTCGATCTCGTTGTGGAGTTCGCGCACGTTGCCGCTCCACTGCTGCGCGACGAGGCGATCCATCACCGCGTTGGTGAAACCCTTGATGCCGCGGCTCATGCGCTTGTTGGCGTCCTCGAGGAAGTGATGCGCGAGCACGGGGATGTCTTCGCGGCGATCGCGCAGCGGCGGGATCGTGATCTCGACGACGCGCAGCCGGTAGTAGAGGTCTTCGCGGAACGCGCCTTCTTGCACCATCTTGCGCAAATCGCGATTGGTCGCGGCGATCACGCGCACATCGACCTTGCGCGTTTCGGAGGCGCCGAGCGGGCGCACCTCGCCGTCTTGCAACACGCGCAGCAGCCGTACCTGCATGCTCAGATTCGTCTCGCCGATCTCGTCGAGAAAGATCGTGCCGTTGTGGGCCAGCTCGAAGAGGCCCTTCTTGTCTTCGTGCGCGCCGGTGAAGGCGCCGCGCTTGTGGCCGAAGAGTTCGCTCTCGAGCAGCGTGTCCGGCAGCGCGCCACAGTTCTGTGCCACGAAGCGACCGCTCTTGCGCACGCCGGCGTAGTGGATCGCGCGCGCGACGAGATCCTTGCCGGTACCCGTCTCGCCGGTGAGCAGCACCGTGGCGTCGGTGGTCGCGACCTTCTCCATCACCTCGAAGACGCGCAGGATCGGCGGGCTCGAGCCGATCAAGTTGTCGAAGGCGTAGCGCCGCTGCACTTCGCGGCGCAGATAGAGATTTTCCTGGCGCAGCCGGTCGTTGGCGTCGCGCAGCGCGGCGGCGAGCGTCGCGTTCTCCGTCGCCAGCGAGTACGACTCGAGGGCGCGACGCACGTTGACGCGCAGCTCCTCGGGCTCCCACGGCTTCGGGATGTAGCGATAGATTCGGCCTTCGTTGACGGCGCGCACGATCGACGCGACGTCCGCATAGCCGGTGAGCATCATCCGGATCGCGTTCGGATTGTGCTCGATCACTTTCTCGAGAAACTCGACGCCGGTCATGCCGGGCAGCACCTGATCGGCGATCACCAGCGCGATGTTCTCGCGCTCGATGATCGCGAGACCCTCTTGTGCGTTTTTCGCGGTGAAGACGCGGTACTCGTCCGCGAGCGTCAGCTCGAGGCTTTCGCGAATGCCTTCTTCATCATCGACGATGAGGATCGCGTAGGGAGTGCCGCTGGGACCGGCGGGGGAAGTCACGCGGCCAGCATACCGCTATCGCAACGAACGACGGCAGGCCGAGCGCGTGTGTTCGGCCTGCCGCTTCGATCGAACCCAGCGCAACACATGGACTTCGCTCGCCTGCGGCTCGCTGCGCGTCAGCCGACTGCGAGTCGGCCTCCTAGCGCCGAGCGCTGCGCTTGGTCTTCGTCCGCGTCGCCGCCACTTTGCGGCGCGGTGTGCGCGGCGTTGCGCGGCGCACGCTCTTTCGGCGCGAACCGGGCTTCGCCATTTTCGCCTTCGCGACGTCACCGTCTTTGTCGACGAAATAGAGGAAGCCGCTCTCGCGCTTCACGCCCACTTTGGCGATCCGCTGCGGCTTGCTCTTCTGCGTGGGCGCAGAGCCGCGCGCCATCTTGGTGCGACTCACGTCGCCGTTCTTGTCGAGGTAATAGAGCCACCCGCGTTCACGGGTGATACCGGTCTTTGCGATCTTCGTGGCCATGGGGCCGCCTCCTTCGTTGTGCAGTGCCGGGGATGCGGCTTGCGGGAACGTGGAGGAGACGACATCGCATCGGGTTCAGGGACGCGGTGTCGGGCGCAAGATGGCCTTGTGACACCAGGGTGTCAATGATTTTTCAAGGGGTTATGGCGGAAGCTGCGAGGCTAGGCCACGCCGCTGGACGATCTTTTGTGTTGGGCGGCGCGGATCTCCGCGGCTTCGATGACCTGGAGTTCCAGGCGCACACCTTCGAGTGCGTTGATCTCCTGGATGCCGGTGGGGCTGGTGACGTTCACCTCGGTGAGGCAGCCGCCGATGACGTCGATGCCGACGAAGAAGAGGCCGTCGCGCAGCAGATGGGGGCGCAGGCGATCGACGATGCGACGGTCCGCCTCGCTCAGCGCGGCACGCGCAGCGGTGCCACCGACATGGAGATTGGCGCGCGTCTCGCCCTTCGCGGGGACGCGCAGCACGGCGCCGATCGCATCGCCATCGACGAGCAGGATGCGCTTGTCGCCCTGTCGCACTTCGGGGACGTAGCGCTGCGCCATCGCCCAACGGGTGCCGAAGCCAGTCACCTGCTCGAGGATCGAGAAGAGGTTGCGATCGTCGTGACGCAGATGAAAGACACCTTCGCCGCCCTTGCCGCCGAGCGGCTTCACGATCATCTCGCCGCCGAGTTTCGCGAGGAAATCGATGAACTCGGGGATGCGCCGCGAGACGCGAGTCTCGGGCATCAAGTCCGCGAATTGCACGGCGTAGAGCTTCTCATTGGCCCAGATCACCGTGTCGGGGCGATTCAGCACGAGGGCGCGCCGGCACAGCGAAAGGATCTGCGTTGCGGTGACATAATCGAGATCGACCGGGGGGTCTTTGCGTTGGAACACGACATCGATGTCGTCGTCGAGCGAGAGCGTGCGCGGCGCGGCGAGATCCGCGTGACGGCCCACTTCGCGGCGCAGCGTGACGGCTTGCGCGTGCGCGATGGGCTTGCCCTCTTCGACCGAGAGCGTCGTCGGCTCGCAATAGAAGACGCGGTGCCCGCGCTGCTGCGCCGCGAGCATCAACACGAAGGTCGTGTCCTTATCGATGTCGATCGACCCGATGGGGTCCATCACAAAGAGCATCGAAAGCGCAACGTTCGACAATTCGGGGCTCCGGGCCGCGCGCAGGCGACGCCGTTCGGTAGCGCAGCCTTGAAGCCGTCGGCTAGCCTGCGACCCCTCCCCCGGAGTCATCGATGAGGTCCTTCTTCAGGCGGATCGCGCTCGCGCTCGTGGGCCTCTTCATCCTCGCAGTGGCGGGGGCTGCCGGCACGGCGATCGCGCTCTATCTCGCGATCGTCAGCGATCTCCCCGACATGCGCGGGATCGACGACTACCACCCGCCGCTGGTCAGCACCGTCTACGACCGCGACGGCAAGCCGATCGGCGAGTTCTTCGACGAGCGCCGCCGCCTCGTACACCTCGACGAGATCCCCGAGCACGTGATCCTCGCCTTCGTCGCGGGCGAAGACGATTCGTTCTTCGAGCACAGCGGGATCGACTTCCGCTCGATCTTGCGTGCAGCGTGGGTCGACTTCACGGCCGGCGAGATCGTGCAAGGCGGCTCGACGATCACGCAGCAGACGGTGAAGAGCCTGCTGCTGACGCCCGAACGCCGCTTCGATCGCAAGATCAAGGAATTGATTCTCGCCCGGCGCCTCGAGCAGCACCTGACCAAGGACGAGATTCTCACGCTCTATCTGAACCAGATCTATTTCGGCGGCGGCGCGTGGGGCATCGGCGAAGCAGCGCGCACCTACTTCGGCAAGCCGATTGGCGAGCTGACCATATCCGAGGGCGCGATGCTGGCGGGCTTGCCGAAGGCGCCGTCGCGCTTCTCGCCGCTCGGCAACTACGAGGCCGCCGACAACCGGCGCCGATATGTGTTGGGCCGCATGTTCGCCGTCGGCTTCCTCGACGACGAGACATATCAGGCCGAGCTCGCGGCGCTGCCCGTGCTCCGCGTCTCGCCGGAACGCGCCGACTACGTCGCCGCGACCTGGTTCGCCGAGGAGGTGCGCCGCCATCTGTTCCAACGGCTCGGCGGCGACACCGTTTTGAAGGGCGGCCTGCGCATCGAGACCACGCTCGACTTGCATCTGCAACGCTCTGCAGAAACGGCGCTGCGCGCGGGCGTCGAGGCGCTCGATCATCGGCAGGGCTGGCGCGGACCAGTGCGTCGTGTGCCGCGCGCGCAAGTGGAAGCCGAGGTGCAGCGCGTCGCGGTGGAGAACAAGCTCGATCCCACTGCGCTGCTGACGCTCGCTTCGCTCGATCCGGCGAAGACGTGGCTCGGCGTCGTCACCGCCAACGACGACGGCAAGAAGATCGCGCACGTCGCGTTCGCACCGAATCTCAGCGCCGAGGTGCATCTCGGCGACGTGGCATGGGCGCGCGCGCGCAACATCGAGCGCGCCTCCGCGCCGAACGCGAAGAGCGGGCCGGCGCTCTCGGTCGGCGACGTCGCACGCTTCCGCGTGTCACCTCCGGCGGCAACGCCGCCCGAGGCAGAGACCGAGAGCGGCGCGCCCGATCCCGAGTCCGACGCAGAGCCGCTCGTTGCGGACGCCGCGGCCCCGCCGCCGCCGCCCACGGCGATGAGCGTCAAGCTCTACCAATCTCCCGTCGTCGAAGGCGCGTTCCTCGCGCTCGACATCGCGACCGGCGAGGTGCTCGCGCTGGTCGGCGGCTACGACTACGCGCGCTCCCAGTTCGATCGCGCCGTGCAGGCGCGCCGCCAGCCAGGCTCCGCGTTCAAGCCCTTCGTCTACGCGACGGCGCTCACCAAGGGACTCACGGCGGTGTCGACCCTCAACGACGCGCCGATTTCGTACACCGATCCCACCAGCGGTGCGGCCTGGTCGCCGCAGAACTACGACCACAAATACCGGGGCGTCGTCTCGCTGCGCGAAGCGCTGGCGCGTTCGCTCAACCTCGCGACGGTGAACCTGCTCTTTCGCGTCGGCATCCGGCCGATCGTGAACCTGTCGCATCAGCTCGGCATCCAGTCGCACCTCGCGCCCTATCCGTCGCTCGCGCTCGGCGCCAACGCCGTGACCCTGGTCGAGATCACCTCGGCGTACGCGGCGTTCCCGGCCGGCGGTCAGCGCGTCGAGCCAATCTTCATTCGCCGCGTGCTCGACCGCGATGGCAAGGTGCTGCTCGAAAATCTCGCGCTCGATCGCCCGAGCGACGAATCGCCGCCCACCTGGGAGAGCGCGAAGCAGGCGCCTCAGATTCTCGCCGATGGCGTGCCGATGGGCCCCAATCAGGTGATGTCGCCGCGCGACGCCTTCTTGGTGACGGACCTGATGCGCGCGCCGATCGATCATCCGGGCGGCACGGCAGCCAAGGCGCGCGCGCTCGGCCGACCGCTCGCTGGCAAGACGGGCACCACCGACGATCACGGTGATTGCTGGTTCATCGGCTTCTCGGCCGACATCGCCGCGGGCGCCTGGGTCGGCTTCGACGAGCGCCGCAATCTCGGCAAGGGCGAGACGGGCGGCCGCGCCGCGCTGCCGATCTGGATCGACTTCATGCGCGAGGCGCATCTGGACAAACCGGTGCGCGAGTTCCCGATCCCCGAAGGCGTCTCGTACGCGCGCGTCGATCCTGCAACGGGCAAACTCGCCAGCGACGAATCCTCGAACTCGTATCTGCAGGCATTCCCGGCCGGCCACGAACCCACCGAAGCCCCCGGCGCAGGCGGCCTCAGCGAAGGCGAAGAACGCAAAATCCTGCGCATGGACTTCTAGCGGTGGAGCGCGTCGAGAAAGGTGAGAAAGGGGACGGTCCTCCTCGAGGACTGGCGGTTGACTCGAGGGACACACCTCGCCCCGCTCGACGTTCTACCGCCACGGCGCGCGGACGCGGCGCGCACGAACGCAGCTCCGCCGCATCAACCCGCGACGACGACGACTTCCAGAGCCTGCTCGCGAGCGCGCTGCAACGACTCGTCACGGCGACCGGTGCTACGCGCGCTGCGGCGTGGTCGGCCGCGCCGGGCAGCGCAGCGCGCGTCGTCGCGGCCATCGGCGCGGAGCCACCGGCGCGCGCGCCGAGCGCCGCCGCGTACGCCTCGCTCGCGGCGCTGACTCGTGCCACCGACCTGTGTGACGCGGCGCCGCCCGATCCCGCGCGTGCCGCGATCCTGCACGACGGCTACACCGCTGCGGTTCCGGTCGCGATCACCGCGGGCACGCCGGCCGCCGTGTTGCTGCTCGGCAGCGCAAGCACCGACGCCACCCCGGTGCGACCGCGCACGCTCGCCGCGCTCGACGCTGCCGCGCGACGCATCGAAGCGCCGCTGCTCGGCGCGATCGCGGAGGCACGGCTCTCGCGCATCGACGCCGATGTGCGACACCTCGACCGACTCGCCGCACTCGGCGGGCTGGTCGCCGAGATCGTGCACGAAGTGCGCAATCCCCTCGTCTCGGTGAAGACCTTCCTGCAACTGCTGCCCGAACGCCGCGACGACCCCGAGTTCTTGCAGAGCTTCCTCGACATCGCCGGCGACGAGTTGGTGCGCATCGAACGCCTGCTCGATCTGGTGCTCGATCACGCGAGCCCGCGCCTTCCTACACCGGCGCAGGACGGCGGTTGCAGCATTGCGGAAGGCGTCGCGGCAGTGCTGCGGCTGGTCGCGCATCGCGCTGCGGCCGCCGGCGTAGAACTCGCGACCGATGTCGCGCCGGCGTTGCCCGCCTGCAGACTCGCGCCCGACGCGCTCCGTCAGGTGCTGCTGAATGTGACGCTCAACGCGCTCGATGCGACGCCCGCGAATGGCGACGTGCGCATCTCCGCGCGCTCGCTCGGCCACGTCGTGCAGATCGATATCGAGGATCGCGGGCCGGGGATTCCGCGCGCGCTGCGCCGTCGCCTCTTCGAACCGTTCTTCTCGACCAAGTCCGAACGTCCGGGCGGCCTCGGCCTCGCGATCTCGTTGCGCATCATCGGCGAAGCGTCCGGCACGCTCGTGATCAGCGATCGCAACGGCGGTGGGAGTCGATTCCGGATCCGTCTTCCGAACTCATGATTCCCAGCTCATGATTCCGCGCCGCGGCCGAAGGCCGCGCGCCAACACGGGTCAGGGCACTGCGAGGTTTGCGACCGCGTCTTGATGATTTCCGCGCCGGGCCCGGACGGGCCCGCGCCAACACGGGTCAAGGGGCGTGGTTGTTGGAGGCACCGAAGTGTTTCGGCGCTTCTCGGGGTCTTCGTCAGTCGCGATCCAGCCATTTCGTGATTGCGGCGCCGACGTCGGTGAGACCGGCGCCGAAGAAGTGGTCTGCGTCGTCGATCTTCACGAAGCGGGCGCGCGGTAGGGATGCTGCGATTGCTTCGAGCGCGGCGGGCGGGGCGATCGCGTCGTGTTCGCCGGTGAGGATCAGCGCGTCGCGAGGGCACGCTTCGAGCGCGCTGAGATCGAGCAACGAGGGCGGCGGCGCTACGAGCAGCAAGCCGCGCACGCGCGGGTCGGTGGCGGCGGCGCGCACGGCCGCGGCGGCGCCGAAGGAGTAGCCGGCGGCGAGCACTCGGCCTTCGACCGTGCTCGCGAGTTGTGCGAGCGCGGCGGCGTAGTCGGCGCGTGCGTGTTCCGCGTCGCCGCTCGATGTGCCGCCGCTCGCGCCGACGCCGCGCCAGTTGAAGCGCAGCGACGCGAGTCCCGCGCGCGCGCACGCCCAAGCGATCTCCGAGACGACCGGCGAATCCATGCTGCCGCCGTAGAGCGGATGTGGCGGCGCGATCACGACGCCGCCTGCGTCGGGATCGCTGCCCGCCATGTAGAGACCGTCGAGCGCGACGGCCTCGTCGCCCTCGAGCAGGATCGTCACCGCACGCTCCTCGCCCCGCGCCATTCATCATCTCCGGTTCTGTAGGCTGCGCATGATTCCCCAACTCATGATTTCCGCACCACGGCCCAGTTCATGGTTCCGCACTACGGCCGGACGGCCGCGCGCCAAAACGGGTCAGGGGAGTTGGCAGGTGTGCGGGTTCAACTGATGATTCTGCGCCGGCCGCTGGAAGCGGCCGCGCCAACACGGGCAAGGGGGCGCTTTGGGTAAGCGGGAGCTGGCGTACGCGGGGCGGTCCATTTCGGTTTGGGTCGAGGAGGCGGTGCTGCCGAATGGGCTCACGGTTCCGCTCGACATCGTGCGACACCCGGGTGCGTCGGCGGTGGTGCCGTTCGAGAGTGAGAGCGATGTGCTGCTCCTTCGCCAGTATCGCCATGCGGCGGGCGGCACGATCTGGGAAGTTCCTGCGGGCAAGCTCGATGGCGATGCTCCCGAATTGTGTGCAGCGCGCGAGTTGGAAGAAGAGGCGGGACGGCGCGCGGGGCGGTTGGTTTCGCTCGCGACGATCTGGACGACGCCCGGTTTCACCGATGAGCGCATCCACCTCTTTGCCGCGTTCGATCTCGAGGTGGTGCCGCATCGGCGCGAGGCGGACGAGGTGATCGAGTTGGTGCGGATGTCGCTCGATGACGCGCTCGCGCTGGTGTGGAGCGGCGAGCTCGCCGACGCGAAGAGCGCCCTCGCGTTGTTGCATGCCGCGCGCCATCTCGGCCGGCTGCGCTGACGTGGCCGATCTCGCGGTGCATCTCGGCGGGCATCACCGCGACTTCGGCGAAGTGCTCGCGCTGGTGTTGCGCGCAGAAGCGCTCGGCTACCGCGCTGCCTATGTGGACGGCGATGTGTCGATCGTGCCGTCGCGCGGGGACGGCGCGGTGCTCGACGGCTGGACCGCGACGGTTGCGCTGCTGGCGAGCACGACGCGCATCGAGATCGGTTCGATCCGCCTCGTGCACCACTGGAACGCGGCGCGACTCGCGCAAGCGGTCGCGACAGCGGAATGCGTCGCGCCGGGCCGGCTGCGCTTTCTCGCGTCGATCGGCGGACAGCCCGCGGATCGACGCTTCGGTTTCGCGCTCCCGCCCGCGAGCGATCGCATCGCGTGGCTCGACGAATTGCTCGATGCGCTGCGGCGCCTGTGGGCCGGCGAGCGCGTCACGATGGCGGGCCGCTTCGTCACGCTCGACGATGCGCTGGTGCGACCACTGCCGCGCGGCGGCTCGATGCCGATCGAGGTGGCCGGCGCCGGCGCGCGGCTGCTCGCCGTGGTGGCGCGTCGCGCGGATCGCTGGGACCTGAACGTCCCGCCCGTCGCGCGACTCGTGCGCGAAGCGACCGGCCGGCTCGAACGCGCATGCGACGCGATCGGCCGCGACCCGGCTTCGATCGGGCGCTCGATCTGGATCTTCGCGCGACCCGGTCGAGCGATCGATGACGCAGCGCTCGCCATCGAGTTCCGCCGCTGGCACCCGTGGTTCCGCGCCCTGCCCGACGCTGAGTTGGGCGAAGCGATCCTCGCGGGCCCGGCCGCGCGCTGTCGCGATCGAATCGCGTCGATCCGCGGCGATCTCGGCATCGACTTGCCGGTGCTCGACCTCGCAGGTCTCTCGCAGCCCGAGGCCGAGGCCGCGCTCGAAGCTCTCGCTGGCGCATGAAAGCCACCTGAAAGCCTTGTTGACCGGCAGGGTTGACGCGCTTACGCTCGCTCCCGCTGCGGGGTCTCGCGCCCGACTCGCGGCCGCCTTCCTGATTCAAGAACGAAGCTCTGCGTGCCACTCACGCACGCTGCTCGACTCTCCGAACGGTGAGTCGGCCGAAGAGAAGCGAGACGCCCCCCCGTCCAACGCGCGCTTTGGGGGTTTGCGAGGAGACGATTTGTACGGACGCGGGTACTCGGGTGGCGGCATGGGCTTCGGTCCGCCGGTAACACCGCCCGTCATCAAGCAGCTGATCATCGCGAACGTCGCCGTCTATTTTGCGCAAGCCGCGTTCCAGATGTCGATCTTCGATCTCTTCACCGCGTCGCCCTGGGATTTCTGGCGGCGCGGTTTCCTCTGGCAGCCCTTCACCTACATGTGGATGCACGCTGGCCTCGGCCACATCCTCGCCAACATGTTCAGTCTGTGGATGTTCGGCTCGCAGGTGGCGCTGGTCTGGGGCGCGCAGCGCTTCCTCCGCTACTACCTGCTCTGCGGTGTCGGCGCGGGTTTGATCATCGTCTCGTACCCGTGGATCCCGGTTCTACTGGGCGTCTCGGATGGCGCGAGTCTGCAGTACCCGACACTCGGCGCTTCGGGCGCGATCTTCGGCGTGTTGCTCGCCTACTCGCTCACCTGGCCCGATCGCACCATCATGCTGATCTTCCCGCCCGTCGCGTTCCGCGCGATCTGGCTGATTCCCCTGCTCTTCTTCATGGAAGCCTCCTTCGGCCCAGCGAACATCAGCCACGCTGGCCACCTCGGCGGTGTGCTCGTCGGCTGGCTCTTGCTGCGCAGCGAAGGCAACACGCGCGGGCTGCTCTCGCTCGAACAGATCCGCTGGCGTTTCAAGCGCTGGCAGATGCGCAAACGCTTGCGCGCGGTGCAGAACGATCAATCGCGCCCCTCGAACGACCGACCTTCGTACCACTGACCGGAGAGTCCTCTTTGAGCGATCCCGCCACGTTCACCCTCGACGAAGCCACCGACGCCGCGATTGCGCGCGCCGCGGCGCTCGTCGTGCGGGCGACGCATCGGGTGGCGCTCACCGGCGCGGGGTTGTCGGTCGAGAGCGGGATCCCGCCGTTCCGCGGCCCCGGCGGCATCTGGACGAAATACGGCGAGCCGCCGATGGACGGCTACCAGCGCTTCCTGCGCAACCCGCGCGGGTACTGGGAAGAGCGGCTGGCGCCCAAACAAGACTGGATGCGCGTACTCGGCGACGCGGTGCGGACCGCGAAGCCGAACGCCGGCCACAAAGCGCTCGCCGAGCTCGAACGCCGCGGCCTGCTCGCCACGCTGATCACGCAGAACATCGACGAGTTGCACCGCCAGGCCGGCCATCAGCAGGTGCTCGAGATCCACGGCAATCATCGACAGATTCGCTGCAGCGAATGTCACGCGCGCTTCGAGCCGGAAGCGATCGCCATCGATCCGCAGCAACTGCCGCCGCTTTGCCCGGAGTGCGCCGGTGTGCTGAAGGGCGACGTCGTCCACTTCGGCGAACCGATTCCGCGGACGGTGCTGCGCGCCTGCTTCGACACCGTCGCGCGCGCCGACCTGATGCTCGTCGTCGGCACGTCGGCCACGGTGTTTCCCGCCGCCGAGTTTCCGCACACGGTGCTGCGTCAGGGCGGTGTCGTGATCGAAGTGAACCCCGAGCCGAGCGAGCTCACGCCCGACGCGACGCTCTCGTTGCGCGGTCCCGGCGCAGCGGTGCTGACGCGCCTGCTCGATCACATCGCGTTGGTGCGCAGATGAAGCGGCGCAGCTCACGCAACGGCGCTCCCTGCGATCACGAGCACGGCGGCTTCGCCGAGTTCCTGCACAGCCTGCTCGCCGGCATCCCGTGGAGCGATCGCGCCGAAGTGCAGGAGATCGTGCACTTCGCGGCGCCGCGCTCGGGCTTGCTGCACATCGAGAACGCCAACGGCAAGACGCGCGTGATCGGCGAGGATCGCAGCGACATCGAAGTGCGTTTGCAGAAGATCGCGCGCGCCGAGAGCGAGACGGCGGCCCGCGCGCTCGCCGATGCGACGCGTCTCGCCGCGAGCGAGACCGACACCTCGCTCGATCTCGAAGTCACGATTCCGCGCAAGTGGAACCGGCGCGGCGTGGTGAACATGGAGCTGCGCGTGCCGCGCGGTGTGCGCATCGACATCACCGCATCGAACGGCAAGGTCTGCATCTCGTCGATCCACGCTTCGGTGAAGGCGCGTTCCAGCAACGGCGCCGTCTCGGTCGAGAACATCGAGGGCGACGTCGAGATCCAGTCATCGAACGCCAAGGTGCGTTGCGCTTGCGTTAGCGGCCGACTCATCGCGCGCACCAGCAATGGCAAGATCGAAGTATCGCAGCACAGCGGCGCGATCGACGCCGCGACCTCGAACGGCGTCATCGACGCACAGATCCGCGAAGTGAGCGGCCCGGTGGTGCTCGCCACCAGCAACGGCCGCATCGCCCTCTCGCTGCCCGAATCGGTGGACGCCGACGTCGATGTGCGCGTCGACAACGGCATCATCCGCAGCCAGCGCTCACTCTCGCGCTGCACCCACTCGACGGGCGGCCGCCTCGCTGGCGCCCTCGGCCTCGGCGGCGTGCTGATCAAACTCCGCACCTCGAACGGCTCCGTCTCCGTCCGCTGACCCAAAGCGCACCCTGACTCGTGTTGGCGCGGCCGCTTCCTGCGGCCGGTGCGGAAATCATGAGTTGAAATCGTGAACTAGAGTCGGCCCGATGCCTCGCGCCTTCCCTGTTCTCGCTCTTTTATTTTCTGGCGCGATCCAAGCCGCGATTGCGCCGCCGTTCTCATGGATCGCGCTGCATCCCCTCGCCTGGGTTCCCGCGTGCTTCGTGATTTCGAGATTGCGTGGGCGACGCGCCTTCTTCGCAGGTTGGCTCGTGGGCTCGTCTGCGAACGCGGCGATCTTCGCGTGGCTCGTCCCGACGATCGACGTCTTCACCGCGCTCGGTCCCGCCGTCGGCGTGCTCGCACTCGCGTTGTTCGCGGCAACGTTCGGCCTCTACGCGGGCGTCTTCGCGTGGGGCTTTGCGGCGATCCGCAGCGCTGCGGGTTCCGCGTGGCCGCTCGCGATCGCCGCGTGGTTCACCGCTTGCGAGTTCGCGAGCCCGCAATTCTTCCCCTACTTCCAGGGCGTCGCGTGGTACCAGACGCCGAACGTGTTCCTCGCGAGCGCGACGACCGGCGTCGCGGGAATCACGTTCCTGGTGCTGCTCGCGAACGCGGTGGCGCTGCAAGCGATCGAGACATTGCGCGCGCGGCGCGGTGTGCGCGCACTCGCGCTAAACGCGTTCGTGTTGGCGCTGCTCGTCGCAGCGGCGCTCCTCGCCGCGCATCGACAAGATGCTCGCATCGCCGCCGCCGCACGAGATGCGCGTTCGCTACGCGTCGCGCTGATCCAACCGGGCGGCGATCCCACCGCGCCGCGCGCGAAGAGCACCGAGGAGGCCGAGCGCGTCGTCGAGAAACTCGCCGCACTCGCGAGCGAGACCCTCGATGCGGATCCCTCGATCGCCGTACTCGTGCTGCCGGAGAAGTCGCTCGAGTGGGGACCGACGAAGCGCTGGAATCGCGCGGTGCGCGAACTCGCGACGAATCGCCGCGTCGAGATCTGGACCGGCGCGAGTTCCTCGGACACCACGGATCGCGAGCATCCACGCCACTTCAACTCCGCGTATCGATTGCGCGCCGACGGCGCGATCGACCCGCGCTACGACAAGAACGTGCTGGTTCCGTTCGGCGAGTACGTGCCGTTCGGCGAACGACTCCCGTGGCTCACGAAATGGATCGGTCGCTCACCGTTCCTCGCCGGCAGCGAAATGCCGCTCTACGAAGCAGACGGCGCGCGCTTCGCATTCCTGATCTGCTACGAGGCGATCCTGCCGCGCTACGTGCGCGAGCCCGTGCAACGCGGCGCAAACCTGCTCGTGAACCTCACCTACGACGGCTGGTTCGGCGACACCGCGGAGCCCGCGCAACATCTGATGCTCGTCGCGACGCAAGCGGCACAACTCGGTGTCCCGGTGATCCGCTCGACCACCACCGGCATCAGCGCGCTGATCGACGCGCGCGGCCAGATCGTCGCGCACACGCAGCTCTTCGAACGCGTCGCGCTGGTGGGCGACGTCACGCCGCTGCTTGTGCCGGGGCTTTACGTCGTGTGGGGCAATTGGTTCGCGTGGAGCTGCGTCGTGGTTTCGGGGGTGCTTCTGGCTTCGCGGTGGAGCATCGATGCGCGCCGGCGCGTCAACGCCAGCAGAGCGGCAACCGCTGCGATCGCAGCGCCCGCGCCTTCGGGCTCCGGCACGAACTCGTAGTAGTAGACCGGCCGCGGTCCGAACACGGTGGGTGTGTTCGAGAAGTAGAGATACTTCTGGAACAGGGAGCCTGTCGTCGCTTGATCGAGGACGTCGTCACTGAACGTAAAGGAGTGTTCGAAGCCGTCCGCGAAGGTGACGGTGAACGCGAAACCGCCGAGGAACGTCAGCAGCGTTCCATCGGTGTCGAAGTTCTCGTTGCGCAGGTGCATCGCCTGGCGGCCTGGTTCGAGGCCTGTTCCAGCGGGCGCCTCGTTCTCGCCATCGATCGACCAGACGTGACGGCTGAACGGAATGCTCGGCCCATTGTCGAGGATGCAATTCTCGACACACACGAAGCTCCCGGGCTCTGGGCAAGTGGTGAGCGGTGTGAATACCTGCTCCCGTTGCTCGCACAAGGAGGTCACGGTGTCCTCGAGCGTCACGCCGGGCGTCGTGGATTTGTCGATCCGCAGCTCGCGGATCGCGACACCATTCGGACGCGCGGTGTTCTTGATGCGCACGAGAAAGCGCCCGACCTCGTCGCCGCGATACTTCTCGAAGCGGATCTCGAACGCGTGCGACGACGCGGTCGCCGGCTGCAAGCCTTCGACGGCGTCGAGGCGCAGACCCTCCGCGGTACTCGCGAGATTGGTGAGCCGCACGTGGGTCGCAGCGCTTGCGCTGCCGAGCTCGATCGCGAAGTGCTTGACCGACTCGAACGCGACTTCGGGGAATGGATAGAGCGCGACGTTGCGACCGTCTGTGGTGTCGAAGGTCGCAACTTCCGTGAAGTCGATGCCGTCGCTCGACACATCGACCTGCACTTCGGCGCCGTCGGTTGCACCCGCGCCGCCGACGAACGCGGAGATCAAGAGATCTGGCTGGTCCGCGATGTTGCGGATCGCAACCGGAAAGCTCAGCACCGTCGATTCGCCGGGACCGAAGATGTCGGCGTTGGCGCCGCCGAAGCCGATGTCATTCACGAATTGGTAGTCGGGTACGCCGATCGCCACCGTGTCGGCGCCGGTGGAGGATCCGGGATCATCCTCTGCGGCGACCGCGTAGGACGTCGCGGCCGACGCGGCTCCCGCCAGCACTGACACGAACGCGAGTAGCGCCAAGCGCACGCCGAGCCGCCCAATCAGATGGTTGTGGGGGCTCATCGGTGCCGACTCCAGCGACGCAATGGGGACGCTCCCAGGTGAGTGCCTCTGGCGGCGGTACAGGTGACAGGGCGAGCTGATTCGCGGGCTCAGGAGCAAGGAGCACGCTCCGCACTCAACACGGATAGCCGAGCGCGGCGAGATCGATGTCGATCGACTTGCTGGTCCGCTGGTTGCTGGCCGCGTAGTAGCCGTCGGTTTGCCGCTGCAGCCGCACTCGCAAATCGGCTTCGCAGCGCGCGTGCAGACCCGCCGGCAGCACGCGGCCAATGCGTTCCGCAGAGCACGCGGCCAATGCGTTCCGCAGAGCGCGCGATCCAGCGCCGCCGCCGGGCGCCGCGCCTGAAGTTCAGGCCGAACGGATGCACCAGGTTGTTGAGCGCGCGACGCATCGTCAGCGTCGCGCCGCGCAGACCGACATTGCGCGCTTGCTGCGGATGCTGGTAGCTCCCGCGCGCACCGGTGAACGCGACGAGCCGCGCGTGAAACGCAATCGGATCGGCCACCATCCGCTCGAATGGCTCGACCAACACATGCGCCGCGCCGAAGAGCGCGTGGTAGTGCGCGATCGACAAGTCGTACTCGAGGTGATCGAGTCGACACTGCGGCACGAAACCGGGCAGCGCGGACTCGGCGCCGATGAATTCCTCGAGCGTCTCGCCGCCGCCCGCCTGCACGTATTCGCGGTAGGACGACAGCAGCATCGATTGCTGTTCGCGAATCACGATCAACACGACGGCCGTCGGAAACGTCGCGTGCAATTGCTCCGCGATCTGCTTGCCGCGGTAGTCGCCCGACACCTGGTTGCCGATCAACCACTCGTCTGTGATCACCGGCACGAGACCGCGCGCTGCGGCGTGATCGCAGCCCGTCCGGAACACCTGGCGCACGCGCTCGGCCGAGAAGCGATACGGATTCGCTAGCAGGTACTGCTCTTTCACATCGAGCGTCCACGGCGACCAGAAGCCTGAGCTCGCGTTGGCGAAGAGGTCTTCCTGAAGCCACGTCGATCCCGTCTTCGGGTAACCGACGTGGATCAGCATCGACGCGGCATCGCTCACGAGCGCTTGCGACCCGTCACAAGATTGCGAAGCCGCTCGCGCAGCCCCGGCGGATCCTCCACGAAGACCTCGGAACGCGCGAAGGTTTCGCCGTGCGGACCGCCGGCCGGCAGCGACGCCACGGTGCGCGCGTGCTGGTATCCCTCCATCGGATCGGCGCCGGTGTCGCTCATGCGTGTACGAAAGACGCCCGCGATCAGCTCGTTCACCAGCACATCGGGGTAGCGAGAGCGATCGACCTCGGAGGCGATCGCGCGGCTGAGCGCGCGCACGGCGCCCTTCGACGCCGCATACGCCGAGCTGTGCGGAATCGGTTGGCGCCACGCGAACGAACCGAGATTCAGGATCCGCCCGTAGCCGCGCTCGAGCATGCCGGGCAGCGCGCGCCGGCAGCACAGATACATGCCGACCACGTTGATCTCGAGGGTGCGCGACCACTCTTCGACCGGGCACTCGAGAACACTGCGCTTCGGATACACGGCCGCGTTGTTCACCAGGATGTCCACGCGACCGTGGAGCCGCTCCGCCTCCGCGAAGAGGCGCTCGACATCGGCTTCGAGCCGCACGTCGCCGACCACGAACGCCATTGCACCGCCGCATTGCGCGGCGGTCTCCGCGAGATCGCGCTCGGTGCGCCCGATTCCGACCACATTGGCGCCATCGCGCGCGAAGCCGATCGCGAGTCCGCGTCCCACGCCGGAACCCGCGCCCGTCACCACCACCGTCTTGCCCTCGAAGATGCCGCTCACCGCTGCTCCTTCTCGCGCTCGCTACGCGAAGCGCCGATCGATCTCGCCGGCCACGCGCAGCGCATTGGCGCTGATCGTGAGGCTCGGGTTCGTGCCGCTGCTCGACGGGAAGAACGATGCGTCCACGACGTAGAGGTTGTCCACCTCGTGGGCGCGATTGTTCCGATCGAGCACGCTGGTGGCCGGGTCGTCGCCGAAACGGCAAGTCCCGCACACGTGTCCATAGTTGATGTTGTTGTCGCTCGACAGCACGAAAGTCTGGATCGGTCCAAGTGATGCTTCGAGATGGCGCCGGAACCAGCGCACGCGCTCGCGCAACTCGCCGGTGTAGCGATAGGTGAAGCGCATCCCGCTCGGCGTGCTCGCATCCGGAACCACTCGATTGTCGAGATACGGCAGATCTTCGACGATCGACGCGAAGATCGCCGCGTTGTTGAAATAGAGCATCGACGCGTGCGACACCGGCTTCAGCAGCGGCCGCACGAAGCGGTGCCACGCCTCCGGCGCGCGCTCCCACTGATCGCCCAGAAAAGACCGGATCCGCCACGGAGTGAGATCCACACCCACCGATTGGAAGGTGCCGAGCTTGCGCCCTTCGGCGACGTAGAAGTCGTTCAGCGCGATCGACTTGCTCGCACCAGTCGTTGCGCGCCGCAGCGGCGGCCGCACCGCGATGAAGTCACTCGCGTGCAGCATCAAGTTGCGACCGACCAGCCCGGAGCCGTTCGCGATCCCGTTTGGCGCAGCGGACGAGCGCGAGTTCTGCAGCAACACCGGCGTCATGAAAGCG
Organism: Deltaproteobacteria bacterium; assembly: GCA_031396445.1. GTDB lineage: Bacteria > Myxococcota_A > UBA9160 > UBA9160 > PR03 > PR03. The sequence goes on along the minus strand of JANNKU010000028.1, from coordinate 57,535 downwards.
CCTGCCGCGAGCACCACGATCTTCGCGCGGATGCGCAGCTCGCGGCCCTGCCAACGACACTGGACAGCGTTTACCGACGCACCCTCGGATTCGAGCGCCACCACTTCGCACTCGGGCAACACCGCGGCGCCGAAGCGCTCGAGCGCCGGCAGCACGCAGACCCAGCCCGCATCGGCTTTGCAATCGCGCGCGCACGCGCCGGCCGGGCACTCGTCGCAACCGGGTACGTAGCGCCGACCGGAATGCAGTCGATACGGATGCAGCCCCGCCGACTCGAAGGATTCGAGCAGCGCTTCGTCGCGCGGGCTCGCCGGCGGCGGTGCTGCCAATCCGGTGTCACCCGCCGGGTGCAGCGGATCGCGCGTACCGCGAACATGAAACAATTCTTCGGCCTGCTGATAGAACGGTGCGAGTTCCTCGTACGAGATCGGCCACGCCTCGGGCAGCGTCGTGTCGGCGACGCCCGGAAAATTCGCGCGCGGGCGGAAATCGATCGGGTGAAAGCGCTCGAGCGCGGCGGCGTAGATCGCCGTCGAGCCGCCGGTTCCACAACCGAGCGGCGCGTAGAACTCGAGTGAACCGAAATTCGTGTCGCCCGAGAGCGGCGTTGGCCACCAGCCGCGGCGCAGGCGCTCTTCCGGCACGCTGCGCTGCGGGCCGACTCCAATCGGTGAGTAGTCGGTGCTCGGGTCGCGGTGCAGCAGCTTGCCCTTCTCGAGGAAGAGCACGCGGCGACCGCGCCGGGCGAGTTCATAGCCGAGCGTGGCGCCACCCATGCCCGCGCCGACGACCACGACGTCCCACATTTCGGCGTCGGGCTGCGCGGGAATCGAGTCGGTCGCGCTCATCGACTCGTCCCGGCAGCAGCGGGCGGCAGCAGCGCGCCGGCGACGATCGCATCCGCAGCGAGGTGCGCAGCGTAGGCCTGGCCGGCGTCGTTCCAGTGATCGTCCACATCCTGGAAATAGAGCGCATCGGCGCCGCGCGCGCGGAACGGCGCAAAGAGATCGACGTGCGCGCGCCCGAGTTTTTGCGCGATCGAGACCAGCGTGTCGGTCGCGCGACTCGGGTGGTATTCCGGGTAGCGTGCGACGTCGACGACGCCGCTCGCGTGCTGCCCCGTCGCGTCGATCGCATGCGGGATGAAGACGAAGAGCAACGGCAGGTGGTGCGCGTCGGCGAGCGCCGCCATCTCTTTCATCACCGCAGCCATCATCCGCACCTTGTAGCGCGCCGAGTCGCTCTCGGGCAGCAGCGTGACATCCGCGTTGTACGGATCCGACAGCAGCTCATGAACGACGTCGTTGTTCTGCTCGGCGAACTCCTGGTACTCTGCGACGGACTGGCGCAGATAGCGATCGATTTTTTGCTCGCGCGCTTTCGCGTCCGCCACGGGAGCAGGCGCGCGCATCGCGCGGAAGGTGCGAACGCCTTCGCGCAGCGCGCGGCGCAGCACCGGTTCCTGGCGCGCGAGTTCCATGCGCAGCCGCAAATCGTCGTCGAGCGTGAAGGCATTCTCGACCAACGCGTCGTCCGGCCCGAGCCGATAGAGCTTGTTCCGCGCCAGATCGCCGAAGTCGTTGCCGCCGTAGATCGACACGACGACCAGATCGGGCTCGAGCCAGCCGAGCTCGTCCTGCATGCGGCGCAGACTCTGATCGGGCCCGTAGCCAGCGACGCCGGCATTCACCGCTTCGACCGCAACCCCGAGCTTCGCGGCGAGAGCGCGGCCGAGTTGCTCCGTGAAGGTGTTCTCGAGGCTCGAGTACTCGGCCTGGATGAACGAATCGCCATAGACGACGACGCGCAGCGAGGACTTGGGACGCGCGAGCGGCGCGCCGCGAAACGCGTCCCCGTTGAACGCGTAATCGATCCGGTCGCCACCGTTGGCGGCCGGCCGATGATACTCGCGACGCGCACCCGGCACGGGTGTGTAGAGCCGGCGTTCATCGAGCCGAAACGGTGTCATGTAGCGCGCACCGAGCAGCGGGCGCGCCACCACTTCGGCCAGCAGCAGCGTCGCGCCGGTCGAAATCACGATCGCCAGCACCGCGCCGTTCCAGCTCTGGCGCAGCAACGCACTCGCTGCGAGCAGCACCGCGACACCGAGCGCCACCGCTTCGACACCGCCGATTCCCGGATCCCCGCCGAGCCACGCGCGATCGGTCAGCGCCGCGTAGCCGAGCAGTGCCGCGATCACGAGCGAGATCACACGCAGCGCGATGCCGCCGTGGCTGCGCTCGCGCTCAGGCATCGCGACGATCTCGCGTGGCGCTCAAATAGCCGCGCAAGTGGCTCAGGTTGAAGCGCGCGAGCTGCTGCTTGCGCACCCACGCGACGTAGTCGGCGTCGAAGCGCGGCGTGCGGCGCAGCGCGGCGCGCAGGTAACCGAGCAGCAGCGCAACGCCGCCGGTCCCGCGCGGAAAATCCTGCACCGCGCTGCGCATGCTCCGCACCAACAGGTAGAGCCAGTGGTAGCCAAGGAAGTGGTAGAGCGCGCCCATCTCGAAGCGACTCCGCAATGCGTTGGCTTGTCTACCGTCGATCGGGCGGTGATGGATCAGTGGCTCTGAGAGGAAGGAGCGCGTGGTCCAGCCGAGCATCTGGGCGCGTGTCTCGTCGATCATGTCCCAGCCGCGCCGCGCTTCGAGACCGCCGATCGCTTCGAAGCATTCGCGGCGATACATCTTCGCCGGGCCGCGCACGTGCTCGTCCGGACACCACTCGATCTTCCGCACGCCATCCTCGACGAGGAAGGTCTTGCCGCTCGCCATGCCCAGCTTCGGATCCGCGTCGAAGCGCCGCAGAAGATTCTCGAAGTACGTCGGCTCGAACGACAGATCCGCGTCGAGCTTCACGACGAAGTCGAAGGGCAGCTCGCGAACCCGCGCGAATCCCTCGTTGAACGCGTCGATCACGCCGCCACCGAGAGCACGAAAGCCGCGATCGCCGCGCTGGGCGACTTCGATCCACGGCGCGCTCGCGCTGTGGCGCGCGAGGAGCTCGCGCGTCCCGTCGGTGGAGCCGTCATCGACGATCACCCAGCGCAGCGGCGGGATCGTCTGCGCCAGCATCGAGCGCATGGTCAGCTCGATGGTTCGCTCCTCGTCGCGAGCGGGCGTCACGACCACGTAGCGCTGCTTCACTACCGCTTACCTCGGGTGACCGAGCACCGAGCGCGCAGAGGCCAGCATCGGCGCGCCAAGAATCCGGGAGCCAGCCAGCGCCGACGGCGCGAGCAGAGACATTGCGAAAAATGAGGAGAGGTTGGGGGTGCCCACGAGAACCCTTCGGAGGCTCCTCCTGGGGGGCTTGAGCGGGTCGGCTCGAAATCGGCGGCACGGTAGGCAACGGGTCCCCGCCGCGCCGCTCGCAGCGACGCGAAATGGCAGCGATCTCGCGCCACTACTAGGTTGCCTCCCGCATGAGTGAACACGCCGACGCCGCTACCGAGCGCAAAGCGCTCAGTAGCCGCATGGCGAGCGGCACGATCACCAGCATCGCCGGCCAGGTTGTCTCGCAGGTCCTGCGCCTCGGCTCGAACCTGGTGCTCGCCCGTCTGCTCTTCCCGGAAGCCTTCGGTCTGATGGCGCTGGTGAACCTGCTGATGTGGACGCTGCAGTCGGTTTCGGACGTCGGCCTCGCGGCGGCGATCATCCGCCACGAGCGCGGCGACGAACCCCGCTTCCTCGACACCGCCTTCACCGTGCAGGTGCTGCGCGGCTTCGCGCTCTGGATCATCGGGACCGCGCTGGCCGTGCCGATGGCGCATCTCTACGGAGAGCCCGAACTCATCAAGCTGGTTCCGGTCGCGAGCTTCAGCGCGGTGTTGTTCGGCGTCTCCTCGACGAAGCTGATCACGCTCGCTCGCAAGATTCTTCCGGGCCGCATCGTCATGATCGAGATCGGCACGCAAGTGGCGTCGGTCGTCGCGATCGTCGCGATCGCGTATTGGAAGCGGAGCGTATGGGCTCTGGTAGTCGGCGGACTCTTCGCATCGCTGTTGCGCGCGATCGCGAGTCACGTGGCGATCCCCGGCCGTCGCGATCGCTTCGGCTGGGATCGCGCTGCGGTGCGCGAGATGTTCGAGTTCGGGCGCTGGGTCTCGCTCAGCACGACCTTCAACTTCATCGCGTTCCGCATCGATCTGGCGCTGGTCGCGTTGCTGGTTCCGGTAGACGTCGTCGGCGTGTACAGCATTGCCGTGATGCTCTCGAACGTCGTGCGCGAAGTCTTGGCGCAGGTAAACCGGCTGATCGTGCTGCCGACCTTCTCGACTGCACTGCGCTCCGGCCCGGAGGCGCTGCCGCGCGTGATCGGTCGCGTGCGGAACAACATCCTGCCCGCCGCACTCGCCGGCACCGTCGCCGCCGTGGCACTCGCCCCGGTGCTCTTCGATGGTCTCTACGACGCGCGTTATCACGACGCCGGTTGGATCGCCCAGCTCTCGATGCTCGGCGTCTGGTTCTCGTATTTGTGCGACATGAGTGGCAGCGCCCTGCTCGCGGTCGGCGATTCCCGAAGCTGGGCGGTCACCACCGCATTCAAGGCCGTCTCAACGACGCTCGGCTGTCTGGCGGGGTTCTGGCTCGGCGGTCTGCCGGGCTTGATTCTCGGCGCCGCAGCTTCGGCGATCGCCACCTACTTGCTCGCCGTCTGGCAGCTCGCCGGCCACGGCGTGCACATCCTGCGCAGCGATCTCGCCTTCAGCGCGTTCGGCCTCGTGCTCGGCCTGCTTGCGGCGGGTTTGCCGCGGCTGCTCTCGGGCGTGTCGATGGGCCCCGCGCTGGCGGCCTGGTCCGCTGGCGTCGCAGTCGTGATGGTGGCGCCGCTGTCGCTGTGGGCATTGCGCCGCCTGCACCGCGACGTCGAGGCGTAGAACGGCTCACGCGTCAGCGCCGCCGCGCGACCGCAGCGAGCGTCGCAATCGCCGCGACGAATTGCAGCATCGCACCCGCCTCGGGCGCGAACTCCGCGACGAGCGTGCGCGACTGATTCATCGTGACACCGACCGGGTTCGTGGTGGCGGTGCTCCCGCCGTTGAAGCGCCAGCGCACGAACGACGCGCCTTGCGCGGGCACCGCTGTCGCCGTGACCGCCGTGTTCGCCGCATACGATCCGCCCGCGGGCTGCAGCGAGATGGAGCCGTCGCCGTCCGCCGTCGCGAGCAGCGTGTAGCGAAGCGCGCCCGGCAGCGGCGGCGTCTGGAAGAACTTGAAGTTGGCGTCCTCGACGACGTTGGTGCAGGCGTTCAGCGTTCCGGGCAGGAAGTACGCGCGCCACTTGTAGAGCGTGTCGGCGTCGAAGCCGCTCCAACTCGCGTAGCAACTGGAGCCGCCATCACCGAGCGTCGTGCAAGAGCCGCCCACGAACACAGTGTTGTCCGGCACTCCGTTGTCTGCCGGAAAGATCTCGAAGCCGACGCTGTTCTGGCTCAGACACGATGTGTTGTAGACATGAACGAGCGTGTTCCCCGTCGTCTGCGTGACGTTCTGCGTGGACGGCTCCGGGTAGACGATGCGCGGCCCGGAGTACGGACCCTGCGTGACGAAGACACCCTGCCACGCGCCGCTCGACGGAATTCCCGAGCCCGCGTAGAAGGATGGGTGTCCGTCCCATTGCAGAGTCGGCCCGCCGGGATTGTTGTCGAGCACGTTTGCCGCGCCGAGCAGATAGTCGTTGCTCGCGAAACCGGAGAGCGATTGACTCGACACGAGCGGGAACTCGATCGTCAAGATCGCGCCGGGGGGCAGCGGCCAGTAGGGCTGCGTCACCGGCGGGAACGAAAAGAATTGATTGGAGTAGGGGCTGCCACCGGGGTTGGGAAACGAAGAGTTCGAGTCGGGATAGAGCCCGAAGAACGGCGCGGGCGGACACGAACCATCCGTCAATTGAACCGGCGCCGACTGATTCGCGCCCCGCAGATAACAACGCACGGGATTCTGCTGCGTGATCGCGAAGCTGGTTCCGCGCGGCAGCTTCACCTCGGGGATTCCCCAGGCGCCGCTGCAGCCGACACCGCCGACGGCGATGCGCGCGTAGTAGACCTGCCCTACCTGCGGCAATCCAAAGAAGCCGACCCACGTCCACGCCAGATCTTCGATCGTGTCCACGAGATCGATGCCGAGCACACAACGGTGTTCGAGTCGCGACGGCGATCCATCACTCCACACGCCCTGCGCCGAAGCCGATCCCGCGAGCAACAATCCGAAGGCAAACGCAGCGACAGCGACCGCTCGATGCATGAGAGCTCTCCCGCTTGGCTTCAGAGTTCGCGTTCGGCGCGCCGATCGAACGGGCGCGCAGCCTATCGGCCGACTTCGGTCCGGAGCTCCACGCTGCCGTCGGCGAACAACACGGCGGCGGGTTCGATCTCGCGCACGGTGTACGAGCCGATGCGCTCGCCTTCGCGCACTTCGCGCAGCGCCGTCACGCCTTCGACTTCGACCCACGCGATGCGGCGCTCGGGGCTCGGGTGCCACTGCGTGCGCTCGACACGAACGGGGGATCGCGGGCGCGTGACGCGCGCCGCTGGAATCGACTCGTCCACGAATCCGCGCTCGGTATCGGGCAAGCGCGGCGCGGCGCTCGGGCGAGCGACGGCGACCTCGTCGTACTCCTCGACTTCGGGTTCAGCGGCAGACGCGGCCGGCGCAATGCGTGTTTCCGTGCGCGGACGCACGATCGCGAAGTCCGGTGGCGCGGTCGGAATCGGCACGGTGGGCGCCTGCGTGGCCGTCGCGATCGGATCGGGCGCTGCAACCGTCACCTCGCTCGTGCGCTCGTGCTGCTCGGCAGCGATCGGCGCGCTCGCGGGCGGCGCCGCGACATCGATCGCGGGCGCGATCGCTGCGATGGGCGCCTCGGTCGTGCCGGGCGCGCGATCGAGCAGCCACACCAGCGCACCGCCCAACACCGCAAACGCGAACGCTGCGACCAATGCGACGACGACACCGTTGCGGGAACGCCGTCGCGCGGGCACCAGCACCACTTCGTCGCGCAGCGGGCGCGGCGTTGCGCTGGACTTCTGCTCTTCGAGCCGTCGAAGTGCTTTTAGGATCGTGCTCATCCGGCGTCTCCGACGCGCGCGGCGAGCGCGACGTGCGGCACCGCGTAGCGACCCGACGCGCGATAGAGCGCCATCTTGGTGAGCGGCCCGACGGCGCCATCGACGTCGAGACGGCGATCTTCCTGGAATGCGCGCACGGCCTCTTCGGTTGCCGCATCGAAGTGTCCCGACGCGGAGCCAGGCGAGAAGCCCGCATCGGTCAGTGCTTGTTGCAACCACGCCACGTCATCGCCCGCGTCACCGGCGCGCATCAACTCGGGCAGCGGCTCGAAGTCGCGCCACACCAGATGGGCGTCGCCGAGCCACGCGTTCATCAATTCGTCGATCGACACGCGCACCGGACCCGACGCGATGACGCCGTCGAGTTCGGCTTCGCCGTCGCTCAAGTGACGCAGCGCAACGACGCGGCGCACGCCGTCGGACGCATCGATGCCGAGCAGCACCGGATGATCGAGCACGCGCAGCACCTCGAGATCGGGCGCGGAGAACGTGAACACCGCGAGGCCACGGACATCGAGTTCACCGATGAGTTCCGGGAACGAGAGCAGATCCGGCGCTGGATCAGTGGCCGGCTCTGACCATGCGCGCAGAATCGCCGCATACGACGACGCGACCGTCGCGCCCGGCGAGCGCAGCGCGAGCGCGTGAGCGAGGTCGTCGACGCGCGGCACGGCTGGCACCTCGACAGGAGGTGCTGCGGGCGTGGTGGCGGAATCCGCGATCAACGCGCTCGCGGGTGGCGCCGTCGCGACATCGGGGGTCGCGTCGGCGACCGCCTCCGGTGTAGTCGCGAGCTCGACCGCTGCTGCGATCGGCGCCGGCGCGCGCGGGATGATGCCGAGTCGCTCGCCAACCTCGCGCGGGCCGCCGAACGCGAAGAGCAAGGCCACCGCGGCGGCGAGCGTCATCGCGGCGAGCGCCGGCCACGCAGACGTGGAGCGCTGCTGCGCCGCGCCGTTGTCGCCGCGCAACTCGACGGCAGCATGTTTCACGACGTCGGCGCCGATCTGCGGTGCGCCATCGCCATAGGCCGCCAACAGCGCGCGATCGCAGACGAGATTCACCAGCCGCGGGATGCCGCCCGAGAAGCGGAAGACTTCGCCGAGCGCGCCATCGCTGAACACATGATCGCGTTCCGCGTCGGCGGAAACGCGCAGCCGATGGCGAACGTAGTTGGACGTCTCGTCGCGCGAGAGCGGCGCGAGTCGCCAGCGCACGCCGATGCGTTGGCGCAGTTGGCGCAACTCGGGCGACTCGAGCATCACGTCGAGTTCCGGCTGCCCGAGCAGCAGGATCTGGATCAGCTTGGAGCTCTCGGTCTCGAGATTGGAGAGCAAGCGGATCTGCTCGAGCGTCTCGGGCAACAGACCCTGCGCTTCATCGACGATCAGCAACACGCGCTTGCCGGCCGCGTGCTTCTCGAGCAGGAAGTGGTTCAGCGCATCGACCAACTCGCGAGCGCTCTGCTGGCCCGGAGTGCGCGACTTCTCCGCGCCGAGCTCGACCAGGATCGACTCGAGCAACTCGCGCGCGGACAATTTCGGGTTGAAGAGGAACGCGACTTCGACTTCACCGCCGAGTCGTCGCAGCAGCGTGCGGCAGAGCGTCGTCTTGCCGGTACCGACTTCGCCGGTGACGGCGATGAAGCCCTCGCCCTGCTCGATGCCGTACAACAGATGGGCAAGCGCTTCGCGATGCGCCTCCGACAAATAGAGGAAGCGCGGGTCGGGGCTCAGTGCAAAGGGCTTTTCGCGGAGCCCGAAGAACGCGGTATACATCGGCCAACCTGTTGGATCGCCAAGGCTATCACCCGACTCGGGCCATGGGAACCGCGACGCTGCAACGCGCAACCAACTCTCCCAACGTGGCGATCGGCGTCGATTGGGGCGCGACGTTGGCGAAGCTCGCCGTCCGTACGCCGGAGGGCGAGGTCGAGTTCCGGTTGCTTCCAACCGAGGACGCGGACACAAGTCGCGCCGCGCTCGTCGCCATCGGAGCGGCGCGCGTGGGCCTCACGGGCGGCGGCGCGACGATGCTGGCGCGCGCATTGCCCGGCGAGTTGGTGCAGGTGAACGAGTTCGCGGCGTGGGGCGCGGGCGCCGCCGCATTGCTCGCCGAACGCGATGAAGTAGGCGTCGCTCGCTACCTGCTCGTATCGGTCGGCACCGGCACGTCGATCCTGCTGGTCGATGGCGCGTCGGTGACACGCATCGGCGGCACGGCTCTCGGTGGCGGCACGTTGCTCGGTCTCGCCGCGGGATTGCTCGGCATCAGCGACTTCGACGCGATCGCGGCACTTGCGCAGAACGGCTCCCGCAAGTCCATCGATCTGCTCGTCTCCGACATCTACCCGGCTGGCGGCATCCACCTCGCGGGCGATCTCACCGCGGCGAACTTCGGAAAGTACGCGCGGCGCCTGCGCGACGGCGAAGCGATCGAACGCGCCGACGTCGCGCACGCGATCATGGGGCTGATCGCGGAGAACATCTCGCTCGTCTGCACGGCGCTCAGCGCTGCGACACAGGTGCAGCGCATCGTGTTCGGCGGTTCTACGCTGCGCTCCAACCCGGCGCTCGCCGAGATGCTCGGAAACTTCCTGCGCGGCCATGGACGCGATCCGGTGTTCCTGCCGAACGGCGAGTTCGCGGGCGCACTCGGCGCGCTGCGCATCGCGAGCAGAGAACGCGCGGCTTGAAGTCGCGTTCCACAATGAGTCGGAGCGCCTGGCGACTCCGGGCTGACGATCACTCCGAGGCGCTCGCCTGCGGGGCCGCCTCCAACGCTTCGAGCGCGTCCCCGTCGACCTCGATCTTCGCACTCGCACGCAGCCGCTCGATCTCCGCTCGGAACGCCGCCTGCGCGCGCAGCGTGCGAAGACTCGCTTCGACCTGCGGGCGCACGGCTTCGAACGGCTTTGATTCCGCGGGCAGGATCTCGACCAGCTCGACGAGTTGGTAGCCGCCGTCGTGCGCGACGGTGGCGCGCTCGCCGGGTTGCTGGAGCCGCAGCACTTCGGGGCTCGTCGCCGTTGCGACCTCCGCTGCGGCAGCGGGGCCGATCGCCTCGGCGTGCGCGGCATCGAGTCGCCCGTCTGCGCCGAGCTTCGCATCCGCTGCACGCGCTTCCGCTTCGGATGCGAAGCGTTGGCGCAGGAAACGCCACTGGCGTTCGGCAAAGCGGAGCTTCGTCTTCTCGTAGTGCGCGCGCAGATCTTCGTCGGTGAGCGCGACCGCGTCGCGGACGGATGCGAAGAGCGCGTCGCGCAGCGCTTCTTCTTCGGCTCGCACGGCGTTGCGGCGGATCGCGTCGAGTTTCGCCGCGACGTCGGAACGCTCGGTGAGATTCCGAAACCGAGCTTCGGCGGTCGCGAGCTTGCGCGCGATCGCGACGTCGAGTTGACGCTTCGGATCACGGCGCGGCTCGTCCTTGCCGGACGCCAACTCGGATGCGTCGATGGTGGATCCGTCGACGCTCGCGATGCCGCGGGGTGCGATGGACGTCGCAGGCTTCGGCGCGCGATCTTGTTGTTGCGTGCATCCGACCGAAGCCAGCGCGGCCATCGAGAACAGGATCGCGACCGCCGTTAGCCGCATCTCACGGGGTACTCGGCAACGTAAGCGGCGCGTAGATCCCGATCGAGAACGGCTCGAGGCCGCGCGTCAGTCGTTGCGGAGGCTGCGGCGAAGCGGCATCCGCGCGAATCGCGTAAACATCGATGTCGCCTTCGCTCTCGGTGATCAAGCCATTGGGCGTAACGACGGCTTGCGCTCCGACACTCATCCCGAAGACCAGCCAGTCTCCATCGGGCGACCACTGCGGGACCCCCGGGTCACCGTGCTCGTCCGTCATCACGCGCCGGACCTCGCGGGTGACCAGATCGGCGACCCAGATCTCCTGTTCGAATTCGAGCGGGTTGCTCGTCGGTGTCCGGAGGAATGCGATTCGAGTTCCATCGGGCGACCAAGCGACGCCGTCGTCGTGTGCAACCGCTCCGCCGCTCGGTTCGCCGCCTCGCTGCCAGCATTGGTTCGGGCTCCCGCCACACTGGATTGCTGCACCCGCGACGACGTCGATTCGATCCGTATAGCGGGCTTCGAGCTTGCCCGGCTCGTCGACCGCCGGCTCGACGGTTGCGATGCGGATCTCTCGGCGAAATGGACCCGTCGCACTCCAGAACTTCTGCCCGTTCGGAAGCGCTTGCACCACTTCGGGGTGGCAGCTCACCTGCCCCGCAATGACCGACTCCAAGCGAGCGGACACGTTCTCTAGGCCCTCACAGACGTCGCGCCGATCTCCGAGGTCGCGATCGTCGGGAGTTTCATCGGGGTCCGACGCCGCGAGGGCGATGCGATCCGTGAAGCGCGTGTGCTGCTCGTCTGCGATGCGATAGCGAAGCAATGCGTCCTTCGAGCTTCTCTCCGCTTGTGAGGCAAATGAGGTGTCCTCGTAGTAGAAGATCGCGGCGCCGTCGCCACTGAAGAGCGGCGCGAGGTGAGGTCGGCCGTTCGGCAGGTGGATCTGCGATTCGGGAATCAGCGTGAGCGCATCCGGCGATGAAGGCGGAGCGGTTGGATCGAATAGGTACGCCTTCTGCGGAGCCGCGACATCGAGGAAGAATCCGTCCGCCTCCGTTGCGTCCTTGTCCGAGCGCAGCGCGATCCGTACTCCTCCCGGCTCGCCGTTCGGTGACGTGAGATCGAGCGAGGCGCTGCCGATCGACGCGCGCAGGGCAGCGGTCAGATTGGTGCGCGTCGGGGGGACGTCGTTCTCCGCCACCTCGCGACCGAGGTCGAGCGGGATCGCGAAGATGTCGATCGGGTAGCGCGGGTCGTCATCGGTGAAGGCTTCGTTCGTGATCGCGCCGTGCACGAGGAGCTGCGGCTGGATGTGCGCGACGAGCGTCACGAATCCGCGGGTCTCGAACTCGCTCGGGTCGGCGCTCCCACGCGTTCCGTGCGCGCCACGCGCCACGACCCAGAAGTCGGCGCTCACCGCGGGTGGTTCGTTGGCGGAGGGCAGCGAGGTCGGAAGCGTGCACGTTGCCTCCGACGTCTCGCTGGGCTCGATCTCGATCTCCGAGGCGCCGCTTCCGCAGTCCAGTTCGATCGACCACCGGTTCCCGTCGTCGTCGTCGTAGGCCGCGCGCAGCTCGGAGGCGCGAATGCGGATCGGGAGATCGGACACGTTCTCGATGCGGAACTCTCGCTCGCCGACGGCGCGAACGGCGATCCGCGGCGCGAAGTATCGCTCCAGGAACTTCGCGCTGTAGTCGACGGCGAGCGGCAGCAGCATCTCCAAGTAGTCGCGCATCACGCTGTCGTCGATGACGCTCGGTGCTGCCGCCGCATGCCAACCGCATTTCGCGAGGTGCGGAACGGTCTCGCTCGAGAGAAACGGAATCTCGGATTCCGGCCCGAGGAACCGGCCGGTGTCGAGATCGCGCCGGGGCAGCAGCGTCACGAAGGTTCTTGCACTCCCGGTGCCCGCTTCCGCACCGAGTTGGCAGCCGGCAACACGTGGCGACGGGTAGCCGGTCTCGGAGGTGGCGCTCGGGTTCCCCGCGACGTAGCGGTCGTCGACCGTGGCGCGGCTGAAGAAGTGCGCATTGGTGAACTCGGCGAGGCCGAGCCGGCTGGGCGAATCCCAGAAGTCCGCGAATGCGGCTCCCGATGGGTCGAAGAACGGCAGTCTCGACGCGTACAAGCCGGTAAACCGGGTCGGATCGAGGTTTGCCAGAGCGATAGCGGGAGACGCCGCCAGGACATCCGTCTCGGACTTACCGAACTGTCCAACAAACCCCAACAGCGCGCTTTGCTCACCCGCGCCCTCGAGAGTGAGACCGGAGAACGGAACGAGCTCGGGATAGAGGTGATCCGCAAGGAAATCGTTTCGTGTGTGGGCGACGCTGCTCATGTCCTGGAGCAGATGAAGCACGCTCCCGACGGCAAGGAAGTGCAGCGCCAGGTAGTGCTCACGTTCGCCGGCCAATGACGCCATGGCGGACTCGAACAGATAGTGCTCTGCGTCCGTGAGCGCGAAGAAGTTCTCGGGTGCGGCCGAAGACGCCGGATTCCCGATGGGCTCGTTCAACGCGCGATCCAAGGCGGATCGCCCGAAGAATCGGAAGTCTCCACCCCCACCGCGCAGCCAAAGCGTGGCGAAGCTCGCAGCCAGCGCCTTGAGCTCTCCGGTTACATACTCTTGCGTGTTGTCCAGACCCTTGTTCCCGGGCGGTACAGACTGCCCAGGAACCGTGACCTCGGGCTCATCGTGATGCTTCACCGGGTCGTGGAAGTGGTGGCTCGCTCTGATGTTCGGGTTGTCTTCGCCGAACGAGCCCGAGCGAAGGAGGGTGAGAACACTGCGCCGCGCCAGATCGTCGAGACACGACGGGGCTCGACACGCGGCATTCAGCAATATCTGTGTATCGAAGGGCGGCGTCTCGACCGCGTCTTGGAATATCCCGCTGTTCCAGCTCTGCGCGAACCGAGATTGACTGTCGGGGCCGCCGCCCAAGATGTCGAGATCCGTGCTGTCGTCGAAGCCAACCTGCACTGCGAGCTCGGCGTCGAGTCCTTGTGCCAGTCCGTAGACATCGCGAAGGTGTTGGGCGATCCGCTCGTCGCGCAGTACGGCGCTCTTGGTCAGCTCTGGATGAGCCTCCAGATTCCCCCAAGCGAGGGCCGACTGTGGCATTGCCAGCCACGAGAGAATCATCAAGCGCATCAATCTATTCATCGCGGAAGTGTCCCTGGCCGTGGGGGCGCGCAGATCCGAGCCGCGTCGCTACCGAACAGCAACTCGCAACAACGTATGCGGGCCGTTGACGGCATGTAGTTACACAAGCCTGCGTCTTCGCGCTTTCGATCTCGTTCGAGGCCCTTCAACCAGATCGCATCGCGTTCGATCTCGATGCGAACGTTCCGCCAGCTCCAGTCCGGCTCGTAGTTGCCGCCACCCCACCAGAACCTCCCATACGCCGGATGCAAGACCTCGATGAGCGGGTACTTGTCCGTCTGGTCGAAGATGCCTCTCCTTCCGAAGTAGAAGATCGCGAGATGGCCCGGGATGACGAACCGCCCTTCTGCGTCCGTCGTCGTCCAACGCCAATCGATCGTACCTCCGAGCCGCATCTGATAGAGCGCGAAGACCTCCGCCTCGGGAACCGGTTTACCCGTCGCCTTGTCGATCACTTGGCCTTCGAGTTGGCGTGCCCAGATCGGTCCGCAGTTGTAGAGCGGCAGCCAGAAGATCAGGAAGACCGTGACGGCCAACCCGAGGATCAGTAGTCGAGAACGAGCCATCTTCCGTCCGCCGACCGCACGAGATACACGGGATACTGACGATCCACCGGGCCCGTGGGTTCCTGCACTTCGCGATGGATCAGCGCGATTGCGCGACCTTCCCGCAAGAGATCGATGTCGAGTTGGCCCATCGCAGCGGCCTCGGTTGCCAACGTTGCGCCGCTCCGTTCGTAGACGTCGCGGAAATACGCTCGTCGCTCCGGCGAGATCCACTCGAGCGCGCCCTCGATGTCCAGCGCGAGCAGTCGCGCCTTCAGCGCCGTCAGCGTGGGCAGCGGCGAAGGAACGGGTAGACCGACTTCGGTGACCCGCTTTCCATCGGCGACATAGATCGACTCGATCTCCCGCCGCTGGCCGGTGAGCACAGCCTTCGCGCCCGCCACGTCGGAGATCACCCGTCGCAGCCGAAGACTCGGCCAGAACTGCACGACCGATCCAGTCGACGCGCCCGCTACGAGCGTCGAGTCCGATCCTTCCACGACATCCACCGGTGATGCGGGCTGTTGCTCGGGCGGCAGCGACTCGATCGCCGCGATCGTCGTGAGCACTCCGTCCGAGAAAGTACGGAGCCCCTGGCTCGGACTCGCGACGAGAACGCCGCCGGCGGCCGTCGTCGCAATGCCACGAGGATTCGCGATCGGAACCGATGCGACTGGCGCTCCGTCGAGCCGGAAGATCCGAAGCCGGCCTGCTCCGGTGTCCGACACGATCAGGAGATCTCCGTCGACCGCGACGCCCGATGGTCCGCTCAGATCTCCCGCCCCGATGCTGCGCTCGAACGTACCGGCCGGAGTGAATACCTGGACTCGGTCGTTCCCCGTATCCGCGACATAGAAGCGACCGTCGGCGCCGACGGCGAACGCCTGTGGACTCGCAAGTTGGTCGGGACCGGCGCCGGAGCTGCCGAAGCCATCGAGTTCCGTTCCGTCCTGGTCATAGCGAGTAACCCGCCCAGCCGTCGCGTCGAGGACGTAGAGATCGTTGCCCGCGCCGGGCGCTAGATCGACGGGATTGCCCGCGGCAAAGCTCCGGAGCGGGGTCGCGGGCAGATGCGCGTGCAGAGCGACCGGCGCGGAAAGCTCCACGCCCGAGTGCGTCGTCGCATAGGCACGCGCCAGCCTGAGCGTCGGCTCCGAGATCGTCAGACTCGCAGTCGCGCTGGCGCTTGCCAGCACGTCCAGGACTCCGTTGCCGTCGAGATCGAAGTCGATGCGCGCGACGGCAATGAGCGGCAGCGTGGCGGTGAGCTGGAGTTCGGTCTCGAGCGGAACATTCCCATTGACGGGATCGGCGCCGAGCACGAGGGCAGACCCGACGCGGTCCACGGTGACTCCACTCGACGCGAGGGCGGTTTGGGCACCGTCGATCGTTCGAACCGAGACGTCAATCTCCGTTGCGTCCATCGGCAGCGCGACGTCCGCGGCCTCGAATACCCCCTCCACGGGTACCGCTACTCCTCCGCCCGAGACTTGAACGAGCACAGTCTCCGCACTCGCAAAGCCGCGCACGACGATCCCGCCGCCCGGCACCGTCGCGCCATCCGGCGGCGAGAACAGCTTCACCTGCAACACCGGCTCATCCGACCGCGCGACGCCGACACTTCGCGTCGCGTTCGGCAACCCGAGCACCATCGCGCTCGCCGCGATCGTGTTCGCCCCCATCGCGAGCGGCACATGCTTGGCTGTGAAGCGATTGCCCACGACCTGCGCCGCGATCCCGTTCACCGTGACAGTAGAAGTAGGATTGAGCACCGTGCCGACGACCGTCAGCATCGCGAAGTCGGTCACGGCTCCTGCGGGCGGTACGAGGATACGCACTTCATTCGCCACTGCGGGAACGCCGGTCGAAGCGAGGCCGACGTCGGCGACGAGCGTCGCGCCTGCCGCGGCGCTGCCCGATGCGCTCGCCGCGGCGTAGCCCTCGGCGACGGTCGCTACCGCAATCGAACCCGGCGCCACCTGCGCGAGATAGTTCCCATTGGCGTCCGTAGCGACGGTGAAGCTCACGCCGCCCGCGGTGATCGAGACGAGCGCGCCGGCAACGGCTTCGCCGGTGCGCACGTCGGTCACGTGGCCGGAGACCGTCGCGTAGTCGGCGGCCGTCGAAGTGAGCTGGAAGCGAAGCACTTCGCTCGCGCCGCCCGCGCGGTGATGGACGATGCGCACGTCGTTCGCACCGGGCACGAGCGGCAGGCCGTTGATCGGCGTATCGACTCCTGCCCCGATGGTGGCTCCGCCGAGCGAAGGAATCTGGCGGCCTGCGACGAAGCATGCGTCGATCGTCAGGTCCGCCGCCGCGCGCACCATGACGCCCGTCACGCGCTCGGCGACGGTGCTGCCGGACACAGGACTCACCAGCGCGAGGCTCGTGTCGCCCCGTGTCAGCGTGAGGGTGCGAGCGCCTTCGTTCCCCGCCCGGTCCCGCGCGCGGAGCGTCAGCGCGTTCGCGCCCGTCGCGAGCGCAATCTCTGGCAGCTCGAAGCGATGGAACTGCTTTGCGTTGAAGGGATTGAAGGGCTCCGCGTCCTCGCGCGCGCGGTCGCGGACGGTCGAAACCACGAGCGGCCCATCGAGCGTTTCGATTGATACGGTCGCGGCTTCGGAGAGGAAGCCCGTGAGCGCCACGGCGGCTTCGCTCGTGAACGCGCCGTCCTCGGGCAGCACGACGCGGAACTGTGGCAACTGGAAGTCGGGCGTCACCTCGACCGTGGCGCTCCCGCCGAGTGGAAGCGCTTCGGCGGTGATCGCGAATGGCTTCCTCGCCACGTCGCCATCGATCACGATGTTCTCCGTCGAGGGAACCGGAATCGTCGCCGTGAACGACACGCGGTCGGGCGCGATCGCGCCGAGGACGCCGTTCACGAGTACGGCGGGGGCGCCGAGGGGCACGGTGCCCATGACGGTGAGGGTGTGCGTGTTCACGAGATTGCCGGCGACGGGCGCGATGATGCGGACCTCGCGCTGCTCGCTCACGCGGTGCAGCGTGAACGAGAGTAGGAAGACGCCGGCGCTGTTCTGTACTTCGACTTCGACGAGATTCGGGCCGAGTGTGAGCGGCAGCGTGAGGACGTTGGCGGCTATCCCGGCAGGGAAACTCCGGCCGTCGGGGACTTCGTTCACGGAAACGATTGTCGTCGGCGCTCCGAAGTTGAGCGATGCCTGGACTTCGCTCTCAACGAATGCCGAGCCGTCGAGAGGCGAGTAGAGCGAGGCGGCTGGCGCATCGGCGTCGATCGTGAACTCGGTGCCCGAGATCCGCCGATTGCCGAGCGAATCCCAGGCCGTCACCTCGACGAAATGGAGTCCATTGGCGAGCACGAGATCAGGGATCGCGAAGCGGCCGCGGAACGCCGGGCTCGGTCCATCGATCAAATCGACGAGGAGCGGAACGAGCCCCTCGTACACGACGATGCCGAACTCATCGGACACCGTGTAGGACACCGTGTCGAGCAGCGGACCCGCGTCGCGGACGACGCCCGTCACCGTGACCAGACCACCGGCGATCACGGAGCTGCCGCCCGGCGAGAAGAACTCGAACTCGGGGCGTCTCGCATCGACAGCGAGAGCGATCTCGCGCTGCACACCGTCTTGGGTTGCCCGCAGCCGCACGCGTCCACCCTCGATGGAGCCGGGCGGGCAACTGTCGACTATGCAAGCGACAAGGAGCGAGTCGCCGACCGCGAAGAAGCGCGGCTCGAAGTCGCCCGGCTCGAGAACCTCCGGCAACGCGAGCATCTCGAGCGGGAGGTAGATACCGAGGTCTTCCATCGGGAACGTCGACACTCCCGCTTGGGAGAGATGCGCTGCCGTCTCGTGGCCGAGGAATGACACGAAGTCGACATCTCCAGCTTCCTCCGAGAGCAGGAAGACCTGCTCCCCGGGATAAACCGTTGGGACGTCGGGTACCGGTTGGAATCGCTCGCGGCCGATGTCGTAGGGCCGCGGAAAGGTTCCTAGATCGTTGCCGACGCGAAGGCTCTCATCCCAATCACCGAGGCTCGCGAAGACTACCTCCAAGGGCTCCACCCACCTGTTGCTCTCGCGGATCACGAGGCGCGTGCGACCAGCCGCGGCGTCGTCGCGCAGGACGGCGACCGAGTCGGTGCCCTTCGCACCGAGCGTGTCGATGGCGCGCGCGATGATTGTGTTGTCGCCGGGTGCGAGCGCGACTCCGCTCGCGACGAAGCGACCACCCGCGCCGACGCTTGAGATGACGCCGTTCACATCGACGAACGCCGCGAGATCATCGACGACGCCCTCGACATCGGTCGCATCGGTTCGAAAGAGCGCACCCGCGGCGGGCGACGTGATCACCACCTGCGGCGGCGCGTTGTACGTGACGGCGACGGCTGCCGCTGCACTGTCGTTTCCGCGTGTCGCCGTAGCCGTGAGCGTGTTGGGGCCTTCCGCGAGCGGCACGCGGGATGCGACCCACCGCTCGCCCGTGACAGTCGCGAGTACACCGTTCACGCGCACCGACGCGACCGGATCGCTCACGGCGCCCGCGACCTCGACCTCGGCCTTCGAGAAGAGGGCGCCAGCGGGAGGCGTTTCAATTTCGATTGAGAGCGACGTCGCCGGCTGGTAGGTCACAGCGACCGAGGCAGAGCCGGCGTTGCCCGCAGCGTCAGTAGCTTCGACGACGATCGTGTTCGAGCCGGTTGCGAGAGCGGCAGTCGTCGCGAACGAGTTGCTCGCGGCGATGGGGTCGCCGTTGACGTGGAGCGATGCGATCGCGCTCGCGTCGGCGACCGTTCCGCTCACTGCAATCGGTTGGCTCGTCACTGTCGTCCCGTTTGCGGGCGCGGCGATCGAGACGAGCGGCGGAGTCGAGTCGAGCGTCACCGCCACCGAGCTGCTGCCATTGCCAAACGCATTCACCGCGCTCGCGCTGAGCGTGTTGCTCCCTTCCCCGAGCGCGACACTCGCGGTCCACGTTTCGCCCGTGACGGTCGCCGCAACGCCGTTGACTGTCACCGTGACGGGGACGGTGCCACTCACAGTTCCGGTGACCGCGATCGGAGTCTGGTTCGTGAGAAGTCCTGCAGCAGGCGCGGTGATGACAACGGTCGGCGTGATCCCGCGCGTGACGCTCCTGGACGCAGCCGCAGTGTTGCCCGCCACATCCGTCGCCGTCGCCGTGATCGAGTTCGCGCCGAGCGCGAGCGGGACCAATGCGTTGAAGGCGCTCCCAACGAGTGTCGCCGAGACGCCGTTTACGACGACACTCGCGATGCCGCTCGTTGCGTCGGTCGCTGTTCCCGAGACGATGATCGAGTCGCCAGTCGTGAGCGTTCCGGCGGCTGGCGCCGCGATGGAGATGACGGGCGCGACCGTATCGACTGTGACCGTGACCTCATCGCCCATGTGCCCCCAAGAGTTGCCCGCAAGCGCGCGAATCGTGTGCGTGCCGTCGGTCAGCGTGAGGGTGCGTTGAAAGCCGACGGATCCCGAACTGAGGTAGGCCCAGATGCCATTCACGGTGACGGCGATGGGCGTCGTCCCGGTCAGGGTTCCAGCAACAGGAACGTCGCTCTGCACAAAGAGCGCTGCTTCGGCGGGTGTCGAGATTGCAATCGTGGCCGCGATACCGGCGGGCGGCGGGCTCACCGGAAAGCCAATGCTCGCTTTTGTTTTGGGGCCGAGGGTGTGGCGGATCCGGACGCCGAAGTACCAGCCCTGGTTGGCGGCGTTGAGCAGATGAACGCTCGTCAAACCCGGAGCGGTCAACTGAAACGTGACGGTGTGGATGTCTTCGCTCTGCCAGGTGGAACTCTCGAAGCGCAGCCCCTAATCCCATTGCTGCACCGGAGCGACTTCGTTGCCGCCACCGACCTTGTAGACGAGATTCGCCGCGAACTGTTCTTGGTACACGAGCGACCCGACTGTATCGAGCTGCGGGACGAGGCTCTCGTCGGTGACATTTCCGAAGAGGCCGAGCAGATCGCCGGTTCCTTCTGGAATCGAGACGGTGATCTCGACGCCGTTGCCGCTCGGCAAGTCGGTGAACGTCATCGTGACCGGCACGGAGTCGCCACCGATCGGCCAGCTCGAGACGAGCGTCACGGCACTGACCGATCCGGCAAACGCCATCGACGACAGCAGCGCGGCGAACGCTGCGGCGATCCGATGCGCGGTGAACTTGCTCATGCGGCGCGCATGCTACGGTGAATGGATTCTGTGTCAACGCGCAGCGCGTAGATTCGACGATCAAGAATCGGAGGAAACGATGAAGATTTCGAGAGTGATGGTTGCGCTTTTCTTTGCGATGCAATCGGGTTCGGCGCAGGCGGTCTGTTGCCAGCTCACGAAGATCGATGCCGACCCGTCTTCGACGCAGGTTCGTGTCTGCGAAGCGAGCGCGCCTGCGGAATGTACGACGTGGTTGTACGAAGGGTCGCTCACGGAAGGTCAGACGGTCCCGATCTGCGCCGCTTCGGGTTCCGTCATCTACCAGGAGCTGCTTCCCAGCACCGAGACCTACGCGCCGCCGATCGAAGCGCGTTGTGACGCAGGCGGGCGCATCGAGATTTGAGCGCGCGCCGTCCATGCGGGGCCGGCAGGGCCGGACCCCTGATCCTATTTCGGTTTAGTAGCGCGCGGCCGTCTGCGGCCGTGGTGCGAAAATCATGCGTTGGCCCGCGGCACCGGCTCGGTCGCCATGTCTTCCGTCTTTGCGATCGTGCGCACGACGCGCTGTGTGCGAGCGATCGCCGCGCGCTGAACGCGCAGCTCTTCGGTCTGCGCTGCGACCTGTCGTTCGAGTCGCTCGCGCGCTTCGGTGAGTTGTTCGAGGCGGCGTTCGAGCTCCGATACGCGGCGCTCGACCTCGGCGGAAATCTGCGCGACATGCGGCGCGACCGGCGTCGGCTCGAAGGCCGGCGCCATCACCGGCACGGCCGATGCGATCACTTCGGGCTCCGCCGCGAAGATCGAGTCCGCGTCGGAGTCGTCGCCGAGCATCACGCTCGCTTCCGGCTCGCTCACGATCGGCGCACTGCCGAGTGCGAGCTGACGCGGTCCGTTGTCGCGGATCGCCGGTTCGGACGCTTCTTCGAACGCATCGGGATCGAAGGGGCCGAGGTTCGCGAGCACCGGAGTGCGGAACTCCGCCTCGTCAGTGACCGGATAGGCGGCGTCCATCGAGACACCCACGCCGGCATCGTCGGCCGACATCACGGTGTAGAGCGGATCCTCGTCTTCCGCGCTGCGGCGGCGGCGCATCACCACGATCGCGAGCAGCAGCACGACGGCGCCAATCGCGCCAAGTCCGATGGGACTCATCGCGAGATCCATCAGCGATTCGCTGCTCGAACTCTGCGCCTTCTCGGCGATCGCCTTGCGACGCGCTTCGGCGGCGGCGGCGATCGAGGTCGCGGGCGACGTCTGCTGCGCGCTGCTCTTCTCGCGATCGACGGGCGGAATCAAGGTGGGCTTTGCAGCCGCCGGTTCCGTGGCAGTCGATTCGAACTCGGGCTGCGGATCGGTGGGCGGCGGCGGCATCGCGTCGCGCTTCGCTTGCGACGGCGCAGCGGAGTTCGACGGCTTCGCCACTGCGGACGGCGGCGCTTCGAGCTGGAGCGGCGCTTCGCGCTTCTCGACGACCGGCGTGGGCTCGGCAGCCGCGACGACGACCGGCTCGCTCTTCGGCGCTTCGACCTTCGCCGGTGTCGGCGGCACGAGAGCCACCTTCTCGGGGCTCGCCGCGGCAACAGAAGTCTCGGCGGCCGCGTCGGCCACGGCATCGCTCTTCGGGATCGGACCGCGCGCCTTCAGATCGAGCACGATCCGCGGCGGGTTCGCGAGCAACATCTCTTTCACCGCAACGTCGCCCGTTGCGAGCGAGATGCGCACGGTCGAACCATTGGCGGTCGGCTCGACGTGGACCTTCTTCACGACGCGGCTCTTCGAGGGGACGTCGCGCTCGATGCTGGTGGCGTCGAGATCGACGATCAGCTCGGGCGCCTTCCCTTCGCTCGGCGCTTGCAGGCGATAGCCCGCGGCCGAGTCGAGCTCGACGACGATGCGGGTATGCCCGTCGTCGTGGGTACCGACGCGCACTTCCGAGACGGTCGCGGCGCCTGCGCCGGTTGCGTTGAAGCTCAGCGCCGCGATGGCTGCCGCGACGATCGCGCGCGTCCCAGCGCTCGACCGCGAGACAGCGAACTCCGTCTGCCGATTCGTGTTCCGCCGCACCATGGGACGCGTTCCCCCTGCCTTCGAGCCCTCGCGCGGCAGATCGCCGACGCGGAGCTCCTTGTCTGCGGGGCGCCAGCGTTCGCCTCGAACGCCGGTCGCTCGCGGTTTTGGCAAATCTCCTCGGCAGGACGGGCGGATTACGCGAGTGCTTTCTTACTCGTGACCACGCAGCTCGCGTGCATCCGCGCCGGTTGCCGAAGACCCGGAGGCACTTTGCCACTCCGGGTTCTCTTCCAGATCTCATCCGAACTCAACAGGACGGGGGGGGCGAGAGTCGGCCGGGGAGGGAGGTCCGCGAGTTGGCTCAGCTCGGCTGGAGTAGCGAGCGGAGTGCCGTCACGGCCGGTCGAATGCGCGGACCGTACCACGACACCCAAGTGCCGTCTACGCAATGGATTCGTCCCGAATGGCTCGCGGGAAGGTCGAGGCGCGCCAAGTCCTGGGCATCGCGAACTCCAAAAGCGTAGGGCTCGTCGGGCAGCAGGATCACTTCGGGCGCGGCGGCGATGACGTCGTCGAGGGTGACGATCGGGTAGCGGCGGTCGCCACGGTCGGCGAAAACGTTGGTGCCACCGCAGAGCTCGAGCATCGAATGGATGTAGGTGTCGCGGGCGACCGCCATCCACGGGTCACGCCAGATCGGGCAGAAGACGCGCACGGGTAGCGTGGGCCGGGCCGCTTCGGCCTCGATAACGGCGGCCTCGACCGGCTCGACGATCGCGGCGATCGCGGCCGGCGTCGCGCCGAGCGCGGCGAGTTCGCGCAACAACGTCGCGCCCTCGCGAACCGTGCGGGGGTAAGTCACCCAGACGGCGAGACCCGCCGCGCGCAGCTGCTCGACCACGCGCCGCGTGTTCTCCTCGTGGTTCGCAATCACGAGATCGGGCGCCAGCGCAACGATCGCCGCCGCGCTCGCATCCTTCGTGCCCCCAACCTTGGGCAGCGCCAGGACCCCATCGGCCGGGTGCACGCACCAATCCGTCACACCCACCACGCGATCGCCGAGCCCGAGCTCAAAGAGCGCCTCGGTAAGGCTCGGCACCAGCGACACGATCCGCTCCGGCATTCACAAAACCCCGCTCATCCCTCAAAGCCCGTCCCTGTAGTCATCACCCAGTCACTTTGGAGTCACTTTAGGGACGGTCCTCGAAGTGACTGGCTGATGACTACAGGGACATGCTTCACCCAAGTCTGTCCCTCCAGTCGACAGCCAGTCACTTCGAGGACCGTCCCCTTTCTCACCGGGCGAAGCGGATTTCGAGGAGGGAGTTGCGGAGGGTGGCGCTGGTGAGGGGGCGGCCGACCAGGGACGCCGGGAGCGCGATCACGCGGCGGGCGTCGCGGACGCGGAGGTGGAGGTCTTCGCCGTGTACGGTCACTTCGATCTCTTCCTTCGAGACGTTGGGGAGATCGATTTCGAGCAGCGTGGCGGCGCCGACTCTGCGCCAGCGCAGCGGGCGGCCGCGGTGCAGGATCGCGGCGGGGTCGCGATCGCCGTAGATCTCGCGCGACAGCGCGCGCAGCGCTTCGACACCGATCGGCTCGGCGGCGCGCAATTGGGCGCGCAGCAGCGGCACGCCGAAGCTGGCTTCGAGCGAGAGCATCTCTTCGTGTTCGCGCGCGACCCACTTCGCGAAGAAGCCGTCGCGCGCGACCTCGGGCAGCAGCCTGTTCACCAGCACCGCGTCGGTCGCGACGCCGTAGAGGCACAAGTACGCGAACGAGCGTCGCGTCTCGTCCACCACCACGCGCGCCGCGTTCGTGACGAGCCGCGCGCTGGTGCGATCGCCATCGAGCAGGATCTGGCGGACGTCGTCCACGTCGCGCACCAGTCGCTCGAAGGCGGCGAAGACTTCGTCGCTCGGCACGAGGCCGCGCATGCCGATCGCGCCGAGGATCGGTCGCAGCGCGCGCGCGGCGCGGCGTTCGAGATCGAAGAGGCCGCCCATGAACACCGCGAGCGCGTCGGGGAAACGCAGCATGCGCAGCGTCGAGCCGGTGGGCGCGCAATCGACGACGCACACATCGAAATCGCCGAGCGCCTCGACTTCGCGAATCGCGCGCAATGCGACGAGTTCCTCGAGTCCCGGGAACACCAGCACTTCTTCTGCGAGCAGCTCGTCGGCGCCTTCTCGCAGCAGTTGGCGCAGCCAGTCCTGGATCGCCGACCACGAGCGATCGAGTTCGTCGAGCACGGCGACTTCCTGCGCGACGACGTTCGGCGCCACTTCGACCGGTCGCGCGCCGACCGGCATGCCGAGCGCGTCGCCGACACTGTGCGCGGGATCGGTCGAGAGCAGGAACACGCGATGCGCGTGTTCCGCCGCGCCGAGTGCCGTCGCGGCCGAGAGCGTCGTCTTGCCGACGCCGCCCTTGCCGGTGAGCAACACCACGCGCATCAGCCCGCGCCCTCCGCAGCCGGCGCGAGCCGCACGATCAACATGCCGGCCTCGAGCTTCGCAGACACCAGCGAGAGTTGCGCGAGTTTGCGCGGCAGCGGAATCGCGCGACGGCGGTTGCCAGTGCGCACCACCAGCGCGCACCACCAGCGTGTCGTCGAGCTTCGCGACATCGAGCGCGTCGCTGCGCGCGTGCGGCAGCGGCAGCTCGACGCGATAGCCGCGTTTGTCGCGCGGGAAACGCAGTCGCGGTGCAACGCAGAGCACCGCGTGGGGATCGGCGCCCGCGAAGATCAGCGCGCCGTGTGCGGCGAGCGCCGCCGCGCCCACCACTTCATCCTGCGCGAGCGGAGCGCGCAGCACCGGCAGCGGCGCAAACACTTCGTTCACTTCGGCAAGTCGCTCTTCCTGCCAACGGCCCCAGCCCTCGAAGAACGCCTCCGCCGCGGCCTCGGGCGGGAAGAGCCGGTTCATCACGACCGCATCGCAGCGCAATTCGAAGAGCGCGAGATCGGTGTGCGCGCGCAGCGCCTCGTCGATCACCATGCGCTCGGGCGTCACGACGATACGCACGCTCGTGTCTGCCGAGAGCAGCATCTCGCGCAGCGTGACGAGTCGCTTGTAGAGAAGCTGATCGAGATCGCGAAACACTTCCGGGCCAGGCAGCGGCACGGGGACGACGGCGCGCGCCACCGGCGACACCAGCGCCGCGACGGCGCGCTGCACGCGCAGCAGCAGCCGCAGCGTGCGACTCGCGACTTCCGGCAGTGTCACCAGGCGCAGCGTCGAGCCGGTGGGCGCGCAATCGACGATGCAGAGGTCGTAGTCGCCCGAACGCGCGGCCTCTTCGACGGCGAGCAGCGCGGCGACTTCCTCGGCGCCGGGCAAGAGCGCCAGCTCGTCGGCGATCACGTCCTCGATGCCCTGATGGCGAAAGAGCGAGATGAGGTAGTCGCGAATCGCGCCCCAGTGCGGATCGAGCGTCGCGCGCGCATCGACTTCGAGCGCGCGGAGTCGGCGCGCCACATCGACGGGCGTCGTCGTCTTCGTATCGAGCGCGACACCGAGCACATCGCCGAGGCTGTGCGCCGGATCGGCGGAGAGCACCAGCGTGCGGTGGCCGAGCGTTGCCGCGTGCGCGGCGCTGGCCGCCGCCGTCGTCGTCTTGCCGACGCCGCCCTTGCCCGTGTAGAAAACCAATCTCACGCGCGCAGGCTATCACCTGACGAGCACTGCGAGTTCGCGCTCGTCGCTACGCGGCCGCTTGCTGATCCACCGCCGCCGCAACCGCGCGAACCACCGGCCCGCGCGGGCTCGCGAGCGGGCCTTCGGTCCATTGATGTTGGCAACGCCGGCACTCCGAGAGCAGCCACAGGCCGCGCTCGAAGACCTCATCGATCGCGACGTCGGCGCCGCTGCATACTCCACAAGCTTCGGGGGTGAGCGCGCGGGCCGTGAGGCGCCGTGCGGTCGTCTGAGATCGAGCCATGGCTGCGAACCTCCATCTCTCTACTTCGTTGCCGTGAGCGGCAAGAGGTTTCGAGCCAGGCGCCGTCGACCGAGGGTCGATTCGAGGGGGACAGATTGGTCGGCGCCTGGCTCGAAGAGCAGGAGACCACGGCCGCGTGACAGCTTCGGTCACGTCGTGCGAAGTTTTCGACCAGAAGTTTCGAGCGACGCCGCTAAGGCAACGGATCGATGATCTGCGGCGCTCCGCCCGCGAGCGCGGTCGAGAAGAAGGTGAGGATCTGCTGCCGGGCCTCCGTCGCGCGCTGCGGGCAGTGATGGCCTTGCGTCAAGCCCACAGCGACGCAACTCGGTGTTTGCGAAGGCACGTACTGGAAATGACCCGCCGTGCGCGTGGGGCCGATGTTGCCCGCAAGCGGCGCGGGCACCTGCTCGAGCCCAGGCGAAGCGCGCTTCACGCGCTGCACCTGCGGGATGCCCAGTTCTCGGGCCGCCGCGCGCGTGGCGTTGTTCGAGACGACGGTGTCGCCGATGCCCTCGGTCCACAGCAGGCTCGGCGGCTGCGCCGACGGCGAGATCCCCGCGATCGGCAGTCGCTCCCGGTACAAGTATCGCGCCAGCAGATGCGGATCCTGGCGATCTTCGTCGTTCTGCAGCGCCGCGAGACCCACGAGCAATTCGATCGGACGGAGCGCGGGGATCACTTGCTGGATCTGGCCCAACACACCGTAGTGGTCGATCTGGTGGATCGAATTCTCGAAGAATCGCCCGGCGCCCACGATGCTCGCCGCCGCGCGCACCTCGGGTGCGAAGGGCAGGAAGCCGAGCGAGTGATGCGCGCCGAAGCTGACACCGCGGTAGACGATCTTCGAAGTGTCGAGCTCGGGCACGCCATTGGGTGCACCGTTCGGCAACCAGTCGCTCGCGGCGATCCCCTCGAGGGCACGCACGAGCGACTGCAAGTCGGCGTGTGTCTGCAACTCGAGTAGCGGGATGTGCCCGAACTCCACCAGATGCAACAAGACGCCCACGGTCTGCAGCGTGGAGTCGTCGCCGAAGCGACGGTTCGCCGTGTCCTGGATCCCGACGATCGCGTAGCCGGCATCGTCGAGGAATTCGTTGTTGACGCTGAGAACGTCTTCCTGTGTACCCGGACTTCCGTGCTGGAAGATCGCGATCGGAACTGGTCCAGCGAGCGCCTGGTTCGGAAGCGTCATCGTGAAGGGCACGGCCTCGGTGGTCTCGGAGAGCGGGCGACCGCTCTGCGCGTCGCGCGTGAGATCGCTCATGTCGTCCGGCGGCAGATAGCTCGGAATCGCGAGCGTGCCGCGCACGATCAGACGCCGCTGCGCCGAGGTGCTGATGCTCGTGACGGTCAGCACCGGCGGCGGCGCGACCAGCGCATTTTCCTTGATCGCGACCATGTCCGACGGATCCCGCAGCGTCGAACGCGTGGACACGCTGAGCACCAGCGCGACGTCGTTCCGGTAGATCGGAACCGACGGCGCGGTTTCGAGGATCTCCAGCAGCGGGGCGATGGTCTCGCGGATGAAATCCTCTTCCGGTGTCGACGCGAGCGTCGGATCGCTCGCCGCGCGATGGAAAAATCCCGAGCGACCGATCGGGCGCGTGGCATCGCCGGCCGCGATCAGCCGCTGCGTGACGACCACGGCGTAGCGCCCATGCGGCCGTAGCGTGATCGATGGAAACAAGATGAGCGTGTGATCGATGCTCCCGTTCGGCGCCCGGTCGTCGCGCGCTTCGACCAGGAAAGGAATTCGCGCCCCGTATTCAGGGCTGGCGGGATCGACATCGACGATCGCGATCGGTGAGAACGGACTCTGCGCCGCGAACTCATCCGCGGGAAGCAGCGATCGTTCGACCGCGTGCGAGAAGGAGAGCACGATCGGTCCGATCGGGCTCCACCCATCCAGCTCTGCCATCGAAGCCGCGATGCCGCCGACCACGCCGTCGCGCAGATCGCCGAAGGCCGGCCCGTAGAAGGCGAGCTGCAAACCGGTCGGTGTGTCGACGCCGCCCGCGGTCCACCAATCGTCCGGGAAGGGTGCGAACGCCAGCGGGCTCTCGCGGTCGTAGATCGCCGATGCGAGCGCAGTGGTCGCCTTCGCTGCAACGCTGAAGTTTCGTTCCACCGCGCCGCTCGCATCGCGCCAGACCACACGACAAGCGCCCGCCGGGAGCGCGAGCAACGGATCGAGCACGACGCTCCGGTTCTCGACGGTGTAGGCGAAACGAGGGATCTGCTGTCCGCCGCAAGAGAGCGCAAAGCCGAAGCCCGAGAACATCGCGGCGTTCACATCCTGCTGGAACTCGAAGCGAAACCAGGACGTGACGGGAATCGATCCCGCCGCGGGCGTGACGCTTGAAAGAGTAGGCGTAGGTGCGGGCACCTCGAAGAATTTCTTCTGCAGCACCGGCACGCCGAGCGTTCCGGGCTGCGTCACGGCGAGCTCATGTGTGCCAGGAGTCGGCAGCGAAAGCGTGGCGCTGAGACCCTGCGGCCCGGCCGTGAAGAGCGGCCCCACGTCCTGGCCGTCGAGGACGATCTGGACGTCGGCGGGAGCCACGCCTGCACGCACGAAGACGGTCACCGGGAGACCGCCGCCGGCGATCGGCAGGCCAAAGTCGGCGACGCGGGGATCGTCGCAACCGAGACCGACGAGGTAGGGGAGCAGCAGGAGAGTGGAACGGAGCGTGCGGCGCATTCGCCGATGATAAGGGGATTTACCGAGCGTTTGGTTGGGGATTGAAGTGGAATTGACGCGAGGACGGTCCCGGGCACCCTCCCGCGGGCCGGCTGGGGCTCACGCGATCAGAATCCACTATGCCGACGCCTATCTGGGCGGCAGCATGACCAGCATAATCGTGCGTTGGATGGTGACGGTCGGCGGGCGCTCGGAGAGAATTTCACCGCTCCGCTTCTACACGTCCGCTGACTTCCGAGCATCGCGAAGCGGGCCGGAATCACCGGAAAGAGCCTGGGGAGGACGGCGCGTGGCGACCAACATCGCTCTCATCCACAAGGAAGTGGGCAGCGACTACGGCGTCAGCTTCCCCGATTTCCCGGGATGCGTGACCGCCGGCGCGACGCTCGAAGAGGCGCGCAAGCTCGCGTCCGACGCGCTCGAGTTTCACGCGCGCGGCATGCTCGAAGACGGAGCTCCGCTCCCCGATCCGAGCACGCTCGACGAAGTGCGCGAGGCGGCAGAAGCGAAAGACGCCGCCATCGTGCTCGTGGACCTGGCGCTGAAGCCGGAGAAGATGACGCGGATCAACATAACGACGCCTGCCAGGAGTCTGCGCAAGATCGACATCGGGGCGCGCACCTCGGGCATGTCGCGCTCGGAGTTCCTGGTGCACTCCGCGATCGCGCGTCTCGCCCCGCATATGCCGGGATGGGAATCGCGCGACGGGCTTTCGTGGAAGAAGGGTCTCGCCTACTGCGTCGAGGAAGCCGGAACGATCGAGCAGACCCCGCGAGGGGCGGAGCCTGGACTGTGGTTTCTGGTACGGCGCTGCGACGAACACGGCAGACCCACGGGCGGCATGATTCGCTGGGCTGCATCGCGTCGTGACGCGGAGCAAATCGCTGAGGTACTTGGCGAGGCGGGGCTCGTGCCGATGCAATCCGGAACCCGGGAACGCTAGAGGCTTCGCCACTCCCCAGTATTGCGCTCGTTGCCGATGCGTCGTTCGGTGGATGGCGGCTCGTCGGCCAATCAATCCCGCGGAATCAGTTCGCGCAGCCCATAGCGATCGACGCGATGCCGCAGTGTCGTGCGCGCGAGGCCGAGCCTTCGTGCCGCGCGCGCGACGTTGCCGCCCGCGGCGACGAGCGCGGCGGCGACGCGCGTGCGGTCGTCGCTCGATTCCGGCGCCTCCGCGATTCGCATCGGTGAAGGCGTCAGCGCGATCGCGCCGAGATCGACGAGTGACGCATCGAGCGCCGCCTCCGCATCGACGGCATCGAGCACGCCATCCTCGTCGTGCACGACGAGGCGTTCGAGCAGGTTCCAGAGTTCGCGCACGTTGCCGGGCCAGCGGTGGCGCGCGAGCGAGGTGAGGAATGCGTCGGTGCAGCGCGGCGCGGCGCGACCGATGCGCTCTGCGATCGCAGCGAGGCCGCGCGCGACGAGTGCGGGCAGATCGTCGAGGCGTTCGCGCAGCGGCGGCAGCGTCACTTCGAAGACTTGCAGGCGGAAATAGAGATCGGCGCGGAAGCTGCCGTCGGCGACGGCGCGGCGCAGATCGCGATGCGTCGCGGCGACGACGCGCGCCGTCAAGCTGAGCGTGCGCGTGCCGCCGACGCGCTCGAAGCTGCGATCTTGCAGCGCGCGCAATAGTTTCGATTGCAGGCGCGGCTCGAGTTCGGCGATCTCGTCGAGGAAGAGCGTGCCGCGAGCGGCGGCTTCGAGGCGGCCTGGGCGACACGCATCGGCGCCGGTGAAGGCGCCGCGTTCGTGGCCGAAGAGTTCGCTCTCGATCACGCTCGGCGCGAGTGCGGCGCAATCGACGTGCGCGAACGGCGCCGCGGCGCGCGCCGAGGCGTCGTGCAGCAATCGCGCGACGAGGCCCTTCCCGGTGCCCGTCTCGCCGCCCAGCAGCACCGTTGCGTCGGCACATGCGACGCGGCGCAGCGAGTGGCGCAGCGTTGCCATCGCGCGCGAGTCGCCCGCGAGCCGCAGGAAGGGATCCGCCGCCGCGCGCGCGCCGAAATGAAATGCCGCCTGGCTGCTCATCGAGTCGCCCTCTCGTGATCGGTAGACGCGCTGAGGCAAGTCATGTGCCACCGCAAGTGCGGGCGTCAACGGACGGCAGGCGGCGTTAGAAGGCGTCCATGCGTGGACACACGGTCGCGTCGGGTCGCGCAGCAGCCACCAGGAACAACCAACGACCAGAACCGAAAACCTTAGTTGGTTCAGGCACTTCCGCATTCCTTGGGGTTTCCTAGCTCGGCTTCGACACGCCCTCGCGTAGGCTTTTCCCAGCCCCTGAAACCTAGCCGGATTCACGTTGCAGCAGCCTCTCGCACAGCTCGCCGCCGGTCTCAGCGCCGCGAGCGTGCGGCGCCCCCACACGACGGTCGCCATCGCTGTCATCGCGACGGCGCTGCTCGGCCTCGCCGCATTGCGTCTGCCGAGTGAGGTCGGCTACGCGGCCTACTTCGGGCCGCGCTCGCCCGAGGTGATGCGGCTCGCCGCGTTCCTCGACGAGTTCGAGAGCGGCGTGCATCTGCTCGTCGTATTCGGGTGTCGCGAGACGACGCGCTGCGAGCAGATTGCCGAACCGTGGGCGCTCGCGTTTCTCGGCCGGCTGCAAGCGAAGCTCGACGCGGTGCCGAACGTGCGCCGCACCTGGAGCGCGCTGAATACACCGATCGTGGTAGGCCCGCTCGAGACGCGCACGCTCGCCGAGCACAACGGCGACGCGCTCACGCTCGCGAGCGATTGGCAGCCGCTGCTCGCTCGAGCGCGCGAGCAGCGTTTCTTCGGCGGAACCGTGCTCGCCGCAGACGGTCGCTCGGCTGGGATCGTCGTCGAGCTGCAATCGATCGAGAGTCAGCCGATGCGCGAGGCGGTGCGCGCCGTGCTCGCGCTCTTGCCGGCGTTCGAGCGCGAGCTGGGCGCGGAGCTGCATGTCGCAGGCGATCCGGTGTGGACGGTGGTTTCGGCGGACACGCTCGAGCGCGACGCGTTGGTGCTGACGGTTCTGATGTTCGCGGTGATGGGCGCCCTGTTGTGGCTGTGGTTCCGCGACGTCTGGTTCGCGCTGCTGCCGGTGCTCGCGGTGGGCTCCGTCACCGCAGCGGTTCAGGGCATCGCGGCGCTCGCGGGGTTGCCGATGACGTCGCTGCTCTCCGCGTTGCCGCCGCTGTTGGTGGTGATCGCCGTCGCGACGTCGATCCATCTGCTGACGGCGGTGGCGCGCGCGGAGGAGCGCGATCCGGCGGCGCGGCTCGTCGCCGCAGCGCGCGAAGTCGGGCCCGGATGCTTTTGGACGACGGCGACGACGGCCGTCGGCTTCGACTCGTTTCTGTGGAGCGATCTCGCCAGCTTCCGCCACTTCGGCGGCCTCGCTGCGATCGGCGTGTTGCTCTCGTTCGTCGTGACCTTCACGGTGCTGCCGGCGCTGCTCTACCTGCATCTGCGGCGCACCACGGCGCGCTCGCGCGTGCGCAGCTCCGCGCTGCCCGACGAGATTCTCGCGGCGATTCGCGACACCGTAACGCGCTACCCGCGCTTCGTGCTGACCGCGTGTCTCGGCGGTTTTGCGCTGCTCGCCACCGGTGCGCCGCGCTTGCACTACGCCAGCGACTTCGGCTTCGGCGAGCAGTCGTTCGTGGTGCGTTCGCTGCGCGCGATCGAGGCAAACTTCCGGAAGCCGATGACGACCGAGGTGGTCGTGACGCTGCCGAGCGGCGCGCATGTCTACGACGCGGCGTCGCTCGGGCTGCTCGCGCGCATCGAGTCGCTCTTCGCGAACGAGCCGACCACCGGCGATACCTGGAGCTTTCTCGATCTTCTCGAAGACGCGCACCGCGTCGATCGCGGGCGACCGCCGGCGAGCTTCGACGAACTCGTCGCGGATGCGCCGCGCACGGTGGCGCTGGTGGCGTCGAGCGAAACCGCGCGCTGGTTCTGGAAGGAAGCGGTGCACGAGGGTGGTCACGAGCGCGCGCGCGTGCAGGTCGATCGCGCGTGGCTCGATGATGCAGCGCAGGCGCCCTACGTGACCCGCGTTCGCGCTTCCCTCGCGGCGCTCGAACACGCGGCGGCGCCCGGTACGCAGATCGCGTTCGAAGGCGGCCTCGTGCTCGCCGATCGCTTCGTCACACAGTTGCGCGACACGCAGTGGAAGAGCTTCGCATCGGCTTTCGCGGTGGTGGCCGTGACGCTGATCGTGCTCTTTCGCGGCTGCGGCGCGCTGGCGCCGTGGGCCATCGTCGCGAGCACGCTGCCCGTCGTCGCGCTGCTCGGTCTGATGGGTTGGGCGGGGATCGGCCTCGATCCCGCCAACGCGATGGTCGGCGCGATCCTGATCGGGATCGGCGTCGACGACACGATCCATCTCTCGCTGCGCTACGCCGACGCGCGACGCGACGGCCTGCGCACCGCCGATGCGATCGACCGCGCGCTCCGCAGCGCTGGCGAGCCGGTGCTCGTTTCGAGTGGCGTACTCGCGCTCGGTTTCTCGGTGCTGCTCTTCTCGCAGTGGGGCGGGCTCGTCGGCTTCGGGCTGCTCGCGAGTCTTGGCGTCGGCCTGCTGCTGGCGGGCAATCTGCTCTTGTTGCCCGCCGCACTGCTCGTCGGCGCGCGCGACCGCGTGCTCCGCTGATGCGCTCGCCGCGCGCTTGCACCGGCTGCGCGCTCGTCGCGATCGTGTTCGTGGCGCTGCTGCCGGATCCGCGCGGGTTCGCTTCGGCGACGGCACTTGGCTTCGCGGAACTGCTCGACCCCTCGCTGCGGGTGCCGTTCGCGGCGGTGCTGCTCGGCGCACCTGACGCCGTACTGCGTCCCGGCGAGCGCGTGCTCGATCTGCGCCTGCCGGGCGACACCGGCGTCGTCGCGCCCCGCGATCGCGGTGAGCTGTTGCGCAGCGTCGCGAAGCTGCGGGTAGGCGACAGCGTGCTCGCCAACGTGCGCGGGCCGCGCGGCTCGCGGAGCGTGGAGCTGCGCGTCGCCCGGAGTCGCGCGGCGCACGCGCTCGTCGAGCAGTGGCCGGCGCTGCTGTCCGCGAGCGCGCTGCTGCTCTTCGCACTCACCTGCGTGCTCGGCGGACGACACCCGGTTGCGACGCCGCTCTTCTCTGTGTCGCTCTGCCTCGGCGCCGCGCTCGGCGCGTCGATCGAGTTGGCGATGCCGGGTGACGCGGGACTCATGAACGCGCCGGGCCTCCGCGCGCGTCTCGGGCTGCTCGCGTGGTGTGCGCTGCCGGCGGCACTGCTGCATCTCGCGGCGCGCTTCCCGGTCGTCGTGCCGCGCTTTCGGCGGCCCGCGCTCGCGATGCTTCCGTACGCACTGTGGACGGTGCCCGCGCTGGTCGCGCAGTTGCGCTTCGGCGAGCCAGCGACGGTGGATGGCGTGGAGCGCGTCGCGCTGGCGGCGAGCTTTCTCGCGGGCGCGATCCTGGTGGCGGCGTGCGCGTTTCCCGGGCGCCGCTTGTCACCGGTCGAGCGGGCGCGAGCGCACGCCGCGATGGCGGCGTTCGTGCTGGCGGGTGCAGCGCCGCTCGTCGTGTTCGTCGCGGGGGTGCAGCCACCGCCTGCGGTGTCGGCACTGCTCGCGCTCGGCGGGCTCGCGCTGCCGCTCGCACTCGGCTGGGCCGTCGTGCGCTATCGGCTGCTCGATCCGCCCGCGTGGCTGCGTCACGGAGTGGTGTCGGTCGCGGCGGCTGGCATCGCACTGCTGCTCGCGGCAATTACAACGGGCGCCGCATGGCAGGCGGCCGGCGCATCGCGCGACTTCGCGCCCGTTCATGGCGCCGCGCTCGCGCTCGCCACCGCGCTGATCTACCAGGGCTTCCACTCGCTCGCGACGCGCCTTGCCGCAGGGCGACTCGTCGCATCGGCGGCGCCCGAGGCGCTGCTCGCGCGTGCCGCGCGTGAGTTGGCCGGCGCGTCGAACCCGGGCGATGTGCTCGCGCGCCTCGCGCTGCTGCTCGGTCAGGAACTGCGCGCGGGCACGGCCCTCGCCTTCTTCGTTCGTGACGGCGCGCACCACGGCGCACTCGCCGAACGCGGCATCGAGGTCTGGCGCGACGCCAAGCCGGAGCCGAGCCACGGCATCGTGCGCCCGTCGCGCACGGAAGATCCCGACATGCTGCGGCCGGAACTCGTCGTTGCGTTGACACCGCGCGCAAGCGAGCCGGCGCTGGTGGTGATCGCGCCGCGGCGCGACGGCTTGCCGTATGCGCCCGAAGAGCTGCGCGCGATCGAAGACGTCGCGCTGCTCGCGACGCTCGCGCTCGGCGACGCCGCTGCCTCTGCGCAACTCGAGTCGTGCGTCGCGGCGCGCACGGCGGCGCTCTCGTGCGCGCTCGACGATCGCAGCGCGGTGCTCGAAGCGGCGGCGCGCGTGCAAGAAGCGGCGCGCGCGGCGCAGGTGCGCGCGGCGGCGGCGACGTTTCTCGCCCGCTGCACCGGGCGTCGCCCACTCGAACGCGCGACGGCGCCGCATGATCCACAGAGCGTGCGACTCGGACTCGACGTCGAGCCCACGCGCTCGATCTGGCTCGCGATCGGCGCGCTCGCGCCGGAGCGCGCCGCTGACTTGCAGCCGCAGGCCGACGCGGTGAGTGCGCTCGCGAACGTGGCGCTCGAGCGCATCCACCTGCTCAGCTCCCTGAAGCAAGAGGTGGCGCAGCAGGCGCGCGAATTGGCGCGCATCGCATCGGGGCAGCGCTGCGCGGAGTTCGTCCGCGGCGTCGCGCACGAGCTGCGCAAGCCCAACGAAGAGATCCGCCATCTCGCGCGCTCGATCGAGGGCGCGGCAGACGCAGCGTCGCGGCCCGCGCTGCAGCGCATCGAGGCGATCACGCACGAACTCGGTCGCCGCCTCGATTGCCTGCTCTCGCGTGGCGGGCGCCGGCTCGACCTGCGGCGTATCGATCTGGTGCGCCTCGTCGATGATGCGACGGCGCGCGTCGCGCGGCTGCGCTCCGAGCGACGCTTCACGGTTTCGCACGCGCTCGCGCGGCTGCCGCTGCTCGGCGATCCGGTGCGAATCGCGTCGCTGCTCGAGAACCTGCTCGACAATGCGGTGAAGGCGACCGCGCGTGGCGGCGCCGTGGAAGTGCGGACGGCGCTCGCGACACGCGGCGCCGCGCCGGGTCCGTGGGTGGCGATCGAAGTCGAGGACGACGGCGTCGGCATTCCGCCCGAACTCGGCGCCGACATCTTCGAGCCCGGCGTCGGCCGCTTTCGCAGCGGCTTCGGACTCGGGCTCGCGCTCTGTCGCGATGTCGTGTCGGCGCACGAGGGCTCGCTCGCAGCCGAGTCGGCGCCGGGTCGCACGGTGTTCCGGATGCTGCTGCCCCAACTCGGGCCGAGCGAGGGAAACGCGTGACGCGCGCGCGCATCCTGCTCGCCGAGGATCAAAGCGCAACGCGCGAGCGGCTCGGCGCAGCGCTGCGGGCTTCTGGTTTCAGCGTGCTGACGGCGGCGGACGGCATCGACGCGCTGTCGCAGTTCTCGGCGCAGCCGATCGACGTCGTGCTGTCGGATCACGGCATGCCGCGCCTCGATGGGCTCGGCTTGCTGCGCGCGGTACGACGCATCCGCGAGGTGCCGTTCATTTTGTACAGCGCGGGCGCCGCGGCCGAGGTGGTGTTCCGCGCGGGTCGCTCCGGCGCGCTGCACTTTCTCGAGTACCCGTTCTGCATCGAGGCGCAGCTGCTGCCGACGATCGCGCGGGCGCTCGATGCCGATGCGCAGCGCGGGCGCGAGAAGAAACGGGGCGCGGAGCGCTTCCTCGGTGTCTCGAGCGCGGCGCGTCATGTGCGATCGCTGATTCGCCGTCTCGCGCCGTTGCGCACGGGTGTGTTGGTGCTCGGCGAGACGGGCGTCGGCAAGGAAGTCGTCGCGCGCGCGCTGCACGAAGAGAGCGGCCGCGCGCGCTTCGTCTCGTTCGCGGTGACGGAGCTGGCAGAGGGCTTGCTCGAAGCGGAACTCTTCGGACACGAGCGCGGCGCTTTCACCGGCGCAGTGCAAGCGCGCGCGGGACTCTTCGAGCAGGCGCACGGCGGCACGCTGCTGCTCGACGAGATCGGCGACGCGCCGCCCACGCTGCAAGGAAAGCTGCTGCGCGTGCTCGAAAGCGGCGAAGTGCGGCGCGTGGGCGGCGATGCAACGCGCACGGTGGATGTGCGCATCATCGCGGCGACGCACCGCGATCTCGGCGCCGCCGTGCGCGCCGGCCGCTTTCGCGAAGACCTCTTCTACCGCCTCGCGCAGGCGACGATCGCGGTGCCGCCGCTGCGCGAGCGCAGCGCCGACATCGATGTGCTCGCGCGCGATCTGTTGCGCCAGCTCTCCGCGCGCAGCGGCGCGCCGACGCCCACCGCGACACCAGACTTTTTCGCGGCGTTGCGCGCGCAGCGCTGGCCCGGCAATGCGCGCGAGCTGCGCGCGGCGTTGCAAGGCGCGCTGCTCTGGTGGGACGACGCGGCGCCACTCGCGCCGGCGGATCTGCTCGAAGCGCACGCGGCGCTCACGCCCGCCGCTCGTGCCGCGGATCCGCAACTGGGGCCGCGCATGGTCGAAGCGTTTCGCGTCGCGGACGGCAATCAGGAAGCGGCGCGCCGCGCGCTCGGCATGACGCGAGCGGCGTGGCGACACCGCTGGCTGCGCTTCGGTTTTGGTTCGTTTTCAGGAGGTCAACGATGATGCGAACTCGAGTGGCGATGCTGTTGTTTGCGTTCGCGCTGCTCGGCGCACGTTCGGGCACCGAGAGCGCCGGCGCAGCGGAACGCGGCGATCGCGAGCTACTGCGCGATGCATTCGAGCGCACGTTGCACGCGCCGGGCGTGCGCAGCATGGAGCTGCGCGTGCACCGCGGCGGGCAACTGGTATCGCGGCGCGCGTTCGATGTCGCGTACCGCCGCGATGCGGAGAACGCGCGCTCGCTGCTGCGCTTCACCGCGCCGAACTACTTGCGCGGCCACGCGCTGCTGGTTCTCGAGACACCCGATGGCGTCAGCGACACGTGGCTCTACCAGGCCGAGGAGCGCCGGCCGCGGCGCGTCGGAACGGCACACAAGGGGGACTCTTTTTATGGCAGCGATCTCAGCTTCGAGGAACTGGAACACCAGCGCTTCGAGCATTTCGCGTTGCGCCGCCTGCCCGACGCGCAGGAGAACGGTGCGGATTGCATCGTGATCGAAGCGGTGCCGCAGCGCGAATCGCAGTACGGCCGGCTCGTCGTGTGGATCGATCGCGCGCGCAATGGCGTCGCGCGCATCGATTTCCATCGCGGCGGTGACGCCGAGCCGAGCAAGCGGCTGCGCGTCACGCTCGCCGGCGCGGTCGAGGAAGCGGGCTTCCTGCGCATCGAACACATGCGCATCGAGCAGATCGGGCGCGACGCGTGGACCGATGTCGAGACGTCGCGGATGGAGATCGATCCGGCGATTTCGGAGGAAGTGTTCTCAGCGTCGTTGCTGGAGCGCGAGGGCGAGGATCTCTATGCGCTCGTTGGGCGG
The DNA here is from genome assembly GCA_031396445.1 of Deltaproteobacteria bacterium. Classification (GTDB taxonomy): domain Bacteria; phylum Myxococcota_A; class UBA9160; order UBA9160; family PR03; genus PR03. The sequence continues at coordinate 18,879 of JANNKU010000028.1, read as the reverse complement.
CACCCGGAACGCGGAGCCACGCGTTGATCGGCGCGCTGCGACGCCGTCCGCTCTACAGCGCGTGCAACGAAGACTCGCGTTCGGAGCTTCGCGCGCTGGCGCCCGAAAGCGGCGACACCGTCGTGTGCATTGCAGCCGGCGGCGGGCGCGCGCTCTCGCTGCTCGGCGCGGGGCCGCGCCGTTTCATTGCGATCGATCGGCGCGAGAGCCAGCTTCACTCGCTCGAGCTGAAGGCCGCCGCTCTCGATGCGTTCTCGCTGGCGCCGCTTCGCGCTTTCCTCGGCGTCGATGCGGAGCCGCATCGACTCGATGCGTACGCACAACTGCGACCGAGCCTCACGCCGCGCGCGCGACGCTACTGGGACGCGCGATCTGCGCTGCTGCGACGCGGCGTGCTCTACGCGGGTCGGCTCGAAACGGCGCTCGCACGCCATTCCACCTTGCTGCGCCGCCTCGGCGTTCTCATCTGGCCGCGCGCCTGCTTCGCGGCGACGACGCTCGACGAGCAACGCGACCTGCTCTTCCGCTCGGCTGCGGAGATCGCGCGCGGCGAGCGGCTGTGGCGTGCGTTCTTCCATCCCCTCGCCTCCGCAATCGCGCTACAGGATCCGAGCTTCCGGCGCTCGACCGAAGGTCGCGTCGGCACCTACTTGTACGGGCGCATGCTCGATTTCGCGCAGCGCCGCCTCGTACGCGAAAGCGCCCTGCTGCACCTGATCTATCACGGTCACTACGACCCGAACGGCGCGCTGCCTCTGTGGCTGACGGCGGAAGGCGCCGAGCGCGCGCGCAAACATCTCGCGCGACTCGAGCAGCGCTGCGCTTCGATCGAGGAAGTGCCGGCGCGGATGCTGCGCGATGCGCCGACGAAGTGGTCGCTGTCGGACGTCAGCGCGTGGATGCCGCAGCCGCGCTTCCACGCGCTGCTCGCACGCATCACCGGCTACAGCATTCCCGGTTCGCGCATCTGTTGGCGCCATCTGGCGGCGCAGTGGGAAGCGCCGCAAGTGCCGGGCCTCGTACACGACGCCGCGCTCGCGCAGCGCCTCGAACGCGAAGACAGCTCCGTCTTCTACACCTTTGGCGTCGCAGCGGTGGATGATCGCGATACGTTCCCGCGATGCCGGAACGAGCAAACGTCACGATCACCTACTGCACCCAGTGTCGCTGGTTGCTCCGCGCCGCCTGGCTCGCGCAAGAACTGCTGACCACCTTCGAGCAGGAACTCGCGGGCGTGACACTCGCGCCTGGCAGCGGCGGCGTCTTCGAAGTGCGCGTCGGCGAGGAGCTGATCTTCTCGCGTCAGCAAGCCGGGCGCTTCGCCGAGGCCGCGGAACTGAAGCGACTGGTGCGCGATCGCGTCGCGCCGGGGCGTGATCTCGGGCACAGCGACAAGCGCTCCGCCGAGTAGCGCGCGTCAGCCGGGCGGGAAGCCGAGCTTCGCGCCGTGCTCCTGCGCGTAGGCTTCGACGTCGGCGAGCGCCTTCGCGTCGTAGCGGTCTTCCATCTTGTGGATGCGGCCACCGTCGAACCAGACGGTTTCTTCGAGTTCGAAGTAGAGATCGGGGAAACCCGCTGCGGTGTAGCGCGCGAAGCCGCGCAGCCAGACCGAATCCGCTTGCTCGCGCGGGCCGCTGATGAGACCGATCTCGCGCGAGACGAAGCGACGGTCGAAGTTGTCGAGCACGAACTTGAAGTACGCGAGGATCGCGGCGCGGCCCTCGAAGCGGCCGCCGAAGGGCTCCGTGAGTTGGACTTCGTAGACGGCGTCCTCGGTGAAGAAGGGCTCGATGAGCGACCAGTCGTCGCTCGCGTAGGCCTTCTCGAATGCGGCTGCGTAGTTGGCGAAGTGCGGGATCACGGACATTGCGATGCCTCCTCGGGACGCGCGGGCCTGTATTCTGCCGAATCTTTGGAGGATCCCCATGCGCTTCGGTGTCTTCTACGAGCTGCAGCTTCCCAAGCCCTGGGCGGAGGGCGCTGAGCAGCGGCTCTTTCACGAGGCGCTCGATCAGGTGGCGCTCGCGGATCGCCTCGGCATCGATTCGGCGTGGGCCGTCGAGCATCACTTTCTAGAGGAGTATTCGCATTGCTCGGCGCCGGAAGTGTTTCTCGCCGCTGCGGCGGCGCGCACCAAGCGCATCCGACTCGGCCACGGCATTCGCCAGGTGATCGCGCGCTACAACCATCCCGCGCGCACGGCCGAATGTGTTGCGACGCTCGATCTCGTCTCGAACGGGCGCGTCGAGTTCGGGTTTGGCGAAGGCGCGACGCGCCTCGAACTGCACGGCTTCGGCGTGCCGACGCGCGAGAAGCGCGCGTACGCGCTCGAAGCCGCCGAGCAGATCGCGAACATGATGGCGATGACGCCCTACCCCGGCTTCGACGGCGATTCGTTCTCGATGCCGTGTCGCAACGTGCTGCCGAAGCCGGTGCAGAAGCCGCATCCGCCGTTGTGGATGGCATGCACCAACCGCGACACGATCCGCATCGCCGCGAGCAAAGGCGTCGGCGCGCTCGCGTTCTCGTTCGTCAATCCAGACGAGGCGCGCAACTGGAGTCGCATCTACTACGACACCATCCAGAGTGATGCGTGCGTGCCGATCGGGCACGCGGTCAACGCGAAGATCGCGATGGTGTCGGCTTTCTCGATCCACCCCGATCGCGACGAGGCCGTGCGCCGCGGTCAGGAAGGCTTCGAGTTCTTCGGCTTCGCGCTCGCCGCGCTGGTGACGCGCGACGCAATACCCGGTCGCTCGCTCTTGTGGGAGAGCTTCCAGCGCGAGCGCGCAGCTCGGATCGGCGCGGCGGCGCCCGCGGCCGTACACGGCGTGAGCGTGCACGCGCCCGGCATCGGCACGCCCGACGATCTGCGTCAGCACCTGCGGAACTTCGAAGCGGCCGGCATCGATCAGGTGATCTTCTTGCAGCAAGCCGGCAAGAATCGGCACGCCGAGATCTGCGAATCGCTCGAACTCTTCGCCGCCGAAGTGCTGCCCGAGTTCGCTGCCGAAGCGCAAGCGCGCGAAGACGAGCGAGCGCGAGAACTCGCGCCGTGGATCGAAGCCGCACTCGCGCGCAAGCCGCGCATGCAGCCGCTCGCGGAGCACGAGATTCCCGTGGTACGCGCATCGGTGGCGGCGCCGATCGTCAATCGCGGGGGAAGCGTCTAGCGCGATGTCGATATGACGGATGCGCTCGACACCTGGCGCGTACACGGCATCGAGCTGGCAATCGGCGAACCCGAGGAGCGCGTGCGCGAGCGAGCGCTCGCCGCAGCCGGCATTGGCGCCGCGTCGTTGCGCGGCTTTCGCATCGCGAAGAAGTCACTCGATGCGCGGCGCATCGGGCGCGAGCGGCGGCTGCGCTTCGTCGTCCATGCGGATCTGGTGGTGCCTGCTGGGTTCGCGTCGGCGGGGCTCGCGCAGGCGCAGCGTGCGGGGCGCGTGGTGCGCGCACCGGAACGCGGGCAGATCGAGGTGGAGCGCGTGCACGCATCGCTGCAGGGCCAACGAGTTGCGGTGCTCGGCGCTGGGCCGGCGGGGCTTTTCGCGGCGCTGGTGTTGTCGCGCAATGGCGTCGCGGTCGATGTGATCGATCGCGGTGATGCGCTGCGCGAGCGCGGCCGCGCGATCAGCGCCTTCGATCGCACGCGTGTTGCGGATCCCGAATCGAACCTGCTCTTTGGCGAAGGCGGCGCCGGCACCTACTCGGACGGCAAACTCTACACGCGCATTGCGCATCCGATCGAAGTTCCTCTGCTCGAGGAGTTGATCGCGTGCGGTGCGCCGGCGGCGATCGCGTACGACGCGCGCGCGCACGTCGGCACCGATCGCCTGCACCGGATTCTGCCGGCGCTGCGTGCACGACTGGAAGCGGATGGCGTGCGCTTCCACTATCGCACGCGCATCGATAGTCTCGTGCTCGGCGTGCGTACACCGCTCTGCGTCCGCGCGCTCGAGAGTGCGCAAGGCGAGATCCCTTGCGCCGCACTGGTGCTCGCGCCGGGCCACAGTGCGCGCGACACCTGGGCGGCGCTCGCCGCGCAGGGCGTGCCCTTCGAAGCAAAACCATTTCAGCTCGGCGTGCGCATCGAGCATCCGCAGCCGCTGATCGATCGTGCGCGCCACGGCACGGGAGCCGAAGCGGCGCTGCTCGGACCCGCCTACTACGGGCTCACTTGCAGCGCGGGCGACGACGCGCCGGGCGCGCACTCCTTCTGCATGTGTCCGGGCGGCCAGATCGTCGCGAGCGTTTCCGAGCCTGGCCTGCTGTGCACGAACGGCATGTCGAACTCGCGACACTCTTCGCCGTATGCGAATGCCGCGATCGTCACGACGCTCGGCCCGCGCGAATTCGGCGACGGCGCATTCGCAGGCGTCGCGTTCCAAGCCGCGCTCGAACGCGCGTTCTTCGAAGCCGGCGGCTCGGACTACCGCGCGCCGGCGCAGAGCGCGGCGGATTTCCTGGCAGGTCGCACGAGCGAGGAGTTGCCGCGTTCGAGCTATCGCTTCGGGCTAGTGCCGGCGCGCGTCGATGCGCTGCTACCCGATCTCGTGCGCACGGCGCTCGCGCATGCGCTGCTTCGCTTCGATCGCGAGATCCCCGGCTTCGCGGGTCCCGAAGGCGTACTCGTGGGCCTCGAATCCCGCAGCTCAGGCCCGGTGCGGATCCCGCGCGACCGCGAGCGCTTCACCGCACACGGCTTCGCGAATCTCTACCCGGTCGGCGAAGGCGCCGGCTACGCGGGCGGCATCATGAGCGCCGCAATCGACGGCGCCCGCGCGGCGCAAGCGCTACTCGCGCAAGGCGTCAGCGACATCTAACCGCGTGCCCGCCCATTCACACGGTGCCGGGCGTCAGGTTGTTTTCTGTCAGGTTGTTGGGCGCGTTCAGCGGAGTTCGCGTTTGAGGATCTTGCCGGTGGGGCCCTTCGGCAGCGCTTCGATGAAGTCTACGCTGCGCGGGTACTTGTAGGCGGCGAGGCGTTCTTTGCAGAACGCGATGATCTCGTCGGCGGTCGCCACGTGGCCGACCTTCAGCGCGATGACGGCCTTTACCTCTTCGCCGTGGCTCTCGTGCACGATGCCGATCACCGCGGCTTCCGCGACGGCCGGATGCGCGTAGAGCACTTCCTCGACTTCGCGCGGGTACACGTTGAAGCCGCCGCGCAGGATCATGTCCTTCTTGCGATCCACGATGAAGTAACAGCCATCGGTGTCGCGCAGGCCGATGTCGCCCGAGTGGAACCAGCCGTTGCGCAGCGATTCCTTGTTCGCGTCGGGGCGCTTCCAGTAGCCCTTCATGATGTTGTGGCCGCGGATCACGATCTCGCCGCGTTCGCCGTCGCCGAGCAGCGTGTCCTGCTCGGAGAGGATGCCCATCTCGACGCCCCACACCGGGTAGCCGATCGAGCCGGCTTTGCGCGGTCGATCGAGCATCGTGAAGCTCGCGACCGGCGACGTCTCGGATAGGCCGAAGCCTTCGAGGATCGTCACGCCGAAGCGTTTCTCGAATGCGTTCATCACGGGGGCCGGCATCGGCGCGCCGCCGGTCATGCAGAACGCGAGGCTCGACAGGTTGTAGTCGCGCTCCTGCTCGTGATGCAGCAGCGCGAAGTACATCGTCGGCACGCCGGCGAGGACGGTGACGCGATCGCGCTCGAGCACCTCGTAACACTTCTTCGGCTCGAAGCGCGGCAGCAGCGTGAAGGTGCCGCCGCGCGCGAGCGTCGCGTTCTGGATCACCGTCTGCCCGAACGAGTGGAAGAGCGGCAGCGTTGCGAGCGCGACGTAGGTGTCGGGGTCTTGCGCCGGGATCAGGCGCGGCACGACGAACGCGCAGTTCACGAAGAGATTCGAGTGCGTGAGCTCGGCGCCTTTCGGCTTGCCCGTCGTGCCGGAGGTGTAGAGGATCACGGCGGTGGCATCCGCCGGTGTCGCTTCGAGCGCCTCGATCGGCGCGGCGAGCTGCATCTCTTCGAGCGTGTCGCCGTCGCTGCCCGCACCGCCGCCCGCGAGCACCAGCGGCACACGCGCTTCGGCGGCGCCGGCCTCCGCAGGCGCAGCGAAGAGCGGATGCGCGATCAGCAGACGCGCTTCGGAGTCGGCGAGGAAGTACGTAACCTCGGGCGCGGCGGCGAGCACGTTGATCGGAACGATCGCGGCGCCCGCATAGAGAATCCCGAAGTACGCGATCGTGAACTCGGGCACGTTCGGGATCAGCAGCGCGACCTTGTCGCCCGGCTGGATGCCGCGCGCGCGCAGACTCGTCGCGACACCGCGCGCGGCGCGATCCACTTGTGCGTAGGTGAGGACGCGATCGTCCATGCGAATCGCAACGTGCTTCGGCCGATCGGCGGCGGAGGCCTGGAGAATGGTGCCGAGATTCAGACTCATGGGGCGCCTCCGTTGAATTCGTCGTCGCTCTGCCACGGGACTGTGGGGATCCCTTGTGTCAGGAGATAGCATGGCCATGGGGACTGCCTCGGGAGACGCGCCATGTTGCCGGTCCGATTTCTGCTTGGTTCCTCGCTCGTTCTCGCGCTCCTCGCTGCGAGCGCCGCCGACGCAATGCCGCCGCTCGTCGAGGGCGATCTCATCGGGTTGGACCAGGGCGCGCTGCGGCGCCTCGATGGCGGCCCCGCGAATTCCGAGAACGTCTTCTCCGGCGAGGCAATCCGGCTCAAGGCCTTCAATGCAAATCCCAACTTTTGCAGTACCGGCCGCTTCGATGTCGATGCCAACGGCGACGCCATCGCCTACGACGGTCTGCGCAACACGCTCGTGCACATCGAGCTCGAAACGAGCGCCTGGCACGTCATCGCGGGCCTCGATGTCGGAACGGGAGCCGCACTGCGGGTCCTCAATCCGATCGTCGAGCCGAGCGGATCGATCCTGTGGCTCGATGGATCCGTGATCCGGCGCATCGATCCCACGACGGGCGACCGCAGCGTGTTTCTCGCGGCGCCGGCGCCGCCCACAGAGCCGGGGGTCTTCGCCGAGTTCTACCCGCGCGCGATCGGCGTGCGACCCGACGGCACGATCGCGATGTACAGCGTCGTCACCAGCACCGGCGTCACACAAGCGCAGCTCATCGACGTCGATCCGGTGACGGCGGCCCGCACGCCGCGCGCCTTTCTCAATCCGACGATCATCGTTGCCGCCGTGGCGGCGACCGAGAATGGTGACGCGCTACTGCTCAGCGCCGATCGGGTCCAGGCGGTGAACGCACTCGGCGAAGTGCGGACGCTCTCCGGCAACGGCGTCGGCGCCGGGCCGGCGCTCCAGAGCACGCAGGCGCTCGCGACCGACGGCACGAACGCGATCTACGTGACACAGCGGGCCGGCTCGCCGAGCGACAACGTGCTCATTGCGATCGATCCCGCGACGGGCAATCGCGAGCTGGTGGCGAACCCCGCCCCCGAGTTCCCGCAGGACGCAGATTACGGCGACATCGCGGTCGCTCCGGATGGATCGGTGTTGGTCCTCAGTTGCGGCCCGAACCTGCTTCGCATCGATCCGGAGACCGGCGTGCGCGAAATCGCCTTCGACCCACTCGTCGGCTCTGGCTCGGCGATCGCACAAGGCTTCGGCTTTCTGGGGATCGACCGCCGCCGCGTCCAGCCGATGACGGGAGGGCAGAGTGCGTACGTGCTGCGCGTCGAGCCGACCACCGGAGAGCGCGACATCGTGTCGAGCAGAACGGTCGGCACAGGTCCGAACCTCAACCTGCAGTCACCCGACGTGGGCCTCGATGGCGACGTTTTCGCCTTCCCGAGTTCCTGCGGCCAGACGATCTTCCGCATCGATTCCCAGACCGGCGATCGCACGATCGTGTCGCAGAACGGATTCGCTCCGCCGTACTGGTTCTGCGCGAATTCGCTCGCCGCCGGCGACGACGGGTTCCTCTACGTCGTCGATCTCGGCGTCGTGCATCGCGTCAACCCCGTGACTGGCGGGCGCTCGATCCTGTCCGATTCGACGCACGGAAGCGGACCGCTCTGGCCTTCCAACGGCTTCGGTCGGCTCGAGAGGGGTCCCGCAGGAACACTGCTGGGCGTTGGGGGCCAGGAGTTCTTCCAGATCGATGTCGCGACCGGTGACCGCTCGCTCTTCTTCGATCTGGACACGGCGGTGGTCGATTCGACGCTCGCCGGTTGGGTCGTGTTGAGCTTCGCGCTCGAAGCGGACGACGGGCTCGCGATCGTGTTCGATAGTGTTTCGTCGACTTCCACCGGCCTGTTTTCGACACGCCTGCTGCGAGTTGATCGAACGACCGGCGCCGTCATCGAAGATTCGCTGGGCTTCTACGGACCCATCGCCGTGGTGCCGGAGCCAGCAGCGGCGTTGCTGGCGCTCGTCGCGACCGCTGCGCTCGCCGCGAATGCAGCGCGACGCGCGCACCGCTAGCGAACGCGAACTCCGCTCAGCGCCGCTTCGGAATCCGCGCCAACGCCTGCGCACGCCGCGCCGAGCGCGAAGCCAGCAGCGCCAGCGTCGCGAGCGTCACCGCGACCAGCAGCGTCGCGCGCGGTTCGGGCACGAGCACGATGTCGCAGTACTCGGTCGGCGTGCCCAGATCGCGACAGCTCTCGTAGACGAATTGATCGCCGTCGAGGCGCGGCCGCACGTCGTCGCGAAAGTTGCCGCGCGACTTCATCAGTGGCTCGGCGGGGTCGCCGTTCCACGAGTACCAGATCTCGGAGTCGCCGGGCACGTTCTTCTTTTCCCAGACGATGTTCGCGCCGTCAATTTGCGGTGTCACGTCGTCGAAGGTATCGGTCGTGATCTGCACGGCGGAACCCGGATTGGCGAGATCCACCAGGAAGAGCTCGCGGTCGAAGCCGTCGTGGTGTTCCCAGACGACGCGCGCGCCATCGGTATCCGGGTTGCGCTCGTCGGCGCCGTCGTAGAGCAGACTCGCGGTGCCGGTCGAGTTTCCAAACCAGATGTCGCCGCTGCCGTCGAGGCCGGCCTGCCAGACGATGGTGTCACCAGCGATGACGGGTCGGATGTCGTCGATCGTGTTGTCGTTGAGGATGAAGAGACCCTCGACTTCCGTGTTCCAAACGACGATGTCGTGATCGTCGTCGCCCGTGCCGGGCGTCTGCTCGAGTTCGTCGCCTTCGGTCCAGACCAGATTCGAACCGGAGAACGACATCGACGCTTCGACGAGGCTGTTGCCGGTGAGCTGGTTGCCGATCGGGCCGGGATCGATGAAGACCTCGCCGTCGGGATCCACCATTTCGATCCACGCGACATACGAGCCGGAGATCACCGGGAGAGTCTCGTCACCCGGCGAGGACAGGAAGGTGGTGGTGCGCGTCACGTAGTCGTAGACGGCGATGTCGTGATTGGCGCCGTTGCGCTGCTGCCAGACGACATGCACGCCGTCGGTTTCGGGATTCGTGTCGGCGACGCCGTTCGATGTCAGGTTGACGGCGATGAGGCCGTTCCAGCGCATGATCTCGGCGCCGGCGCCGACGCCGCGCTGCCACACGAGCGAGTCACCCGCGAGGCGCGGTCGGAACTCGCTCACGCTGTCGAGTGGATTGCTGACGATGCACGCCAGCAGCCGCGGCGTTGCGAGCGCGTCGCCCACTCCGCCGAGCAGCAGTGCAAAAGCGACGGCGAACCATGTCGCGGTGACGGCGATGAGCGGCGCGTGCATGACGATCCCCCGGCTGGGCCCAGAGGGCGAATCGGCTGGCTCGACGCCGAGACTGAGGCCTAAAGTTGCACAGCGGAGACGTCCCGCTTGCGCGAGGCCTGCGGCGCCGCCTCAGACCGGGAGATCGCCCCGCGTGTAGAGCGATTCGAGCGTGAGGCCCCGCGCCGCGAACGCATCAGCCGCGCCCTCGCCGCGATCGACGATGCAGAGCACGCGGGCGACTTTGGCTCCGGCGGCGAGCACGGCGTCGAGCGCTTCGAGCGTCGAGCCGCCCGTCGTCATCGTGTCCTCCACCAACGCGACGGTCTGGCCGGCCGCGAAGGCGCCCTCGATCTGCTTGCCGAGGCCGTGCTTCTTGGCCTCTTTGCGGACGAAGAAGCCGAGCAGTTCCGACGCGGCGCCGCCGCTTCGCGCCGCGGCCAGCAGTACCGCCGACACCACCGGCACGGCCGCGACGACCATGCCGCCCACCGCATCGACGCGCGCTCCAGCTTCGAGTTGTGCAAAGAGCAAGTTGCCAGCGAGCTCGATGCCGCGCGGTCGCATCATCGTGGCGCGCAGATCGAGATAGAAGTCGCTCTCCTTGCCACTCGAAAGCGTCACCTTCCGGCGCTCGAAGGAGTGGCGAACGATCAGCGCGAGCAGCTCGTCGCGATCACTCATTGCTTGCGAATCCCCAGCGCGAACTCCGCGATCAATTTGGTGTGCAGCTCGCTCGTGCCTTCGCCGTACTCGAGCGACTTCGCTTCGAGGAGCAGGCGCCCGATCTCGTACTCGGCGGAGACGCCGTAGCCGCCGAAGATCTGCATCCCGTCGAGCGCGTTTTGCACCGCGGCCTGCGACGCGACGAGCTTCGCCATCGACGCCTCCATCGAACAGCGCTCCACGCCCGCGTCTTTCATGCGCCCGAGCTGATAGACGAGGTGTCGCGCCTGCTGCGTGCGACACGCCATCTGCGTGATTTTCTGCTGAATGAGCTGGAACTCGCCGATCGCGTGGCCGAACGCAGTGCGCTCTTGCGCGTACGGAATCGCGAGATCGAGACAGCGCTGCGCCTGACCGACGCAGCGCGCCGCCACCGAATAGCGGCCGAGATCGAGCGCGGAGCCGAGAATCGGAAAGCCCTGGCCGGGGCTACCCAATACGGCGTCGTCCGGCACGAAGGCGTCTTCGAAATGCACTTCGGCGAGGTTGTCGCGCTTCAGCGTGCGCATCGGGAACGCGCCGATCGTGATGCCGTTCGTCGCCTTCGGATCGACCAGGAACGCCGTCACACCCTTGTGCTTCTGCGCGCGATCGATCGACGCCACCACGAAGAACAAGCTGGCGTGCGCCGCGTGCGAGATGAAGACCTTCGAGCCGGTGAGCCGGTAGCCGCCGTCCACGCGCTTCGCGGTGGTCGCCATGTTGCCGAGGTCCGTGCCGCCGCCCGGCTCGGTGAGACACGCCGACGAGATCACCTCGCCCCGCGCAATCCCGGTGAGCCAGCGATCTTTCTGAGCGGTGGTCCCGTGCCGGTGGATGCTGCTCGCCACCAGCGAGTTGTTGACCGACACCACCGACGCCACCACCCAATCGACGCGCGCCAGCTCCTCGATCAGCACGCCGTAGGTCATCACGTCGATGAACGAGCCGCCGTATTCCTCGGGAACCAGCGGCGCGAAGTAGCCGAGCGGGACCAGCTTCTGGATCAGCGCGGTCGGATAGCGCTCGGCGCGCTCGTGCTCCTCGACGTGCGGCAGGATCTCCTTCTCGGCGAATTCCCGGACCGAGCGGCGGACCAGGCGCTGATCCCCCGTGAGATCGAAGTCCATCATGCGGTCGAGGGGGGACGTCACGGGCGCTCCGGGGTGCGAGGGGCCGGCCCAATCTAGCCTGGACGGCGCGGACCGACTCCCCTAGGTTGCGCCTCCCGAAGCCAGGCCGGAGAGCATTGCCGTGAAGAAGAACGCTGACCTTTCGCATCGAAAACGCGGCAAGACGGCGCGCCATCGCGCCAAGCTGAAGGCCAAGCACCAGCGCGTGCGCCGCCGCAAGAGCTCGGGCCACCGCAGCACCTACCGCTAGCGGGCCTTCCAAGCTGGATTTGTAGAAAGCGATCGCGCGGGCGCCCTCGTGGCCGCTGATGCGTCGCGCCCCGGCGTCTGGCGCTCCGAGATCGTTGGCACTCGTCGTGCAGTTTCCTCGCTGCGAGGCGTCGACATGCAGTCGTGCGGCCTCGCTGCAGAGGAGCACGTCATGAAGTCACGCCATCTCACCGGTCTCGCGCTCGCGTTCAGCTTGGTCCTGGCGACCGCAGCGTCGGCCGCGACCGAGACGATTTCGGGCCGCGTCGTCGGTCGCGATCTCGATTCCAGCACGATCATCGTGGAAACCGACGCCGGTCAGCGCGTCGCGTTCCAGACCAGCTCGACGACGCATATGGAGCGGAAGAGCGGCGAGGCGCTCGCGCTCGCGAACTTGCAGGTCGGCGATCGCGTCGAGATCGCTTCGGACAAGCTGGTGTACGCGCCGATGGCGACGCGCGTGATCTTGGTTGCGCCGGTCGCTGGCGGCATCGTCGTGGCGCCGAGCGTCGATCGCATCGGGAATCAGACCGACAACACCGGCAAGGCGCCCGGCTATCGGCCGTCGCAGTATGGGAACGACGACGACTCGAAGGACTAGCCCGCGCCCCGGCGTTTCGGCGGAGCGCTAGCGTGGCGTCGTGACCCAAAGCGAAGCGCCTTTCCGTTTCAGGCTCGACGCCCAGAGCGGCGCCGCTCGCGCGGCCGTCTTCTCGACGCCGCACGGCGACATCCACACGCCCGCGTTCATGCCGGTCGGCACGCATGGCGCAGTGAAGGCGATGACGCCCGACCAGGTGGCCGCGACGGGCGCCGAGATGGTGCTGGGCAACACCTATCACCTCGCGCTGCGGCCGGGCGAAGGGCTCGTCGCGAAGCTCGGCGGCCTGCACGGCTTCATGCGCTGGCAGGGGCCGATCCTCACCGACAGCGGCGGCTTCCAGGTCTTCTCGCTTCCCAACAAAGAAATCAGCGACAACGGCGTGCGCTTCAAGAACGAAGTCACCGGCGACGCGATGGAACTCACGCCCGAACGCTCGATCCAGATCCAGAACCTGCTCGGCGCCGACGTGATCATGGCCTTCGACGAGTGCACGCCGCATCCCGCCGACGAGAAGCTCGCCGCCACCGGTGTGCGTCGCACGCTCGCGTGGATGGAGCGCTGCCTGCGCGCGCACGCGCGCGACGATCAAGCTCTCTTCGGCATCGTGCAGGGCAGCGTCTACGAGAAATTGCGTCGGCAATGCGCCGACGCGCTCGTCGCGATGGATCTCGTCGGCTACGCGGTCGGCGGCGTCTCGGTCGGCGAAGGCCACGAGCTGCTCTGCAAGATCACCGAGTTCACCGCGCCGATGCTGCCCGAGGACAAGCCGCGTTACCTGATGGGCGTCGGCATGCCGGAAGATCTCGTCGCGGCGATCGGCTACGGCATGGACATGTTCGACTGCGTGATCCCGACGCGCTTTGCACGCTCCGGTGTCGCCTTCACCGTGCGCGGGAAGATCCGCCTGACGAATCGTCGCTTCCGCCGCGATGGCTACCCGATCGACGTCTCGTGCGATTGCACCGCCTGCGCCGGCGGTTTCGCGCGCGCGTACCTGCATCATCTCTACGCGGCGAACGAGATCCTCTCGGCAATTCTCGTCTCGATCCACAACGTGCGCTTCTACGAGCGATTGGTGCAGAACGCGCGCATCGCGATTCTCGCCGGGCGCTTCGAGGATTGGCGGCGCGAGTTTTTGGCGGAGTACGGGCGCGAGGCTGCGAGCGACTGAGCGCGCCGCGGGCGCGTCAGCGGAAAAGATCGTCGAGCGGAATGCGAAGGCTCGGGTAGGCCGGCGGCTCCGCGATCTCCGGCCGCTCCGCGCGCACCACGAGCTCGTAGCCGGCGTCGCGCCGCCGCAAGAACTCGATCCGGTCGACGTCGGGATCGACGACCCAATACCACGGCACCCCGGCATCCGCGTAGATCCGCGCCTTGCGAACGACATCCTTGCGACGCGTCGATTGCGAGAGCACCTCGACGACGATGTCGGGCGCCCCGCGCGCGTTGCGCGGCGTGAGAACACCCGCGTTCTCGCCGCGAACGAAGTGCAGATCGGGTTGCAGCACGCTGCGGACTCCGAGGATCACGTCGAACGGCGCGAGTAGGACTTCGCCGATGCCTGTGTCTTGCAGCGCGTGCACCATCAGCACGTGGAGTCGACCGATCACGCGCTGGTGTTTGATGTTGGGCGCCGTCATCTCCTCGAGCACGCCGTCGAGGAGTTCGTAGCGCCTGCCGTCGTCCGGCATCGCGAGGTAGTCATCGGCCGTCATGTTTCCGGGGACCGGGGCGTGAGGTTCCGCCATGCGTCGAGAATGGCGCGGCGCTCGACGCGGCGTCAAGGCCAATCTTCGTTCACACTCCGCCTGGCGAATCAATCAACCAGCACGGAGAGGAGTGGGAATGCAGCGACCTCGAATCGAGACGGTCCGCGGCGCGCTCGCCCTCGCGGCGCTCGTCGCAATGCAACTCACCTCGCTCCCGGCCGCTGCGCAGCAGGGGGACGCGATCACCGTCTTCGTCGCGAAAAAGATCGTCACGATGGATCGCGGCTGGCCGACCGCGACGGCAGTCGCCGTTCGCGATGGACGCGTGCTCTCGGTGGGTTCGCTCGAAGACTTGAAGCCTTGGCTCGACAAAGCGCCACACACGATCGACCTGAGCTTCGCCGACAAGATCCTGTTTCCCGGCTTCATCGAGCCGCACGGGCACCCGCTGCTCGGCGGAATTTCGATGACGCGTCCGCTGCTGACGTACCTGCCGACGCCGAGCCCATACGGCCCAGCGTTTCCGGGCGTGAAGACGAAGGCGGCGGCGATGGCGAAGCTGCGGGAATACGTCGCGAATGCGAAATCGAGCGACGAGACCGTCCTCAGCTGGGGCTACGACGTCATCGCGATGGGCGGCGCGCATCTCAACAAGAACGATCTCGATGCCATCTCGACCACGCAACCGCTCTTGGTGTGGGACGCTTCCGAGCACTTCGTGTACGCGAACTCCGCAGCGCTCACGAAGTACAAGGTGACGCGAGACGACATCAAGACCAACGGAATCGTCGCCGGCCCGGACGGCGAGCCGAACGGCCAGTTTCTCGGCACGACGGCGGCGCAGCGCATCATGGCGGGACCGATGTCGGAGCTGGTGAAGCCAGAGCTCGCCCTTGCGAGCGTCCGCTTCCTGATGGACCTGAGTCGCCAGAACGGTGTCACGACGACGTCGGAGCTGGCGTTCGGGATCATCAATCTCCCGCTCGAAGAAATGGTGTTCGACAAGTACTTCAATGATCCCAACAGCCCGATGCGTTGCGTGGTCGTTTCCGATGTGGCGTCGATGACGGCGGCCAAGGGCGATCAAGCCGTCGCATTCGTGAAGAGCCTGCCGTCTCGCAACACGGACAGGTTGGTCTTCAACGGCGTGAAGTTCTTCGCCGACGACTCGTTCCTGAGTCTCGGCATGGTGATGGAGAACCCCGGCTACACGGACGGCCGCAAGGGCATCTTCATCACACCGCCGAATGAGATGGTCGAAGCGTGGCGCCCGTGGTGGGAGGCTGGCTTCCAGATCCACGTCCACTCGAATGGCAATGGCGGCAACCAGGCCACGATCGACGCGCTCGACGGCTTGATGCGGCTCGCGCCGCGCGCCGACCACCGTTTCGCGCTGCAACACTACGGCATGTCTACGCCCGAGATGGCGCGTCGGCTGGCTCGACTCGGCGGTGTGGCGAGCGTGAATCCCTACTACCTCTACGCCCGAAGCGAGTGGAACGCGCCCTATGTCGGCAGCGAGCGCTCCTACACCGCAGCGCGTCTCCGGACGCTGGTCGAAGCGGGCGTGCCGACGTCGCTGCACACGGATTCACCGGTGGCGCCACCGCGCCCGCTCGAAGTGGTCTGGATCGCCGTCAATCGCGTTGGCCTCTCGGGCGTGGTGCGCGGGCCCGACGAGCGCGTCAGCGTCGATCAGGCGCTGCGCATGGTCACCACCGATGCCGCCTTCACGCTCGGTGTGGAGGACGTCGTCGGCAGCATCGCGCCCGGAAAGTACGCGGACTTCACGGTGCTCGAACAAGATCCGTACGTGGTTCCCAAAGAGAAAATTCGCGACATCGAGGTGTGGGGCACCGTCGTTGGCGGCAAGGTATTGCCTGCAAGCGAGATCCGTCCGCAGTGATCGCGAACAGGCGTCAGCCACGATCGACGCGACACTGAAAGCAGTTGTACTTCGATCGGATGTGAACGTACGCGATCGTGTCGTCGCTGAGGATTCGCTGGCACGCCGCGCCGAGATCCGCGCCCGGAACGACATCGCCGGTTTCGTAGCGAATCCAATCGTCGCTGCCGTAGCCGCGGATGATCGCCGGATCCATGAAACCAAACCACGGCGGCAGCATGTCGCTTTCATAGAGCTGGCAGGCTCGGTTGTGCAGAAAGATCGGGCCCGACTCTGCATAGGGTTGAAGCGCCGCGAAGGGCCGGTACGCCAGCACCAGCTTTTCTTCGCCCTCCGCGATCAGCCCGAGACAGTGGCGGCACGGATTGGCCACTCCCTCGGCGACACGAATCAGCGCAGGCTGTCCGTTCGCGTCGTGGCCTCCGAAACGAATCCGATTCACTTCCTCACTCGGAATGCCTCGCACTGCGAGCCTCATGGCTTTTCTCCCGTTGACCGCGATCCGTTGGAATCGCGGTCAGGAGATTCAAACACGCGAGGCAAGCGGTGTCTGGCGCTTTTCGGACCTCGAAGTCTCTAGCCCGTCAGTGGAATGCGAAGAGGTCCGCGTCCGGATCGCGGGCGCCGCAAATGCTGCGTTGCAGGATTTGCGCGGCGATCATGCTGAAGGTGATGCCGTTGCCGCCGTATCCCAGAATTGCGTAGCAATTCGGCATGCCGGGAACCTCGCCGATCATCGGCAAGCCCGTCGGAGTCGTCCCGAAGCAGCCCGTCCAGCGAAACGCCGCGGAGGCATCGATCCGAGGCAGTAGCTTGCCGAGCTTGCGCTCGATGCGTGCGGTCTTCGCGGCAATCAGCGCATCGCGCTTGTCTTCATCCTCGAAGTCCTCGTCTTCGCCGCCGGCGATCACGCGGCCATCGGCCGTGGTGCGCATGTAGAGATAGGGATCGGACGCCTCCCAGATCAGGTCGCGCGTCGGCCAGAGTTTTCGCGGTTGCGGCGTCGTTGCGATCGCCCACGTCGAGATGATCTCGTGCTTCCTGGCGGGAACGTCTTCCGCCAGTTCGTAGCCGGTGGCGTAGACGAGAAAGCGGCAGTGGAGTGTCACGCCGCCGCTCGTCTGGACTTCGATGCCGCGCGAACGAGAGCGAACGTTGGTGACATCGACCGGTGCAAAGAGCTGCGCGCCGAGTTGGATCGCGTGGCGCAGGAAGCCGGCGGCAAGCTTTACGGGATCGGCTTCCGCGTTGCCTTCCGAGAGGATGGCGCCGCGGCGGTCGATCCCGACGCGCTTCAAGAGCTGCTCTCGATCGAGGTATTGCGACGGCAGATCGATGGCGCGACGCAGCGCGACCTCGCGTTGCAGATCGCGGGCGCCGAGCATGTCGCCCGCGAGGTAGAGCGTTGCGCGCCGCTCGAGATCGCAGCCGATCCGCAGTCTCCGCGCGCGAACGACCAGATCCTCGACCGACGCCGCCGAGCGACGCCACGCGCGCGCCGCCTTTTTTGCGCCGATCTTCTCGATCAGGTGTACGAGAGGCTTGTCGATCTCGAACTGGATCAGCGATGTGCTCGCCGCGGTCGAGCCGCGACACGGACCGCGGCGATCGACGATCACGACGCGGAAGCCGCTTTCGGCGAGCCGCTCGGCGACGAGCGCGCCACTGATGCCCGCGCCGACGACGATGACGTCTGTTTCGATCGGGCCCGTGAGCGGCGCCATGCGCAGGCTCGGCCGGCGCGCCGCCTGCCAGATCGTCGTGCCGCTGCGCAGGTCACGCTTTTCGGTGGCGCTGCTCACCAGCGCTGCGGCACGCGCACGATCGCGCCGCTTTCGTAGCCCCACGCTGCGAGTTGTTTCACGAGGCTCTCGTACTCCGCCTCTGGCATCGTCGGCGTGCGCGACATGATCCAGGCGTGATCGCGCTTGTTCCTCGCAATTACCGTCGTCGTGTACGCATCATCGAGATAGACGATCAAGTACTCGGCCTTGATCGGCCAGACGAATTGCATGCCCCAGATTGCATGGGAAGGATCGTCGCTCACGAAACCCTTCGGGTGATACTCCTTCGCCTTTCCGTCGAAGCCGTCCTTTCGAAACGTGAATGTGGTGGCGATCGTGCCATCGGCGTTCAACTCGTATTTCTCGACGGCATTGTGCGCGCCCTTTTCGAGAAAGGTCGGGATCACGCCGATCACGTACCACGATCCCATGAAGCGCGAGAGTTCGACCTTCGGAACCGTCGGAAGTGGTTGCTTCGCCATCGTTCCACATCCTTCCCATGTCGTGATTGCAAGCAGCGCCACGAGAGCGCGGAATTTCATCGCCGACGTCGCTTGTACAAAATTCTGCTCCCCGAAGCGTTGATCGATTCACTTCGCGCAGCTCCAACGTCGGGAGGCGCGCAGAGAACTCTCAGTGCAGTGGTCATGCCAGCGGAGCATGCGCGGCATGTGCCTTGCAAAACCTCGCTGCAACTTTCTGGCGAGGTCAATCGTGGCGGGTGGCAAGCGCGGTCGTCGTTCTTCTTCTCCGAGTGCGGCGAAGCATTCCAAGGATCCGCGCTCTCCTGCGCGCATCGAGCGCGCGAAGCAGCCGCTCACCACCAATCAGGGTCTTCCGATCTCGGACAACCAGAATTCGTTGAAGTCGGGCTCACGCGGTCCGACGCTGCTCGAAGATTTCATCCTGCGCGAGAAGATCACGCACTTCGATCACGAGCGGATCCCCGAGCGCATCGTGCACGCGCGCGGCTCCGGCGCGCACGGCTACTTCGAGGTCTACGCTTCGCAGCGCAAGATCACGCGGGCGAAGTTCCTGCAGGACCCGAAGAAGCGCACGCCCGTCTTCGTGCGCTTCTCGACCGTCGCCGGCGAGCGCGGCTCGACCGACACGGCTCGCGATGTGCGCGGGTTCGCGG
>JANNKU010000007.1:0-75261 GCA_031396445.1 Deltaproteobacteria bacterium | reverse complement strand
GCCGGCTATCTGCCGCAGCTCGCCGCATTCCATGCGCGACTCGAGCGCTCGCCGCGGCTCGCCTTCGCGGGCGACTATCTGATCGGCCCCTACACCGAGATGGCGCTCACCAGCGGCATGCGCGCGGCGACCGAGATCGCGCGCGCCGTAGCGGGCTGATCGCCTCGAGTTCCCCCCCCCGATTCGCTCAGGTTCTGCATTGCAGTTGCCGATGACGCCTGCCGCACATCCAGCAGGGGGGGACTCGTGCAGCTTCTCGCGCTTCCGGGCTTCCTGGCCTTCTTTTTCGTGTCGCTCTGGGTGGGCGTGCGACTGCTCGCGCAATGGGGCCGCACGCGTCAGATGCCGGAGCTGCTGCTCGGCATCGGCGTGCTCTGCATCGGACCCATTGGCTTCGGTCTGATCATGCTGGCCGCAGCCGCCGGCGCGAGCGATCCGAACGCGCCGTCCCTGCTCGCAGGACTCTCCGCGATCGCAGTCGGTGGCGGCGCCGCGGCGAAGGCAATCTTCAACTGGAAGATCTATCACCCGCGCTCGCGCCTCGTTGCGGCGATCGCGCTGGGCTCCATCGCGGGCCTCGTGATCTCGATCATCGGCGACGCGCGCAGTACCGGCTTCGCACCGTCGGCGTGGATGCAGCCCGGCTGGATCCTGGCGCGCCAGGGTCTGCAGATCGCGATTCTCCTCTGGGGCTCCGCGGAAGCGCTGCGCTGGTGGCTTCGGATGCGGCGCCGATTGCGACTCGGCATCGCCGACCCGATCGTCGCGAATCGGTTTCTATTGTGGGCGATCGGCGCCGGCATGGCCGGCAGCGGTTCGCTGATCGGCATGGTCGTCGGTCTCGCATACGGCCAGCCGATGAACGAGTTGCCGCTGCTCACGCTGGTGTTGTCCATGATCGGCCTGGTGTCGGCGATCTCGCTCTGGCTCGCCTTCGCAACACCCGCGTGGTGGAAGCGCTGGGTGACGGATCAGGCCCAGAACGCTTCGACGTGATCTAGATCCCAGACGAACTCCCAGATCTCGTGCGCCTTGCCGTCTCGCATCTCGATGCGAAGCACGGTGGGGTTGTCGAGTTCCTTGCCATCACGCTCGGCGCGCCCACGGAAGAACACCGCAGCGTGTGTGTCGTCGGCCACCACGTGCTCGAGTGCGAGATGGAAGGTGCCGTTCGTCAGCGCCGGCACCTGCAACAAGAAGCGCAGCACGGCTTCGCGTCCAACGTGATCGCCGGCGAGCTTCCCGCGACGACCGGGGAAATGCCAGACCGCGTCCTCGGGCAGCACCGAAGTGATCGTCGCGAGATCGCCCGCTGCGAAGGCAGCAAAGAGCGCACGGATGCGCGTGGCATTCGGATGCTCGTTCACTGCACGATCTTCCCGCATTGCACTGCGAGTGATTCCGCCTCGGCGACCATCTTCTCGAGCAGCACGAGGCCGCGGTCCCAGAACTCGGGGTCGCCGATGTCGAGGCCCGTGTGCGCGACCACTTCGCGCGGCGATTGCGATCCGCCCGCTTCGAGCATCGCGAGATAGCGCGGCACGAACGCGGCGCCTTCCTCGTCGTAGCGCTGCACCAACGCGAGCACGAGCAGCTCGCCGAACGCGTACGCGTAGCAATAGAACGGGCTGTGCACGAAGTGCGGGATGTAGAGCCACCACCAGGCGTAGTCGTCGCGCAACCGGACGGCGTCGCCGAACATCGGGCGATTCGCCTCCATCCAGAGTTCGTTGATGCGCGGGATCGGAAGCTCGCCCTCGGCGCGCCGCGCCGCGTGCAGCTTCTCTTCGAAGCGCGTCATCACAACCTGGCGGAACACCGTGGCGAACGCGTCTTCGAGCTTGCCGCAGAGCAGGCCGAGGCGGACGACGGGATCGGGTTCGTCGCGCAGCAGGCGCCGGAACGTCAGCATTTCGCCGAACACGCTGGCCGTCTCGGCGGTGGTGAGCGGCGTATCCATCTCGAAGAGGCCGCGCGGGCGCGACAGATACTGGTGTACGCCGTGGCCGAGCTCGTGCGCGAGCGTCATCACGTCGCGCAACGTTCCGGTGTAGTTGAGCAGCACGTACGGGTGCGCGCTCGGGATCGTCGAGGCGGAGAACGCGCCGCCGCGCTTGCCGGTGCGCAGCTCGGCATCGATCCAGCGGCGCTCGAAGAAGTGCCCGGCGATCTCGGCGAGGCGCGGCGAGAAGTCGCCGTACGCTTCGAGCACCAGCTCGCGGGCGGCATCGAACGAGCGCTGACCCTCGGCTTCGAGCACCGGCGCATAGCGATCGTAGTCTTCGAGTTCGGCGAGGCCGAGCAGCTTCGCCTTCAGGCGGTAGTAGCGCGCGACCAGCGCGCCGCGTCGCTCGCACGCCGTCATCAGCGCTTGCACCGTTTCGTTGTCGATCTCGTTGGCGAGATTGCGCTCGTCGATCGGCGCCGCGTAGTGGCGCAGTCGATCGCGCGTCGCTTTGTCCTGCACCAGCGTGTTGAAGACGAACGCGAGCAGCCTCGAATTCTCGCGCAGGCCGCGCGTCATCGAGTCGGCGGCGCGCCGACGCATTTCGCGGTCGGGTTCGTAGAGCAGCGAGAGAACTTCCTCCTCGCTCTTCTCTTCCGTCTTGCCGTCCGCCGTCTCGAGTTGGAAGCGCATCGAGGAGAGCGTCTCGTCGAAGAGGCGCGAGAACGCGCGCGGTCCCGTATTGGCGGTTTCTTCGAGCAGCCGCTCCTCCGGCTCCGAGAGCACATGCGGGCGCTGTTTCCGCATCTGTTCGAGCAGGTGGCGTCGGCGCGCGAGGGCAGGTGCGGCGAGCAGCGCGGCGACGGGCGCGTCGTCCATCGCGACCCATTCGAGCTCGAAGAAGATGATGGCGTTGCGAATCTCGGTGCCGCGCTCCTGCACGCGCTGCAGCAGCGCACCGTGGCGCGGCGTCGCGGTGTCGGCGGCGAAGAGCAACGACGCGAACGCAGCGGCGCGATACGCCGGCTCCTCCAACACTTCGAGCTCGTCGATCGCCGCGGCGAGCGCTGCCGCGTCGAGTTGCGACACGCGACCGCGATGTCGCTCCGCGAAGCGCTGCGCCGCTTCGAGTGCGGCCGCGAGATCGGCTTCGAGTCGGGGATCCTCCGCACCGGCATAGAGATCGCCGAGATCCCAGGTGATGCCGGCTGCCGGTCCGTTGTTGGTCGTCGCATCCGTCGCTGTTTCGCTCATGGCGCGCACGATAACGGACTCCGTAGACTGCGCCGTGATGCCGCATGCGCAGTGGTTCGTGATTCTCGGAGCCGCGGTGTGGCGCGATGGCGAGCCGAGTCCCGCGATGCGGCGTCGTGTCGCAGCCGCGATCGAAGCCGCGCGCGACGGACGGAACGCGCGCTTCCTGCCGACGGGCGGCGTCGGCCGCAACGCGCCGTCGGAGGCGCGGGTGATGCAGCGACTGCTGCTCGATGCCGGCATCGCCACCGAGCGCATCGTGCTCGAAGAACAGGGCACCGACACCTTCTCGTCGGTGGTCGCGTGTGTGCGGATTCTCGAAGCAGCGGGTGACGTCGCGTCGGTGACGGTCTGCACCGACGGCTATCACGTCGCACGGGCGCGAGCGATCTTCCGCGTGCTCGGCGTGCGCACGAACGCGGCGCCAGCGCGCCGCAGCGCCCGCGCACTCGGTGCGCGGCGCTACGCGAGAGCGCTGGCGCGCGAAGCGCTCGGACTGCCGTGGGACGTTGCGCTGGCGATCTCGCTGCGGATCAGCGGCGTCGTGCGCGACCGATAGCGCCGAGCATGCCGACTCCACCCGCGAGCAGCGCGATCGTCGTCGGCTCGGGAATGAAGTGAAGCGTCAGGATTCCGAACGCCGGGACGATTGCGGATGCACCGATGTGCGTCGAGATGAAGATGGGCGTCACGAGCGTCATCTGACCGCCCGCTGCGAAGGTGCTCGATGTCGCCGATGCGGGCCCGTGCGCGGAGCCCATCGCGGTGAACGCCGCTCCCACCGCGGCGGTCCCGGTCGTCCAGGGTGCGCCAATCACCGTCATGTTCACGGCGGCGGTTGGGTTCGCATAGCCGCCCTGACCCACGACGGTGAGCGGGACGGAGAGGTTCGATACCGCCGCAGCGCACGTCCCGAACAGACAGACCTTCGCAAAGCCGAGCAGCGGCATGACGCCGCCGAGTGTTCCGCCCGCGAAATTGCCCGCGGCATTGTGCGCCGTGAGCTGCAGCCCCGCGATCGGGAATACCTCCGGATCGGTGAACGGCAGCACTCCGCCGCTGATCGCGAAGGTCGAGCCCGCAAGTGCGAGCGAGTTGATGTGCGTGCCGCCCGCTGAGCCATTCGCGATCGCGGTGCCGGCGCCGTAGATCAGCTGTGGCGCGAGCGTCGCGATCTGGATCGCGAGGCTCGCGGTGAACGGCAACGCAGCGGCTTGCGCTCCGCTCGCTGCAATCAGGATCGCGGCGGCCGCAACCAGGCTCGGCAACTTCGGGTGCGTGAATCGCTTCATGTTGGTCCCGCTTCTCTGGCTCTCTGGAATTGGCCCGCGGACATTGGCTCCCTTTGGAGCTTCTCGTGCGGGCGACCTTGGCGCAGCATCCCATGGCGCGCTCGAGGGAGTCAATGATGAAGCTCTATTCCGGTCCGCTCAGCCTCTTCACCGCGAAGATCCGCGTCGCGCTGGATGAGAAGGAGCTCGCGTACGAGCGCATCGAGGTCGGCTGGAGCCTCGCGGACCGCTACGAGCCGCATCATCCCGACGTCGTGGCGCTGAATCCGAAGCGGCAGGTGCCGGTGCTCGTGGACGGCGATCTCGTCGTCTGCGACTCGACGCAGATCCTCGAGTACCTCGAAGATGCGTACCCGCAACCGTCGCTGCGACCGGGCGACGTTGCGGGTCGCGCGCGCTGCCGACGCCTCGAAGCGTCGGCCGACGAGCTGCTCTTCCCGCTTGTGTGGAACCTGATCGAAGAGGCGTTCTATCCCGCGACGAATGGCGTGCGCGACGAAGCGCGACTGGCGCAGGCACGCGCCGCGATCGCCACACATTGCGACGGCCTCGACGCCGAGCTGCAAGGTCGCGCGTATCTCTGTGGCGAACATTCGTACGCCGACATCGCCACCTTCATCTTCGTGCAAGCGGCGGCGGGACTCGGCTCCGCGCCGGCCGACACGCAGGAGGCTCTCTGCGCGTGGCTCGATCGGATGCGCGAGCGACCGGCCGCGCGTCGCGAGGTGGATGCGATGAACGCATTCCTCGCATTGCTGATGACGCCGAAGGTCGCCGCCGCGCGCTGAATCGCGCCGCCGGTACTACGCTGCGGCCGTGCCCTTCCCGCGCATCATCCTGCACGCCGACATGGACGCCTTCTACGCGTCCGTCGAGCAGCGCGATCAGCCGGAGCTGCGCGGCAGGCCGGTGATCGTCGGCGGCACGGGGCCACGCGGCGTGGTGTCGGCTGCGAGCTACGAGGCGCGTCGCTTCGGCGTGCACTCGGCGATGCCGGGCTTCGAGGCGCGGCGCCTCTGTCCCGACGGTGTCTTCCTCTCTGGCGACATGCGCAAGTACGCGGCGGTGTCGCGGCAGGTCTTCGCGCTCTTCGCGCGTTTCTCACCGCTGGTCGAGCCGATCTCGCTCGACGAAGCGTTCCTCGATCTCAGCGGCACCGAGCGACTGCTCGGTACGCCGCGCGTCGCCGGCGAAGCGTTGCGTCGGCTGGTGCGCGATGAGCTCGAGCTCGCCGTCTCGGTGGGCATCGCGCCGACCAAGATGGTCGCGAAGATCGCGAGTGACGAAGCGAAGCCCGACGGACTCTGCGAAGTGTTGCCCGAGCAGGTGCGTGACTTCCTCGATCCGCTGCCGGTGGGTCGGCTCTGGGGCGTCGGAGCCGTCGCCGAGGCGCGCTTGCACGCAGCCGGCATCCGGACGATCGGTGCGCTCGCGCGCGGCGATGCGGAGTCGCTGCGCAAGGTGGTCGGCGAATCGCTTGGCGCGCACGCCTTCGCATTGGCGCGCGGGCTGGATGCGCGCGACGTGGTGCCCGATCGCGACGCCGTCTCGTACAGCGAGGAGAACACCTTCGACCGCGACGTCGCCGATCGCGCGCGCATCGGCGCGGTGGTGCTCGGCCACGCGGAATCCGTGGCGCGAAGACTGCGGCGCGACGGACTCGCCGCGCGCACGGTGACGCTGAAGGTGAAGCTCGGTGCGCGCAGGGCGCCAGGGGCGCGCGGCTACCCGATCCTCACGCGCCGCACGACCTTCGCCGAGCCGACCGACGATGGTGTCGCGCTCGGTCGCGAAGCGCGCCGCTTGCTCGAGCGGATGCCGCCCGACGCGATCCGCCTGGTCGGCGTGGCGGCGACCAATCTGGTGGATGTGGCGGCGTCACAGCTCGGCCTCTTCGAAGCGCCGCGCGAGCGGCAGCGCAGCGTGAAGCTGAACCGCGCGCTCGACGAGATCACGCAGCGCTTCGGTGCGCGCGCGGTCGTCAGGGCCGGTCAGGAAGAGGCGACGCGCGCCGGGCTCTCGCTTCAGCGCAAGCGCGGCGAAGCGGACGACGAGCCCGCGTCGAAGCGGTAGACACGCATCGGCGGCACGTTGCGCACTTCGAGTTCGGTGCGCGACGGCTTCGAGAACACTTCGCGCGCCAGCACGGCGACCTTGTCGCGCACCTGGTAGGCGACGAAGCAGCCGGTCGGCGCGAGGCTGTCGCGAATCGCGCGCAGGATTCCGAGGCCGACTTCGCGCGGCATCGTCGAGAACGGAATGCCCGAGATCACGGCGTCCGGCGCGGCGAGGCCGTGCGCGGCGAGCGCTTCGGCGAGATCGGTCGCGCTGCCGCAATGCACGATCAGGCGCGGATCGGCGATGCGCTGACGCACATTCTCAGCGAGGCGCGGGTTGATCTCGATGCTGAGCAGCTTCGCGTCGGGACGCATCGTGCGCAGCAGCGCTTGCGTCGTGCCGCCCGTGCCCGGTCCCAACTCGACGACGACGCGCGCTTTGTCGAGCCGCGCGGAACGCGCGACGCGTCGCTCGAGGAAGCGCGAACTCGGGATGATCGAGCCGACTTCCATCGGCCGCTCGAGGAACGAGCGGAAGAAGAGTCCGGGCGCGTCGCCCACGACTTTGGATTTGCGGGTCGGGGGGGACGGGCGGGGGTTTGCGCTGAGCATGGGTTCGCGTGTAGCGCGCGTCGATGGCGCGGGTCAAGACTTCGGTTGCACGGATGTCATCTGGGGCATTCCAGGCCCGCGGCGCTCAATCGTAGACGGCGTCGATGTGCCAGACGTCGCGCAGTCGGTCGTGACGCAGACGCACGACGAGGCCGTCGCTCGTGGCGATATCGAAGCAGTCGAATGCGAAGCGGTCGTGCTCGGACCACCAGCCGCCGGTGTGACGCCAGGGGCCGGCGCAATGGACGACGTCGCCGTTCGCGATGGCGCTGCGCAGCGTGCTGGGGCGACCCGCGTCGAGTCTCACCTGCGCCGGTGTCGGGGGCCGCAGCGCGCGCAGAGCGAGCGTTGGTGCAGTCGGCGCCGATGTGACAGGACGCGGCGCTGCGTGCGGGGCGAAAGGTCCCATCGCGAAGGCGCCGGGGTGGTGATCGTCGGCGATCTGTGGCGCGCCGACACGGCCGGGGCCGCAGAGCGCTTCGAGTTCGGCGAGCAGATTGTCGAGCGTGGCGGGTGCGGGGCCGGCTGGGCGGAAGAGATCGAGTTGATCGCGGCGCGCGAGGCTGCCTTCGGTGGCGACACCAATCGTATCGACCGGCGCGCGCGGCGGTTCGCGTTCGAGCGCGAGTCGCAAGCGGCGCAGCCAGACGCGTGCATCGGTGCTCGGCGCGGCGAGTCGCAAGCGCAGCGCGTGGCGACTGGAGTCTGCCAGCACGAATTCGACTTCGAGATCGGCGCAGGCGAGGTGGCGCAGCGCGAGCCGCGCGAAGAGCCGCGAGAGCAGACCGCCCATCACGAAGAGCAGCGCGTCGAGTTGATCGAGCGGCGAATCCGTGGAGACGGATTCTTCGAGACGCAGCGACTGCGGCGCCGGGATCGGCGTCTCGCTCTGCGCGCCGCGCAGCACCGCGAGCGCGCTGGCGAGGCCGGCACCGAGGCGTGTCGAGACGACGGCGGGCGCCAGCGCGAGGAGCGCGCCGAGGCGGTAGACGCCGAAGCGCGTCAGCGTCTCGGCGAGCGCGTCGCCGGGTGCGAGCAGATCGACGGACAGTGGCGCGAGGAACGCTTCTTCTTCGCCCGGCGCCACCACGCAGATGCTGCCTTGCATCGCGAGGCTGCGCGCGGCGAGCAGCGCGAGCGCCCGCGACGTCGCGACGGCGGCGACGGCGGGGAGTCCCTGCGCGCGCGCGCGTTCGACCAGCGCGCTCGCCAGCGCGGCTTCGCTCGCAAAGATCTGACCGAGCCCAGACGCATCGAGGTGTACGGCGGCTTCGCCGGCGCGCGCGCCGCTGTTCGGTGCCACCAAGACGGCGCGCGGCGACGCGGAGAGCGCGACATCGAAGAGCGCGTCGCGTGCAGCGCGCTCGAGCGCAGGGTGCGAGACGCGCAGCACCAGCGCGCTGCACACCGCGCGCGCGTGGGCGAGCGCCATGCCCGGATGCACGCCGGCGCGTGTGGCTGCGGGCGACACCGAGAGCACCGTCGCGCGCGGCCCCGGCTCCGAGACGACCGCGAGCGGCGCTTCCGCGAGTTCCGGATGCGCGCGAATCTGCGCCGCCGCGGGCAGCGCCGGCACCAGCACGCACGCGATGCGCGCGGCGCTGCGCTCCAGTCCTTGCTTCATGCGGCATTCCGCCGCGTTGCCGCCATGCTGCGCGCGCACAGCCGCTGCATTGCCGATCGTGCGCGCTTCGATTCAGTCGCGCGTGCGCCGCGCCGAAGCGGGGCGCAATGTCCGCGCTCACGCGTTCTGCGCTTTTGCTCGCCGTGATGGCGCTCTTCACCGGGGCGGCGAACGCAGCGCCGCAGGCGCCCGCGCAGGATCCGCCCACCGCGTTGCATCCCTTCGCGGCGCCCGCAGCAGCGCGACATTTCGCTGCGTCGCCGGCCGGTGCACAGATCGAGTGGACGCTTCACGAGAGTGCCGACGGCTTGCATCCGAGCGCCGACGAGCAATGCATGCTGTGGTTGATGAACCAGGCGCGACAGGATCCGGCGGCGGAGGGCGTCTTCCTCGCCGGCGTCGATGACGGCGACGTGCAGTCCGCGCTCAATTACTTCGACGTGAACCTCGGCGTACTGATGCAGGAGTTCGCGGCGATCACGGCCGCGCCGCCGGCCGCCTTCGATGCGCGGCTCTACGCGGCCGCTCGCGATCACTCGCTCTATCTGATCGCGAACAACGCGCAGAATCACAACGGCCAGTTCGATCGCGTCGCGACCGCCGGCTTCCACGCCTGGGGCATGCGCGGCAACGTCTTCTCGTACGCGGACTCGGCGCTCTACGGCCACGCCGGCTTCAACGTCGATTGGGGCGGCAACGACGGCACCGGCATGCAGACCGGTCGCGGACATCGCCTGGCGATCATGAGCATCGACGGCAACTACACGAATGTCGGTCTCGCGGCGGTGCCCGAAACGAACGGCGCAACCAGCGTCGGCCCGCTCGTGGTGACGGGGAACTACGCCTACGCGGCGACGGACCAGGTCGACCACTACAACCGCTTCCTGGTCGGCACGGTGTGGGAAGACCTGGACGGCAACGATCGCTACGACGCGGGCGAGGGCATCGTGGGCGTGGAGGTCGCGCCGAGCGTCGGGTCGTATTTCGCCGTCACCGGCGCTGCGGGTGGCTACGCGATCCCGTTGCCCGCAGCGGTCGCAGCCGGCCCCGTCGCGGTGTCCTTCTCCGGCGGCGGCGTCGCTGCACACACGACGTTGTCGGATGTGAGCGCTACCAGCGAACTCGTGGACTACGTGGTGCCGGAGCCGAACGCGATCGCGACCGGAACGATCGCGCTGCTCGCGCTGGCCATGCTTCGCAAGAAGCGCATTCGAAGCTGAGTACAGCGCTAGCCCGCGACCTTCCATCGCATCCCCGCGCTTCCCTCTGATCCGCCGAGCCGTGTGCGCACGGGCGCCACGCGCGTGACCAATGCTTCGAGCCAGTCGGGATGCGTCGCGAAGAGAACGTGTGTCGCGTGGGCTTCGAGACTGAGCGCAGCAAAGGGACCCGCGCGCATCGATGGCGCCACCAGCACCAGCGCGGTGCCGCTCGCGTTCGCGCTGCGATGGATGCGCAGCCAGCTCGAATCTCCGGTGCGCTGGGCGGCGCCTTGCTTGCGCGCATCGACAGCAGGGGTGCTTGCACCCTCCAGCATCACGATGACGCCGAAGCCGCGCGCTTCGAGCAGGCGTTCGGCGCAGCGCAGTGCTTCGCGCGGTCGCGACGGGCGCGCCCACAGCACGCTCGAGAGATCGATGCCCGCGGCGGCGGCCGACGCGGGATCGAAGGCGTCGGCGCCATCGACGATCGCGGCGATCTCGCCGGCGCGCGTGGCCGTGGCGATCAGCGCGAGTGCGAGCGAGGTGCGTCCCGACGAGAGCGGCCCGGTGATCTCCGTCACGCGTCCGCGCGGAAAGCCGCCGCCCAGCAGCGCGTCCACTGTGGCGATGCCCGTCGCGAGACGGGGCAGGGTGCTCGTCTCGTTCGGCGCTGCGCCGGTGCGGAGACGCTCGGCCAACTCGGCCGGCAGCGTCTCGCGCAGTGCGCGCAAAAGATCTTCGACAGACCCGGTTTCCCGACGGGTCCGCAGGGGGGGCGAGACCATGGGTTCACTTTCGCTTTTTGTTCTCTCCGCGTCAATCGAGAATTTCGCGACACGAGATGTGATCGGGTGGGGTTAGACTGCCCCTCGATGCGGCTGCTCCACACGATGCTCCGGGTGCGGGATCTCGATCGCTCCCTTCATTTCTATTGCGAGCTGCTGGGCATGAAGTTGCTGCGCCGCAAGGACTATCCGGGCGGCGCCTTCACGCTGGCCTTCGTCGGCTACGGCAACGAATCCGAGACTGCCGTCATCGAGCTCACGCACAACTGGGGCAAGCAGGATTACGAGTTGGGCACCGCGTTCGGTCACCTCGCGCTCGGCGTCGAGCGCATCCACGCGCTCTGCGATTCGCTGCGGGCGCAGGGCGTCACGGTGGTGCGCGAGCCGGGTCCGATGCAGCACGGCACCACGGTGCTGGCGTTCCTCGAAGATCCCGACGGCTACAAGATCGAGTTGATCGACGTGGGAAGTCGCGCGTGATGCTGCGACCGCGCGGCGCGCGCAGGGCCGCTTGCGCGGCCATCGCCATCCTCACCGCCTGCGCGTTCGCGCCGCGCGCGAGCGCCCAGAGCTGCGGCTCCATCGAGTGGGTCTGTCACAAGACCGCCGATGGCCAGCATCCCGACGGCGTCGAGCAGGCGTTCGTGTGGCTGATGAATCGCGCGCGCCAGGATCCGATCGCGGAGGGTGCGTTCCTCGCGGGCCTCGACGATCCCTTCGTCCTCGCTGCGGAGGAGTTCTACGGCGTCGATGTCGGCGTGATGCAGGACGAGTTCGATACGCTGTCCGCCGCGCCGCCGGCCGCCTTCGATCGCCGTCTCTACAACGCCGCGGTGTTGCACGCCGCGTTGATGATCGACACCAACTCGCTGGACCCCGTCTGCGGCGGCGAGGGCGATCCGCCCTGTCAGCTCAATCGCGTCGGCCCGGCGGGATTCTTCTTTCAGGCGAACGGCCTGCGCGGCAACGCGCTCGCGTTCGCGCCGTCGCCGATCGCCGGTCACGCGGCGTGGAACATCGATTGGGGACCGCTGCCGTCGAATCCGCCGGGCATGCAGCCCGGCAGGCCGCACCGCAAGGGTGTCATGGACACGCCCGACGCGACCGCGACGCTCGCGATGACCAACGTCGGCCTCGCCGCCGTGCCGACCGCTGGTGATCTCGGGCCGCTCGTCGTCGTCGCCGATCTGGCCAACGCGAACACCGTGGTCGGCGATCACTTCGACCGCTTTCTGGTCGGCACCGTCTGGCGGGACATCGATGGCGATGCGCTCTACGACGCGGGCGAAGGCCGCAGCGGCGTAACCGTTTCGACGACCGCATCGACGCGTTTCGCGGTCACGTCGGCGGGCGGTGGCTATGCGATCCCGGTGCTCGCGCCGGCCGCGATGCAGGTGACGTTCTCTGGTGGCGGTGTGCCGACCGAGATCATTCCGGTCACCGTCGGCGCCACCTCTGCGCTCGTCGATTACCTGGTGGTGCCGGAGCCCTGCGCGCTCGCGAGTTGTGCAGTCGCGGGAATCGCGTTGACGCTATTGCGGCGCAGTCGGCGGACGCACGCGCACCACGCGGCCGTCGATCGCTAGCCGTCCGGCTGCGAAGAGCCGAACCGCCTCGGGCACCAGCCGTCGCTCCACTTCCTGTACGCGTGCGGCGAGCGACTCCGCCGTGTCGTCTTCCCGCACCGCGACGGCTTCCTGCAGGATGATCGGCCCCGTGTCGTAGTGATCGTCGGCGAAGTGCACGGTGGCGCCGGTGATCTTCACGCCGGCCGCGAGCACGGCTTCGTGAACGTGATGGCCGTACATGCCGCGACCGCAGAACGCGGGGATCAGCGCGGGATGCACGTTGATCGCGCGGCCCTCGAATCTGCCGCGCAGCTCGAACACGGAGAGGAAACCGAGGAGCAGGGCGAGATCGATCTCGTGGCGCGCGAGCTCGGCGTGCAGCGCGTCGTTGAACGCGGTGTTCGATGCGAATGCGCGACGCGGCACCGCGAGCGCCGGAATCCCGCGTCGCGCGGCGCGGCGCAGCCCGCCGGCCGTCTCTTTCGACGCGATCACCAGCGCGACTTCTGCGGGCACGTCGCCCGCATCGATGCGCTCGCAGAGATTTTCGAAGCTGGTGCCTTCGCCGGAGAGCAACACGGCGATCTGCAACGGCCGCTTCACGCGAAGACACTCTCGTGGACGCGGCGCGCGGCCGGTGACTTGTTGAGCGTGTAGAAGTGCAGCCCCGGCGCGCCGCGTTCGAGCAGCGTGCGGCACTGTTGTGTGGCCCAGGCGATGCCTACTTCGAGTGTCGCTGCTTCGTCGTCGCCCGCGGCGGCGAGTTGCGCTTCCAGTTCATCGGGAATCCGCGAGCCACACATCTGTGCCATGCGGCGCGCGTTTGCAGCGCTCACCACCGGCATGATGCCCGGCACGATCGGCACGCTGATGCCCGCGGCGCGCGCGCGCAGCACGAAGGCGCTGTAGTCGTCGGCGTCGAAGAAGAGCTGCGTGATCAGGAACTCGGCGCCGGCCTGGACCTTGCGCGCCAGGTTCGCGAGATCCGCTTCCGCGCTCGGCGCCTCGGGATGCGCTTCGGGATAGCAGGCGGCTCCGACACAGAGTCCTGTGTGCGCGCGCACGAACGCGACCAGCTCGTCGGCGTGCGAGAAGCCGTCCTCGACGGCTTCAAAGCCGATCGAGTCCTTCGGCGGATCGCCGCGCAGCGCGAGCACGTTCTCGAGTCCTTCGCGCGCGAGATACGCGAGCGTCTCGGCGAGTTCGTTGCGCGGCGCGCCGACGCAGGTCATGTGCGCCATCGCGGTGAGACCGATCTCGCGCTGGATCGACACGACCAGGTCGACGGTCTTGCGTCGCGTCGAACCGCCCGCGCCCCAGGTGACCGACACGAAGCCCGGCGCGAGTTGCTTCAGATCCGCGATGGTGCGCGTCAGCGACGCGTAGCCCGCATCCGTCTTGGGCGGGAAGAACTCGAACGAGACCACCGGCTCGCCGCGTGCGTACAGCTCTGCAATGCGCATCGCGCGATTCTACCCGCCGACTGCGCGGATCGCCGCGCATGGCGCGGGTGTTGACCCCAACATACGTGGCGGCCAGACTGCCGCCCGCACGAGGAGGCAGCATGTCCATTCTGGTCACCGGTTCACTCGCGATCGACCGCATCATGGTGTTTCCCGATCGCTTCAAGAACCACATCCTGCCCGACAAGCTGCACATCCTCTCGGTGAGTTTTCACGTGCCCGAGATGCGCGAGTTCTTCGGCGGCTGCGCGGGAAACATCGCGTACGGCTTGAAGTTGCTCGGCGCCGACCCGCTGATCCTCGGCGCCGCGGGTCGCGATTTCGGCGCCTACGCCGCGTGGCTCGATCAGCACGGCATCCGCCGCGATGCGATCCGCATCTTCGACGACGCCCACACCGCACAGTGCTTCATCACCACCGATCTCGACGACAACCAGATCGTCGCGTTCCATCCCGGTGCGATGGAGCGCGCCGCGCAACTGCGCGTCGCCGACGTGAGCGACGCGATCTCGCTCGCGATCATCGGTCCCGACGACAACGCGGCGATGCACAATCACAAGGCGGCGCTGAAGGCGCGTGGCGTTCCCACCGTGATCGATCCCGGCCAGCAGTTGATCAACTTCGACGGCCCGGGCCTGCTCGCGTTTCTCGATGGCGCGCACGTCTACATCGTCAACGACTACGAATGGGCGGTGACACTCGAGCGCACCGGCGTGCCGGAAGCGGAGCTCGTGAAGCGCGCGAACGCGGTGATCGTCACGCGCGGCGCCGAAGGCTCGACGATCTTCGAAGGCGGCCAGCGCACGGACGTGCCCGCCGCGAAGGCCGAACGCGTCGTCGATCCCACCGGTTGCGGCGACGCCTTCCGCTCCGGGTTGCTCTTCGGTCTCGACCGCGGTTTGCCGCTCGCACGCGCGGCGCGCATCGGCTCGCTGATGGGTTGCCTCGACGTCGAGGAGCGCGGCACGCAATCGGTGTGCATCGACGCCGCCGGTTTGCGCGCGCGCTATCAGCAGGCGTTCGGAGAAGCGTTCCCGGTTTCGTGAGCGACTCCGCGTGAAGCCCGAATGCGACGTGCTGGTGATCGGCGCGGGCATCATCGGCCTCGCGACCGCGGCAGCGCTCGCGCGCGCGGGTCGTTCCGTCGTCGTAGTCGAGCGCCACGACGGTTTCGGCCGCGAGACGACGAGTCGCAACAGCCAGGTGTTGCACGCGGGGCTCTACTACCCGAGCGCTTCGTGGAAGGCACAGCTTTGCGTCGCCGGCAGTCGTGCGCTCTACGCGCGCTGCGAGCGGGAACGCATCCCGCATCGCCGCGTCGGCAAGCTGGTCGTCGCGGTGGAGCACGCCGAAGTCGCGACGCTCGAGCGATTGCGCGCGCTCGGCAGCGAGAACGGCGCGCCGGATCTCGCGATCCTCGATGCCGCTGCGGTGACGCGCATGGAGCCGTCGGTGCGCGCGATCGCCGCGCTGCACTCGCCTGCGACCGGCATCGTCGATGCGCATGCGCTCTGTCTGTCGTTCGCAGCGGAAGCCGAGGCGCACGGCGCGGCGATCGCGCTCGGACGCGAGGTGGTCGCGATCGAAGCGGCGCAGCCCGGCTATCGCGTCGTCGCACAGGATGCGAAGGGCGCGCGCGAAACACTGGGCGCTGCTGCGGTCGTCAATGCTGCGGGACTCGCGAGCGATCAGATCGCGGCACTCGCCGGCCTCGACATCGATGCGTGTCGCCTGCGCCAGCACCTCTGCAAGGGCGACTACTTCGCGCTCGCACCCGGCGCACCGCTCCACTTCTCGCGACTCGTCTATCCCGTGCCGGCTTCAGCCGGACTCGGCGTCCACGTGACGCTCGACCTCGGCGGTCGCGTGCGCTTCGGCCCCGATGCGGAGTACGTCGATCGCATCGACTACGCGGTGGATGCTGCGAAGGCGGAGTCCTTCGCGCACGCGGCGCAGCGCTACTTGCCGAGTCTTCGCGCCGAATGGCTCACGCCCGATCAGGCGGGGATTCGTCCGAAGCTCGCGGCGCCGGGCGAGTCCTTCCGCGACTTCGTGATCGACGAAGAGTCGGCGCGCGGTCTGCCGGGCTTCGTCAATTTGATTGGAATCGAATCGCCGGGACTCACCGCTGCGCCGGCGATCGCGGAGCGCGTCGCGCTGCTGCTCGCGGGAGTCTGATCAGCGCGCGATCCAAGCGACGGCGGCGGCGATGTTGTCGCCCGCATCGTTGCTCCCATGCGCCGCGAGCGCTGCATCGACCAACGCGCGCGCCGCGACGGCTGCGCGCGCACTCGCCGCTGCGGCGTCGGCGCTCGCCACCGCGCTGCGCACCGCTTCGCGCGGGTCGGTGACGCCGATGCCGTGTTCCGAGATGCCGTCGGTGACGGCGAGCAGCGCGCGCGCGTCTCCGAGCGGCTGCACTTCGATGCGGAGTTCACGCGCGAGCTCGGAAGGCTTGCGGCTCGCGTTGCCGAGGAAGCTCTGCTTGCGCTGGCGCGGGAGCCTCTCGATCACCTGCGTCTCGCCCACAACGAATAGGTGACTGTCGCCGGCGGACGCGGTGATCAGTACGTCGTCCGCAGCCCGCGCGAACGCGAATGCGAGCGTGGTGCGCGGCGTCTCGCTCTCGGTGTGGGCGGCGAGGATCGCGTCGTTCGCGGCGACGAGCGCGTGCAGCACGTCCTGATACCAGCTTTCGACGGAGCGCTCGGCGCCGTCGAGCCACGCCTCGAAGTGTTGGTCGCGGAGGTGCAAGAGTGCGACTTCCGCTGCGCGCTGCCCCCAGTGTCCATCCGCGACGGCGACGAGCACGCCGTGCGAGCCCTCGGCGGCGAGCGCGACGTCTTCGTTCGGGTCGGTGTACTCGTAGCGTTTCTCGGCGCCGCCGCGTGAGATCGCAACCGCGATGCGCTTCTGCGCCTGCTCGGCGACGGCGCCGATTTCTCCGTGCTCGCGACCGACGAGCAGGACGGAGTTCACGCGCTCGCGCTTCCGTTGCCGGGCAGCAGCCCAGGCGGCGCGGGCGCGGCGGGATTCGGCAGCGGATTCATCGCGAAGCGCAGGCTCTCGACGGGAACGCCGCCGATCAGGTGTTCCTGCAAGATGCGTTCGAGCCCATCCGGCGTGCAGCCGTGATACCAGACGCCATCGGGATAGACGACCGCGATCGGGCCGTTCTTGCAGACGCGCAAGCAGTTGACCTGGGTCCGGTAGACTCCGCCGGCCGCGCGCTCGAGACCGAGTTCGCGCAAGCGGCGCTTGAGAAACTGCCACGACTCTCGGGCTTGCTGGGACGGCGCGCAGTCGCCATGCACACACAAGAGTATGTGACGGCCGTAGTGACCGATCTGCAGTCCGCTCGCGAGCGTCTGGAGTTGCTCGATCGTGACCGGCGCACTCGGATTCGCGGCCGAATCCGCCGACGAGTCTGCATCCGGAGCGGGCGGTTCTTTTTCCACGGCCGCCGAGTATAACCGTCGAGGGAGAGCGGGAGAGCATGAAAGCGTCCACAGCGGTCGTGATCGGAGCGGGCAATCGCGGTCGCTACGTCTATGCGCGATGGGCAGCCGCGCATCCCGATCGATTGCGCGTGGTGGCCGTCGCGGAACCCGACGATGCGTCGCGATCCGCCGTCGCGACGGATCACGGCATCGCACCCGAGCTCGTGTTTCGCGACTGGGCGGAGTGCCTCTCGCGCCCGCGCCTCGCCGACGTCGCGATCATCGCCACCGGTGACACGCTGCACGTCGAGCCGGCGCTCGCCGCCTTCGCACGCGGCTACGATGTGCTGCTCGAGAAGCCGATCGCGCCGACGCCCGCCGAATGCGTGCGCGTCGTCGAAGCCGCCGAGGCGGCGGGCTGCCTGCTGCAGATCGGTCACGTGCTCCGCTACACGCCGTTCTACGAGAGGATCCACGAGATCGTGTCGAGCGGTGTGCTCGGCGAGATCGTGCACGTCGATCTGAAGGAACACGTCGCGCAGTGGCACATGACGCATTCCTATGTGCGCGGGAAGTTCCGCAATCGCGAGATCGCCGCGCCGATCCTGCTGGCGAAGTCGTGCCACGATCTCGATCTGCTCGCGTGGTTGGTGGATCGCCCGGCGGTGCGCGTCGCGTCGTTCGGTGCGCTCGCGCACTACCGCTCCGAGCGCGCGCCGGCCGATGCGCCGCTGCGCTGCACCGATGGGTGTCCCGTGCAGGCGAGCTGCCCGCACGATGCCGTCGCGTTCTATGCGGGGCCGGACGACAAGATCGCGCGCGCCTGGCCGTGGTCCGATGTGTCGCCCGATTCGAGCCGCGACGCTCGCATGCGTGCGCTCGAAACCGGACGCTACGGGCGCTGCGTGTTCCACTGCGACAACGATGTGCTCGACCATCAGGTGGTCGCACTCGAGTTCGAGGGCGGCGTCACCGCGAGCTTCGGTTTGCACGGACTCGCCGCGAACGAAGAGCGCACGATCCGCTTGACCGGCACGCGCGGCGAAGTGCGCGGGCTGCTCGATGGCGGTGTCATCGAGGTCTCGCGCGCGGGCGCGCTCGGCGTCGATCGCACGGCGATCAAGGGCTCCGTGTTCGGGCACTTCGGCGGCGATCCCGGCTTGATGACGCATTTCAGCGATTTGTTGCAGAGCGGCAGCCGCGCGGTGCGCGCGTCGGGTCGCGCAGCGCTCGAAAGTCACTTGATCGGTTTCGCGGCCGAGCACGCGCGCGAGACCGGGCAAGTGGTGGACATGCAGCGATTCCGCGCCGACGCCTACGTCGCGGCCGGAGTCGCGGCGCGATGAACGAATCGCCGCGAACCTCGCCGACTGCGCTGCGCTGGCTGGTGCTCGGCGCGATTGCGGGCGCCGCGATCGCCGGGGCGACCCTGGTGCGCGGCGGCGCGCCTGACTCGGTTGGCGCAACGGCTCTGCCTTCGTCGGACATCGTCGCGACGGTCAACGGAAAACCCGTCACGCGCGAGGCGCTCGCGCGCTACATCGGCGCCCTCGCGCGCGAGCGCGGGAGCCTCGATCTCAATCCCGCCGAGCAGCGCCGCCTCCTCGACCGGCTGATCGATGAGGAGGTGCTGCTTCAATACGGTGTCGCGCTCGGCCTCGAGCGAAGCGAGGCGAGCGCGCGTCGCGCGATCGTGGCGGCCGTGATCGACACGCTGACCACCTCCGAGATGCGCGAGCCAGACCGCAGCGAACTCGAAGCGTTCTATCGCGACTACGGCAAGACGGTGGCGCGTGCCGGCGCGGTGGAGGTCGAGTTGGCGTTGGTGCCGGTCGGCGCGCTCGCCGAGGACGACGCGAAGGCGCGCGCGACCGAGATCGCACGCCGCGCGCGGGCGGGCGAGTCGCTTGCGACGCTCGCCGATGAACTCGCGCAGCCGCTCGATCCGCCGCTCGCCGCCGGACCGACGTACTTCGATGCGCTGCGCGACCGCTTCGGCAATGTCGTCGTGCAAGCGCTCGCGCAGCTCTCGCCCGGCGCGGTCAGCGATCCGGTGCGCGCGATGGATGGCTACTGGGTGACGAGACTCGTCACGCGCGAACCGGATGTCGTACCGCCACTCGACGACGTCACCGACGCAGTGCAGCAAGCGTGGGTGCAGCACGAGCACGACGCGCTTCTCACCCGCGAGATCGAACGACTGCGCACGCAGGCCGACGTGACGATCACAGACCCCGCGTTGGCCGGGGCGCGCTGACGCGGATCAGGCGGCCTTGCGTTCCGTCACGGCCTCGCGAACGCGCCCGCTCTTCAGCGCCGCGGGCGGCTCGCGCACATCCCAGATCAAGCCGACGGCCGCGAGGGCGCGCAGCACGTAGTAGGTGATGTCGATCTCCCACCAGCGGAAACCCTGGCGCGCGCTCGCCATGTAGTGATGGTGATTGTTGTGCCAGCCCTCGCCCCAGGTGAGCAGCGCGAGCATCCAGTTGTTCTTCGAAGTGTCGTCGGTGTCGAAACGGCGCGTGCCAAAGACGTGCGACAGCGAGTTGATCGTGTAGGTCGAGTGCCAGAGCAGCGTGGTCGAGAGGAAGAAGCCCCAGAAGAGGCCCGGCCAACCGCCAATTGCCCAGCAAGCGACGGCGACCACGACGGGCGGAACGAAGTGCCAGCGATTCAGCCACTGGATCTCGGGGTACTTCGCGAAATCGGGGATGCCATCGAGGCGCGTCGCCTGCCACTTCTTGTCGAAGATCCAGCCCTGGTGCGAATACCAGAAGCCGCTCTTCGGCGAATGCACATCGCCGGGGCCATCGGACTCACGGTGATGGATGCGGTGCAGGCTCGCCCACCAGAGCGGGCCTTTCTGTGTCGCCGCGGTGCCGAGCGCCGCGAGCACGAACTGGAACGCGCGACTCGTCTTGTAGGTCTTGTGCGCGAAGTAGCGGTGGTAGCCGCCGGTGATGCCGAAGAGGCGACCCCAGAATGTGATCGCGAAGAGCGCCAGCGCCGTCTTCGTGACACCGGTGAAGAGCACCCCGATCGCGGCGACGTGTACGCCCCAATACAAAGCGTAGGTGAGCCCGTCGGCGAGCCGCGACGACCAGATCCCATCGGCCTGGTTCGGCGCGAGGATCGTGTCGGGTTGTTGTTCCGGAAGCGGCGATAGCGCGAGCGACATGCATTCCCTTCGTTGCGCTCGGGCGAGCGCCGTTGCTTCGAAGCGGCGCGAGAATAGAGACCGACTCGGTCTCCCAAGCACTTTGGCTTGTGAAACTTCGGTAAAAGCAACGGTTTGTGAAAGTTCTGTGAAGGGAAGGGCGAGGCGGCTCAGGCTTGCAGACCGAGTCGTTGGCGCTGATAGCGCTCGTCTTGGATGGCCTTGCACCAGTCGGCATTGTCGAGATACCAGCGCACCGTGCGTTCGAGTCCGCTCTCGAGATCGTGACGCGGCGACCAGCCGATCTCGCGCCGGATCTTGCTCGCGTCGATCGCGTAGCGGCGATCATGTCCCGGGCGATCGGTGACGAAGGTCTTCAGCGCTGCATAGCTGCGGTGCCCTTGATTGCGCAGCGCGGGGTTCTCCTGCGCGGGACGCGCTTCGTCGAGCAGCGCGCAGAGACGATCGACGAGCTGAAGATTCGTGCGCTCGTTGCCGCCACCAACGTTGTACTTCTCGCCGACCTGGCCCTTGCGCAGCACCTGCAGGATTCCCTCGCAGTGATCCTCGACGTAGAGCCAATCGCGGATGTTGCCGCCGTCGCCGTAGATCGGCAGCGCTTTGCCTTCGAGCGCATTCAGGATCATCAGCGGAATCAGCTTCTCGGGAAACTGGTTGGGGCCGTAGTTGTTCGAGCAGTTCGTCACCAGCGTGGGCACGCCGAAAGTGTGCTGGTAAGCCCGCACGAAATGATCGGCCGCGGCTTTCGACGCCGAGTAGGGCGAGTTCGGCGCATACGGCGTGTCTTCGGAGAAGAGTCCGTCGCTTCCGAGTGTCCCATAGACCTCGTCGGTCGAGACGTGCAGGAAGCGGAAGCGATCGCGCGTTGCCGCGTCGGCGCTGGCGAGGTGGCGTCGCGCGCCTTCGAGCAGCTCGAAGGTGCCGCCGACGTTGGTCGTCAGGAAATCCCGCGGCGCTTCGATCGAGCGATCGACGTGACTCTCGGCCGCGAAGTTGACCACCGCGCAGGGCTTGTGATCGCGATACACCGCCGACACCGCTTCTGCGTCGGCGATGTTGCCCTGCACGAATACGACGCGATCGCCGTCGATCACGCCGCGCAGGTTCTCGAGGCTGCCGGCGTAGGTGAGCAGGTCGAGCACGACGATGCGCGCGTCCGAACTCGCGAGTGCGTGGCGCACGAAGTTGCAACCGATGAAGCCGGCGCCGCCGGTCACGATCCAGGTGTCGCGCTCTGCTGTCATCGAGCCTCCGCTTCCCCTTGTGCCTGGCTCATCGCTGCTTCGCGACGGCCGGGCGCCTTGAACTGGTC
This sequence comes from Deltaproteobacteria bacterium, assembly GCA_031396445.1. Classification (GTDB taxonomy): domain Bacteria; phylum Myxococcota_A; class UBA9160; order UBA9160; family PR03; genus PR03. The sequence continues at coordinate 53,529 of JANNKU010000007.1, read as the reverse complement.
GTAGCCGCTCGGCTGATAGGTGAGCACCATCGCGCGGCGGATCCGCTCCGAACGGTTCGGTTCGGAGCCGTGCACGGAATGCGGGCTGAAGAAGACGAGCGAGCCGGCCGGCATCTCCGCCGCCACCTGCGCTTGCAGGTCGAAGTGACGCGGATCGGTGAAGAGCGGACCGAGCACGCCCTCGCCCTCGCGACCCGGCAGCAAGCCGTGCCGATGAGAGCCGCGCACCACGCGCAGGCAACCGTTCGCTTCATCGGCGTCGTCGAGCGCCAGCATCACATTCGGCAACTGATCGAGGTGGCGACACGCATGCGCCCAGTACGGAGAATCCTGATGCCAGCGAAAGCCGGAACCGTCGTGCGGCGGCTTGAAGTTGAGCTTGTCGGTCCACAGCCCGACGCGCGGCGCGCCGACCAGATCGCACATCGGATCGACCAGGCGCGCATCATCGACGAGGCGATCGAAGACGGCATCGAGCGCGTGGAACGGCTCGACCACACGCAGTGACGCAGTACCCGGTCGGTGTTCGAGCTGCACCGTGACGGCGCCTGCTTCGACGTAGCGATTGCCATCGACTTCGTAGGGGCGGCCCTCGGTGGCGAGCTGCAGCGCGAGGTCGCGAACGCGATCCGACGCGGCGCGCATCTCCTCGACTTCTCGCGCATCGAAAGCCGCGCGGCGCAAGAAGAAGCCGTCCTCGCGCCACGCCCGCCATTCGGATTCGCTGAGCGCGAAGCGCGCGGTCATCCGCCGAGTCTCGCCAGCGCGGCTTCGATCTCGCGACGCAGATCGTCGTAGTCGCGCGCAACGGGGAATTGCGGGAACTCGCGCACCACGTTGTCGGGCGGGCAGAAGAGGATGCCGGCCTCTGCTTCGCCGAGCATCGTGGTGTCGTTGTACGAATCGCCGGCGGCGATCACGCGGAACTCGAGGCCGTGCAGCGCTTGCACCGCTTTGCGCTTGCCGTCTTTCTGGCGCAGCCGGTAACCGACCACGCGGCCCTTTTCATCGACGTCCAGGAAATTGCAGAAGAGCGTCGGCCAGCCGAGCTTGCGCATCAGCGGCATCGCGACTTGATAGAAAGTGTCGGAGAGGATCAGCACCTGCGTTCGTTCGCGCGCCCAGTCGAGGAATTCGCGCGCGCCGGGCAGGGGATCCATTGCGCCGATCACCGCGTGGATGTCGGCGATGCCGAGTCCCTCGCGTTCCAGGATCGCGATGCGGCTGCGCATCAGCTTGTCGTAGTCGGGTTCGTCGCGCGTGGTCATGCGCAACGCGGCGATGCCGGTGCGCTCGGCGACTCCGATCCAGATCTCCGGCACGAGTACGCCTTCGAGGTCGAGACAGAGCAGATGCACGCAAATCTCCCGGAGGCGACGCGCAGGGCGCCGAGCGGCCGCGCAGAATAACGCGACGAGTCCTCATCGCCTCCCGTGCGGAGTGCGGCAGCGCCAGAGGTCATCGAGTAGTCTCGAAGCATGCTCTCCCCGACGACGCGGGGCTGCGCCGGGTCGTCCCGCCGCGCCCGTGAGACCGCGAAGATTCCTCCGTTTGCGACGCTCGCGGCCATCGCCGTGTTTGCGCTGCTGGGCGCCGCGGCGGGTTGCGGGAGTGGCGATGCGGAGAAGGCCTCGCAGCCTCCTCCGCCGCCCTCGGTCGAAGTGATCACGCTCGTGGCCGAGTCCTTCGAGCAGCAGGCCGATCTGCTCGGCGAGTTGCAAGCGGACAACTCGGCCGTCGTGAAGTCGGAAGTTCCGGGCGTGATCGAGAGCGTCGATTTCGAGGACGGCCAGACCGTGAAGGCGGCCGACGTGCTCTTCCGCCTGCGCGATCGCGAACAGGCGGCGCGGCTGCGGGAATCGGAAGCGGAGCTGTTGCTCGCGCAGGAAGACTATGCGCGCACCAACACGCTCAAGAGTCAGAACGCCGCCGCCGCCGCGCAGCTCGACAAGGCGCGCGCGAATCTCGAGATGGCGCGCGCGCGCACGGAGTTGCGTCGCGTCGAGTTCGATCGCACGCGGATTCGCGCCCCCTTTGATGGTCGCACCGGCGCGCGTCTGATGTCGCCCGGCGCGCGCATCAAGGTCGATGACGGCCTCGTGCGCATCGATGGCGTGGACCCGCTCTCACTGGTCTTCACGATTCCCGAAGCGGTGCTGTCGCTGGCACGCATCGGCGCTCAATTCGAACTCGAGGTCGCCTCGTTCCCGGATCGGCGCTTCCCGGGCGAGATCCGCTTCATCGCGTCGAGCGTCGATTCCGCGACGCGCCGGATCTTGATCAAGGGCCGCGTGCCGAATCCGGACGGCACACTGTTGCCGGGCATGTTCGCGCGCGTGAAAGCGAAGCTCGGCGAGCGCAATGCGGTGTTGGTGCCGGAGGAAGCGCTCGTCACCACCAGCGACGGCACTTTCGTCTGGCGCATCGGCGCGGAGGACAAAGCGGAGCGCGTCGTCGTCGAGCTCGGCGGGCGTGAGTCCGGTCGCGTCGAGATCCTGTCCGGTGTCGCTGCGGGCGATCGCATCGTGACGGCGGGCACCCACAAGGTGCATGCGGGCGCGCCGGTGAAGCCGGTTGCGGCGACGGCGACCGGCGCGGCGCCGCCGAGTCCGAGCGCCGCGGCCGCACCTGCGGGCGACGCTTGAGGCTCTCCGAGATCTGCATCGAGCGCCCCGTCCTCGCGACGGTGCTCTCGCTGCTGATCACGCTGCTCGGAGCGATCTCGCTCACGCGTCTTCCCAATCGCGAACTGCCTGATGTCGATCCGCCAATCGTGTCGGTCGTCACCGTCTATCCGGGTGCGGCGCCCGAAGTCGTCGAGACCTCCGTCACCGAGCCGCTCGAAGATCAGCTGATCGGCATCGAGGGCGTGAAGCATCTGACGTCGCTGTCGCGCGAGCAGGTGTCGGCGATCACCGTCGAGTTCGAGCTGGGACGCGATGTCGATCTCGCCGCCGCCGACGTGCGCGACCGCGTCGCCCGTGCGCGCAACCAGATTCCCGACGACGCGGATGAGCCGATCGTCGCCAAGCAGGACGCCGATGCGAGTCCGGTGCTGTGGCTCGCGCTCTCGGGCGGCAGCGATCAGATCGCGATCTCGCGGCTCGCCGACGAGGTGGTGCAGGATCGCCTCGCCAAGCTCTCGGGCGTCGCGCAGGTGGTGATCGCGGGCGAGCGGCGCATGTCGATGCGGATCTGGATCGACAACGATCGCCTCACCTCGTTCCAGCTCACCGTTGCCGACATCGCGGCGGCGCTCGCGCGCGAGAACGTAGACATCCCGTCGGGCCGCATCGAAGGCCCCGATCGCGAATTCACCGTGCGCACGCTCGGCGAACTCGACGACCCGCACGCCTTCGAGGAGATGGTGGTCGCGACGGTGCATGGCCAGGCCGTGCGATTGCGCGATGTCGCGCGCGTCGAGATCGGGCCAGAAACCGAGCGCAAGGTGGTGCGTTTCAACGGCGAGGCCGCGGTGGGACTCGGCGTCGTGAAGCTGTCGGGCGCGAACACCATCGCAGTCGTGGACGCCGTCACCGCCGAGATCGAGAAGCTGCGCGCGGAGCTGCCGCCCGATGTGAAACTGACGATCGCGTTCGACGGCTCGACCTTCATCCGCGACTCGATCTCGAACGTGCTGCACTCGCTCGGCGAAGCGATCATCCTGGTACTGATCGTGATCTATCTGTTCCTGCGCACGCTGCGCGCGACGCTGGTGCCGGCGGTGGCGATTCCGGTCTCGATCGTGGGCACCTTCACGATTCTCTATATCGCCGGCTTCACGATCAACACGCTGACACTGATGGGACTCACGCTGGCGATCGGTCTCGTCGTCGATGACGCGATCATCGTGCTCGAGAACATCACGCGCTGGGTCGAGGGCGGGACGCCGCCGCGCGAAGCGGCGATTCGCGGCATGCGCGAGATCTCGTTTGCGGTGGTGGCGTCGACGGTGTCGGTGGTCGCCGTGTTCCTGCCGCTCGCGTATCTCTCGGACACGACGGGGCGGCTCTTCGGCGAGTTCGGCGTGACGGTCGCGGCGTCGGTGGCGATCTCGGGACTCGTCGCGCTGACGCTGTCGCCGGCGCTCTGCGCGCGCGTGTTGCGGCGCGGTGAGCCGGAGACGGGCATCGGCGCCGTGCTCGAGCGCGCATCCGACGGACTCACCAACGGCTACGCGAGTCTGTTGCGGCGCGCGATGGCGCATCGCGGCTTCACGGTTGCGGTCGGCATCGCGTGGTTCGCGCTGGGCCTCTTCATGCTCTGGGCGGGCGCCGTCGATCGCGAGTTCATCCCGCCCGCCGATCGCGGCGGCTTCTTCGTGATCACGCGCGCGCCGGAAGGCGCCACGATCGAATACACCGATCGCTACATGCGCCAGGTCGAGGACATCACGCGTTCGGCGCCGGAACTGGCGCGTTCCTTCTCCGTGATCGCATTGGGCCTCGGCGCGCCGGGCCTCGTCAACGAAGGCATCGTGATCGGGTCGTTGCACGACGATCGCGAGCGACACATTCGCGACGTCCTCAGCGAACTGCGTCCGAAGCTCGGCGGAGTGACCGGCGTGCAGGCCTTCGCGAGCGAGTTCCCGGCGCTCGGCAATGGCTTCGGATCCCAGCCGATCTCGGTCGTGCTCACGGGTCCCGACGTGAAGGCGCTCGCCGGCTACGGCGATGAACTCGCGCAGCGCGCCGCGCAGGAAATCCCCGGACTGCTCAACGTGCGCAGCGATCTGCTGCTGAACAAGCCACAGCTCGACGTCACGATCGATCGCGATCGCGCCAGCGATCTCGGCGTCTCGGTTCGCGAGGTCGCGAGCACGCTGCAGATCCTGCTCGGCGGCGTCGATCTCTCGTCCTTCAAGATCGGTGGGCAGACCTACGACGTGATCGTGCAGCTCGAGCGCGATGAGCGTTCGCGCCCCGGCGACATCCCGGTGCTCTACGTACACGGCCGAGGCGGCGGCGTGATTCCGATCTCATCCGTCGCGCGCGTTACGGAAACCACCGCAGCGCGCGGCGTGCCGCACTTCGATCGGCAGCGTGCCGCGACCATCTCGGCGGGTCTCGCGCCGGGCACCTCGCAGGGCGAAGCGCTCGAAAAGGTTCGTGCGCTGGCGCTGGAGATCCTGCCGCGCGATGGCGGCTACAGCGTCACGTTCTCGGGCGAGTCGGAGCAATTCTTCGAGTCGGGCAAGGCGATCGTCTTTGCCTATCTGCTCGGCGTCCTCGTGATCTATCTGGTGCTCGCCGCGCAGTTCGAGAGTTTCGTGCACCCGCTCACGATCCTGATCGCCGTCGCACTCTCGTTCACTGGCGCCCTCGCGACGCTGTGGCTCACCGGTACGACGCTCAACCTCTTCAGCCAGATCGGCATGGTGATGCTGGTCGGACTGGTCGCAAAGAACTCGATCCTGATCGTCGAGTTCGCGAACCAGCTGCGCGAGCAGGGCATGGGAATCGCCGAGGCGGCATTCGAAGCTGGCCGCACGCGCTTCCGGCCGATCTTGATGACGGCGCTCTCGACGATCGTCGGCATGTTGCCGATCGCGCTCGGCGGCAATCGCATGTTGGGCGAGCTGCTCGGCGTCGGCGCCGGCGGCGAATTGCGCGCGCCGCTCGGCATCGCAGCGGTCGGTGGAATGGCCTTCTCGACGGCGCTCACGGTGTTCGTGGTGCCGGCCGCGTATGTGATGGTGGAGACGCTGCGCGTGCGCTTCGCGGGTTCTCTACACCACGAAATGACAGCGGCGACCGAGCCGAAGCCGGTCGCCGCCTCAATCGACTGATAGAGCGTTTCAGGGTTCGAGAATCGGATACAGGCGCTGCGCCGGTCCCGTCTCGCGCAGCTTCTTCAGCGCCCGCGCCTCGAGCTGACGCACGCGTTCGCGCGAAAGACCGAGCGACTGCCCGATTTGTTCGAGCGTGTGCTCTTCCTCGCCGCCGAGGCCGTAGCGCAGTCGCAGGATGAGTTGCTCGCGGTCCGACAGGCTTTGGATCAGCGAACCGACGCCCGAGCGCATGCGATCGCCATCGATGCCGCCATCCGGTGTAATCGCCGTCGGATCGGAAACGAACTCTTCGAGGCGCTTCTCGGTGCCCGCTACCGACGATTCGAGCGAGATCGCCTCGCGCGAGAGTCGGTCGAGCGACTCCAGCGAGTCGATGTCGGTGCCGAGTGCCGGCGCGAGTTCCGCCGCGGTCGGTTCGCGGCCGAGCTTGCCCGTCAGCTCCGCGCGCACGCGCTGACTGCGCTGCAGGCGGTCGTGCACATGCGAGGGCAGACGAATCGTCCGCGAATGGTTCTGGATCGCGCGCACCAGCGCCTGCCGAATCCACCAGACCGCGTAGGTCGAGAACTTGAAGCCGCGCCGATGGTCGAACTTCTCGACGGCGCGGATCAGCCCGAGGTTGCCTTCCTGGATCAGATCCGGGAACGAGAGCCCGAGGTTCCGATAATCCTTCGCGATCGCGACGACGAGCTTCAGGTTGTGCTCGATGAAGCGATTCTTCACCTCGGTCATCCGCGCATGCGCGTCGCGAACGATCGTCACGCGCTCGAGCATCACGATCTTGGTGGCGCCGGCCTCGTTCTCGAGATCGTTCAGGCGGTTGGTGCCCTTGCGGGCATCGCGCATGCTCTTGGCGATCGCGAAGACGCGCTCGCGCAGTTCGGCGAGTACCGCGAGCGAGAGCTGGGCGCGCTCGAGTTCGTCGGCGATCTTCTCGTCGCTGCGCGCAACGGCCTTGGTCGCGCGCTTCTTCAGATGCTTGTCGCGCTCGGCGTGATGGACGCGCAGCTTCTTGACCGCACGCTCGACGCGCGCAGCGATCTCGCCGGTCTCTTCGTCACCCATCGATTCGGAAAGCTTCGCCCCGGTGTGCGAGAGCGCGCGCAGATCGTCCCAACGATCGACGACATGGCGGGAAGAGCAGGGGATTCGGTAGAGCGCACCGCGCAGGGCGGCGGTCGCGGCCTCCAACTCCTTGGCGAGGTAGACCTCTTCCTCGCGACGAAGCGTTCGCGTGCCGCCGATCTCCTGGAAATAGGATTCGAGCGGTCGCCGCTCCCGGCCGGGATCCAGATCCTCGGATGCGAAGGAAGCCGTCGCGCCTTGCGGGCCGCGGCCCTCGACCTCGGTTGATGCCGTCGTTTTCCGATCCTCCAGCTTCACGAAAGACCTCTCATGGTTCTGCGGATTCTTCGGACTCGGGACCTTGAACGCCGCACCGGCTTCTGCGGCTCGGGGAGGATCCCTCGAACCCAATCTAGATACGGAGTCTCAGTCGTTGGCCCCGTGGGGCCCTGCGTGACGCTCTTCGAAAGCAAACCGTCGGCACTTTTCGCATGGGTCGGCTGCGTGGAGAGGCAGCGCAGGGGTCGTTCGGTCAGATCCGTCGCGGTCTCGTCTGGGCGCTCCGACGGTGGCGAGCCGGCGGCTGTTCGGCGGGCATCCGAGCAGCCCGGCATTCTCCACGCTTCCCCATCTGTTTGCTAGAACTTTCTCGCCCCGCTTGCTCGAAGAAGTTGTTGGGTAAAAGCCCCGCTAAACCCATATCGGCCCTTGCCCTGGCGGACCGTAGAGCCCGGCCGCCCCAGAGGCTCCGATCTTGGCCTGAGCTTTGATGAGTGGCAGGCGCGGCCCGTCGCGTGACATTTCCGCTCGCTTGGACTCTCCTGCGACCGCGCGGGCTCGGGATTCGCAACAATGCGCGTCGATGACCGCCGCTGAAGAGGGCGCGCATTTCGAGCGCGCCTTCTACCTCCAGGAGTTTCGCGGGCGCACGCTCGGCATTGCGTGCCCTGCGGGCCTTCTTCGAGAAGCGGAACAGCTCGCTGCCGTCGTTCAGGTTCTCGCACGCAATGACACCAACGTGATCGTGATCTCGTCACGACGCGATCGACTCGCTGCCGTCGTCGGCGAGCGCATCCTGCCCGCAGCGACACGGCAGCTCGAGACCGCGGTCTGGCGCGCACTCCGCCAATCCTCGCGGCTCGGGATTCTGGCGGGCGGCAGACGTTCGTTTGCCGAGCAGATTCGTGAGCTGGCGTTGCGACTCGGCCTCTTCAAGCTGGTGTGGATCGACCCCCAAGGAGGCCTGCGCGCACCGAGCGGCGAGCGTCTCTCGTTCGTACACCAGGACGAGCTGCGACAACTGCTCTTGCATCGACGCCGGATCGGCCGCGAACGCGTCGCACTGCTGCGCGAAGTCGATCGCTTGCTCAGTGGCGGTCTGCAGGCGGTGAACGTGTGCTCGCTCGGCGGACTTCGCGAGGAACTCTTCACGTATCCCGGCTCGGGGACGCTGTTCACGCGCAAGCGCTACATCGCGGTGCGCGATCTCGGACTCGACGACTTCGACGCTGCCTATGATCTGATCGGCCGCGGTGTCGAGGAGGGGTATCTGGCGACGCGACCCGCGCGCGAGATCGATCAGATTCTCGTCAGTGGCTTCGGCGCATTCGTCGAAGGGTCTCACCTCGCCGGGATTGGCGCGCTGCTTCCGTATCCGGAGATCCGCGCTGGCGAGATCGCTTCGCTCTACACACTGACGCGCTTTCTCGGCGAAGGTGTCGGACAGCACCTCGTTCGCTACGCGCTGCGCCAGGCGCGTACGCTGCGATTGCGCTGGGTTTTTGCCTGTACGACGCAGGATCGCGTCGGCGCGTTCTTCGAGCGACAGGGATTCGAGGCGATCTCGCCCGACGAGGTGCCGGAGCGCAAATGGCGGCGCTACGACCGCCACCGCCGTCGTCGCGTGCTCTGCTACCGGCGCGATTTGACGATTCGTCGGCGCCGCAAGCCTCTGATGGCGGAGTAGCCAAGTCTCAGGCCCAGCTCTGCGGGAAACCCTGAAACGTCTGCGGAATCGTGCGCAGATCATCGACGAGTTCGCGCGCGAGGCCGGCGGGAACCTCTTCCGGAAATCCGAATGCGATGGAATCGACGAGTCCGCCGAAGCGCTTCTCGACGGCGGGTTTGAGTTCGCTGTACGGCGCCGTGGCGGTGAACTCGTGAACCACCTCGTCGGGAACCTGCGCTGCCATCTGCTTCCACTGACCGCGCTTCGACATCTCGTGCAGCTTCGCAGCCAGGTCGTCCCAGCCGTGCAGCGTGAGTACGGGGGCATAGCTGCGCGTCGAGCCGTAGAACGCGATCCGGTAGCGGCACCACTCGAATTGCTTGGCGACCTCGTCGGCGTCGCGGCCGGTGGCGATGAATCCGCCGCCCCACACTTCGAAGTGCTTGCGATCGCGCCCGGCCCGTTCGAGACCGTCCTGCACCCGCGGCAGCGCAACCTCCTCGAGGTAGCGCCGCGTGCAGAAGCCGTGAAGACGGACGCCGTCGCAGACGCGACCCGCGAGACGCAGCATGTCCTTGCCGACGGCCGCGATCGTCACCGGCACCGGCGGCAGCCCATTCGCCGGCGGCGAGAACTCGGGCGTCATCAGCGTGAAGCGATAGTGCTCGCCCTCGTACGCGAGCGGCTCGCCCAGCTCCCAGCAGCGCCAGATCGCGCGCAGAGACTCGACGTATTCGCGAAGCCGCGGAACGGGAGCGCTCCACGGCACCGAAAAGCGTCGCTCGTTGTGACCCTTCACTTGCGGACCGAGGCCGAGCGCAAAGCGGCCGCGCGAGTTCAACTGCAGGTCCCACGCGAGATTCGCGACGACCATCGGGCTGCGCGGAAACGCCACCGCGATCGCCGTGCCGAGCTGGATGCGTTCGGTCGCGAGCGCGGCGAACGCGAGCGGCGTGAAGGGATCGTTGGCAATCTCGGGCATCGTGATGCCGTCGAAGCCAATCGCTTCAGCGCGTTCGGCCGCTGCAGCGATGGCGCGCCAATCACTCATCGGGATACCAGTCTCGACACGCATCGTGGACTCTCCTCCTCCAAAAATGAATCTCGTAGCTCGCTCGCACCGCAAGTGCCCGTTTCCCGCGTAGCGAGCCAACGGCGAGCGGCGCCTTCACCAACTCGCGTCCGACCATGAATCTCGTCGCAACGCCCGCAGCTCCACGCCCGTTTCCCGCGTAGCTCGCCAACGGCGAGCGGCGCCTTCACCCAGCTCGCGTCCGACAATGAATCTCGTCGCAACGCTCGCAGCTCCGCGCCCGTTTCCCGCGTAGCGAGCGACGGCGAGCGGCGAGATCATGAAACAGAAGACCGAAGGTGGACTCTAAGCCGGGTTCTGTTCCGGTATCGAGTTGACCCGATGCCGGTGAGGATCATTCGTCTAGGCGACGCATTGCTACGTCGCTCGAGCGCTCTCACCCGGACGCCGGCTCCGCCGCGACGAATCGCTGCGGAGCGCGAGCGAGCCGCCCAACGCGGCGTCCCTATTCGAGCTTGCTCCGGGAGGGGCTTGCCTCGCCGCCGGTCACCCGGCTGTCGCGCGTGGGCTCTTACCCCACGATTTCAACCTTGCCTGTGCCTCCGCCGCGATTCTCTCACCGAGAATCGCGGCCTCATCGGCCATCGGCGGTGTCATTTCTGTTGCGCTTTCCCTCGGGTCGCCCCGGGTCGCCGTTAGCGACCTCCCTGCTCTATGGAGCCCGGACTTTCCTCCCGCGGAACGGTCTGTGTCCGCCGGCGATCCCCCGTCCACCTTCGGTCAAGCGGCAGCCTAGCAGGGGAGACGCCTCTTCTGACCGCACCCACTTGCCATCTCAGTCGATATCAAATAGATATCTGTCCCGTGCCCCCCAAGGTACCCACCACGCCGCGCCGCGATGCGCGCCAGGTCCCGCGCCCGGGCCAGGTCTTCGACCCGGTCGGACGCGCACTCGATCGCATCGGCGATCGCTGGACGCTGGTACTGATCCGCCATCTGCTCGGCGGACCAAAAGGATTCCAGGAACTGCGCCAGCGCACCGGCATTGCGCCGCGCGTGCTCTCGGCGCGGCTGCGCCAACTCGCCGAACACGAGTGGATCACCACGGTCGAGGAAGGGACGCGCTCGCTCTACGCCGTCACCGAACGGGGTCGCACGCTCGAACCGATGATCGCCGCGATCGCGCGCTGGTGGGTGGATCACGCGATGGAGGAACACATCGCGGGCTTCGGGGCGTTCACCGAAACGTCGGCGCAGTCGATTCTCGAGTCGCTGCCGTTCCTGTTGCGCGAAGACGTCGCGCGGGACGCCGCAGTCACGTTTGAAATCCGACTCTCCGGTGCGGGCGGCGGCGTCTGGTCGCTGCGCATCCGCGACGGCGCCTGCATCGTGACGCGAGGCTTCGCCGAAGCCGCCGACGTTCGATACACCGCCGAGACGCGCGTCTGGTGCGGCGTCGCGCTCGGAATCCTCGATGCCCGTGACGCCGTAAAGCGTGGCCTGTTGATCAAGGACGGTGGGCGCGACGCGCTCGACCAGTACTTCCACCAGATTCCCCGTCCGACCGCGAGCTCATCGGAGCGCAGCGGATCGGCGCGAAAGACCAGGAGAAGCAAATGATCTCGTTTGGACCGACGGAAGAGCAGGAGGTCGCCCGCGACGCGATGCGCGACTTCGCAGCGAGCGCAATCCGACCGATCGCGCGGCGTTGCGACGAGGAGAGCCAGGTTCCCGCCGAATTCCTCGAGCAGGCGTGGCAACTCGGACTCGTGTCGACGCAGATTCCCGAGGCGTTCGGCGGCGGCGGAGAGACGCGCTCGCCGATCACCAACGCGCTGGTCCTCGAAGAGCTCGCGTTCGGCGATGCGGGACTCGCGCTCGCGGCGATATCGCCGGCGCTCTTCGCGATGCCGATCGTCGAGTTCGGCACCGAGGCGCAGCAGCGCGAGTTTCTACCGCTTTTCTGTGGCGACACCTTCCACGCCGCGTCGCTCGCGTTGGTCGAGCCAGGCCCATGCTTCGACCCGACGGGCCTCCGCACGACGGCCGAGCGCAAGGGCGACTCCTACGTGCTCTCGGGCGTGAAGTGCTTCGTGCCGCTCGCCGATCGCGCGAGCCACTTCCTGGTGCTCGCGCGCAACGGGGGCGACGGCGCCGACGCCGTTCAGGCTTTCATCGTTCCGCGCGACGCGGCGGGCCTTGCGATTGCGTCGCCCGAGAAAAATCTCGGGCTGCGCGCGCTGCCGACCGGCACGCTGACGCTCGAACGCGTAGAGGTGCCCGCATCGGCGCGCCTGGGCGGCGACGCGGGTTGCGAGGCGCGCCGCATCGTGAACCTGTCGCGCGCTGCGCAGGCCGCCGTGCTCGTGGGCATCTCGCGCGCGGTGATGGAGTACGCGATTCCCTACGCGAAGGATCGCGAGGCTTTCGACGAGGCGATCGCGAAGAAGCAGGCGATTGCCTTCACGCTCGCCGACATGTGCATCGAGGTCGATGCGATGCGCTGGCTGATGTGGCAGGCGGCGAGCAAGCTCGAGCGCGGCCTCGACGCCACGCGCGAAGCGCAGCTCGCGCGGATCTATTGTGCGCGCCAGGCGATGAAGATCGCCGACGACGGCGTGCAGGTACTCGGCGGACACGGCTTCATCCGCGAACACCCCGTCGAACTCTGGTACAGAAACGTGCGTATGCTCAGCGTCCTCGATGGCGCGGCCCTGGTCTAGGAGAACCCCATGATCGACTTCCACCTCACCGACAGCGACAAGAAGGTCCTCGGCGCGATTCGCACCGAGGCGCTCGCCTGCCGCGCCTACGCGCGACACTACGACGAGAACGAACACGAGTTCCCGCCCGACGAACTGCCCGAGGCGAAGAACTTCCCGCCGCTGATGAGCCTCTTCGCAGGCCGCGGCGCGGACGACACCGGCCTCGGCGTGATGAGCATGATGATCGCCGCCGGCCAGAGCTGGGGCGATTACTCGGTGCGCATGCGGCGCGGCAAGGGCGGACTCGGCAACGCGGCGTTGCGTGCGGCCGGCACGCCCGAACAGCAGAAGCAGTGGAACCATCTCACGCTCGCGATGGCGATCACCGAGCCGGGCTGCGGCTCCGATCCTTCGCGTGTGTCGATGACCGCGGTGCTCGATTCCGTCACCGACGAGTGGATCCTCAATGGCGAGAAGATCTTCGTCACCACGGGTTGTCGCGCTGAAGGCGTCATCGTGTGGGCGACGATCGACAAGTCCGCGGGTCGTGCGGGCATCAAGTCGTTCCTGGTCGAGAAGAGCGCGCCGGGATTCATCGTCGCGCACAAAGAGAAGAAGCTCGGCATCCGCGCCGACGACACCGCCGCCTACGTGTTCAAGGATTGCCGCATCCCGCGCGGCAATCTGCTCGGCGGCAACGAGGGCATCCCGAAGGAGTCCTCGGGCGGATTCCGCGGCGTGATGAAGACCTTCAACATGACACGTCCTGCTGTCGCGGCGATCGGCCTCGGCATCGCGCAAGCGGCGCTCGACTGGACGCGCGAGCAGCTCGAGTCGGCCGGCATCGCGATCGACTACAGCGGCGGACTCGCCGCGCAGTCCGCGATCACGCAGCGCTTCATGGAGCTCGAAGCGCTCTACGAAGCCGCGATGCTGACGGTGCTGCGCGCCGCGTGGCTCTCGGACCAGGGCAAGTCCAACAATCTGGAGTCGTCGATCTGCAAGGCGAAGGCGGGCGCTGCGGTGCGCGAGATCACGCAGGGCTGCATCGAGTTGCTCGGGCCGATGGGCGCCTCGCGCGATCACCTGCTCGAGAAGTGGTTCCGCGACGTGCGCATTACCGACATCTACGAGGGCACCGGCCAGATCCAGCGATTGATCATCGCGCGCACGATTCTGGACTATGGTCGTGAAGAGCTGAAGTAGCGATCGCCACGCGGAGGCAACGATGCAGCAGCGGAGCTTGGACTGGCTTTGTGCAGTGATGCTCAGTCTCGTGTTGGCCGGGGTCGGCTCGGCAGACGAGTTGACATTCGTCGATCGCGTCGTCGACAACGCAGTCCTGAGCCTCGCGCGAGCGGCGGGCGTCAGTCCCGACGGGAACTTCGTGTACGTCGCCGCACCGGGCAACTCGTCGATCGGCGTCTTCGCGCGCAACCACGACACCGGAGCGCTCAGCTTTCGCAGCGTGGTGACGGATGGTGTCGGTGGGGTCGACGGCATCGCTGGCGTGGTGACGCTCGCGCTCAGCTCCAATGGGCTCTACCTCTACGCTGCCGGAAGCTTCAGCAGGGCGATCGCCGTCTTTTCGCGTAACGTCCAGACCGGCGCGCTGACGCAGATCCAGGCGTTGGTCGACGGGCAGGGCGGCGTCGACGGACTCTATGGAGTGAACCAACTCGCGCTCAGCACCGACGAGGAGAGCCTCTACTCGAGCGCATCCTTCGACTTCGCCGTAGCGGCGTTCGATCGCGATCCCGCAACGGGTCTGCTGACCTTCGTGCGCCAGCGCAGCTACGAACTCGGTGTCACGCCCGACCTCGGCAACGTCAACGGAATCGCGGTGAGTCCCGACGGCGGAACGGTGTACGTAGGGGCCGAGTCGGGATCGCGTGTGTTCCTGTTCACGCGCACCGAGAGCGACATCGTCTACTCGGGCACCACACTCTTCGACAGCCTCGTCCAGCCGCTCGGCGGTCCGACATACATGAAGTTCTCGCCCGACGGCGCGCAGCTCTACGTGGCCGCCGAGTTCGATCGCGCGATCACGATCTTCGACCTCGGCGTCGCCGGCGCGCTCACCAACCCCCGCTTCGTCTCCGACGGCGCCGGCGGCAGCAGCAATCGCGGCGTGCAGGGCTTCGTGTTCAATGCGGCCGGCACGCGACTCTACGGAACGGTGCTCGATCCCGGCGCTGTGGTGGACTTCAGCCGCGATCCGCTGACCGGCGCGCTCACGTTCATCGAGGCGCATGTCGGCCTGGTCGCGCCGAGCGTTCTGCTCGCGGATCCCGGCGAGCCCGCGCTGTCACCGGACGAGAGGCATCTCTATGTGCCCGATGGCGGACAGATCGTCATCTTTGCGACGGCGGCGCCCGAACCCGACGCCGTGTTGGCGACTGGCTTTGCGCTCGTCTGCCTCGCCGCTACGGAGCGGCTCAGACGTGCTGCATCTTCACGCGCTCACGCGCCGCGAGCTTGCCGCCCGCTTTGATCCACGCCTGGATCACGTCGGCGGCGCGCTTCGGGTTGTAGACGTCTTCCTCGCAGCTCCACAATCCATCGCCCGCGTAGTCGAGCTTCGTCCACGTCGGGAACTCGAAGGGCGCGCCGTTCGGGTCGGTCGGGTGCGGCAAGCGGTTCTGACACTGGAAGACGACGAAGCACTGCTCGGCGTCGTAGACGACCCAGTCATTCGGGAAGCGCATCGTCGGGAACGGCTCCATCACGCCGACGATCCAATCGGCGATCGCCTGGCGCCCGTGGAACTCGCCGTAGGCGTGCTCGACGTAGCGGGCGTCCTCGGTGAAGAGCGCCGCCCAGCGACGCCAGTCGCCGGTCGCGATGGAGTGCTCGCGCACATCGCAGTAGTGGGCGAAGGCCAATTCGATCTCGTCCCGCGTCACATCACTCGGCATCCGCTGCAGCCTCCCATCGCGACTCCCCGTCGAGGCGCCGTGGTCGCCATGATGCGGCCCCGGAGCCGGGTCGCCAAGCCGTAGTCGGCGCCGCGAATGGCGCTACCTTGCGCCGGCCTCGCGTTGACTTTCGAGTCAAAAGGAGCCCCGCATGAATCTCGAGTTCTCGGACGACCAGAAGTTCGTCCAGCAGAGTGCCCGCGACTTCCTCGCGAAGAACGCCGGCCTCGATGTCTGTCGCAAGGTTCTGGAATCGCCGACTGCGAGCAGCGACCCGACGCTCTGGAAGGGTGTCGCAGAAATGGGTTGGCTCGGCGCGGCGGTGCCCGAGTCGTACGGAGGCGCAGGCCTCGGTTACCTCGAGCTGGTGCTGATCGCCGAAGAGATCGGCCGCTCGCTCGCGCCGATTCCCTTTGGTTCGTCGGTGTACTTCGCGACGGAAGCGATCCTGCTCTTCGGGACCGACGCGCAGAAGAAGTCCTGGCTGCCGCGCCTCGCATCGGGTGAAGTCGCGGGGACGCTGGCGTTCGCCGAAGGCGCCGGTGAGTTGGACGCGAACTCCGTCACTACGCGCTTCGCCGGCGGCAAGTTGAATGGCACCAAGGTGCCGGTGCTCGACGGCGAAGGCGCCGGCATGGCGATCGTGGTCGCGAAGGGCGCCAAGGGACCGGTGCTCGCGCTGGTCGATCTGTCCGCTTCCGGTGCCCTGCGCGGCCGCCTCGAATCCTTCGACCCGAGCCGATCGGTTGCGAAGTTCGCGTTCAAAGACGCGCCGGCGGAGTTGCTCGGTTCCGAAGCGAAGGGCGCGGCGCAACTCGATACGCTGCTCGATCGCGCCGCGGTGATGATGGGCTTCGAGCAGATCGGCGGCGCGACGCGCGCCTTCGAGATCACGCGTGAGTTCACGCTGTCGCGCTACGCATTCGGGCGTCCGATCGCGTCGTTCCAGGCGGTGAAGCATCGCCTCGCCGAGCTCTACGCGAAGATCGAGATCGCGCGCAGCAATGGCTACTACGCAGCGTGGGCGCTCTCGACCGACAGCGATGAGCTGTCGCTCGCCGCGTGCGGCTTCCGTGCCGCCGCGAGCGACGCCTTCGAGTTGGCGAGCGAAGAGATGATCCAGCTCCACGGCGGTGTCGGCTTCACGTGGGAGTACGACTGCCATCTGTTCTATCGCCGCGCGAAGTGGCTCTCCGCCGCACTCGGCACCTCGAGTGAATGGCGCGAGAAACTGATCCAGCGCATTGAAGCGAAAGCGTCGAACTCCAATCTCGACGCGGGAGAATGAGACCATGAACTTCGAAGACACTCCGCAGGAAGCCGCGTTCCGCACCAAGGCCCGCGCGTGGCTCGAGAAGAATTCGCGGCTGCGACCGCAGGGCGAGATCGCGCCGAACATGCTCGGCGAGCGCGAGAGCGCCGACGTGATCCAGAAGGCGAAGGACTGGCAGACGAAGAAGTTCGACGAGGGCTGGGCGGTTCTGACGTGGCCGAAGGAGTTCGGCGGTCAGGGCCTCGGTCGCCTCGAAGCCGTCGTGTGGAGCCAGGAAGAAGCCAAGTTCGACGTCGCGCCCAACATCTATGCGATCGGTCACGGCATGCTCGGCCCGACGATCATGGCGCACGGCAACGACGAGCAGAAGAAGAAGTACGTGCGCGAGATGGCGCGCGGGCAGGTGGTCTGGTGCCAGCTCTTCAGCGAGCCCGACGCAGGCAGCGATCTGGCCGGTCTGCGCACCACTGCAGTCAAAGACGGCAACGACTGGGTGATCAACGGCCAGAAGATCTGGTCCACCGGCGCACACTTCTCCGACTTCGGGATGATCGTGACGCGCACCGATCCGGAAGCGGCGAAGCACGCAGGGCTCACCTACTTCATTGTCGATATGCGCGCGAAGGGCGTCGAGATCCGGCCGATCAAGCAGATCAACGGCGCGTCGGGCTTCAACACCGTGTTCTTCAGCGATGTGCGCGTGCCCGACACCAATCGGCTCGGCGCGATCGGCGATGGCTGGGGCGTCGCGATCACGACGCTGATGAACGAGCGCGTCGCGATCGGCGCGGGCGGCGGTGCCGGTCGCTTCCGCGATCTGCTGAAGCTGGCGCGCGATACGCGTCGCAACGGACGTCCGGCGATCGAGGATTCGTCGGTGCGCCAGAAGCTGGCGGACTTCTACATTCGCTCGAAGGGCTTGCAGTACACCGGCTATCGCACGCTGTCGGCGCTCTCGCGGGGCGCGACACCGGGTCCCGAGGGTTCCATCGGCAAAGCCGTCGGCGCGCCGCTCGGTCAGGAGATGGCGTCGTTCGCGATGGAACTGCAAGGCGTGATGGGCGCCGTCAACGACCATGCGGCGAGTCCGCAAGAAGGACTCTGGCAGGAGATGTATCTCGGGACGCCGGGCATTCGCATCGCGGGTGGCACCGACGAGATCCTGAAGAACATCATCGCCGAGCGCGTGCTGCGGCTGCCGCCCGAAATCCGCGTCGATAAGGATCGACCGTTCCGCGACATCCCGACGGGGTTGGTGAAGCGCTAGCGGCCGCGCCGCTCACGGCGTCGCGCAGGGTTTGCCGAGCCGCTTCAACACGGTGCAAATCGGGGGGATGCGGATCGGCAGCGCCGCCGACTCCGCCTGCGCGGCCTGAAAGAATGCCGTGCGCGCGGCGAGCGGATCGCCACTCGCCGCAATCGCCAATGCCAGCACGCCGGTGACGTTGGCGGCCGCGAGGCTGGTGCCGTCGCCGAACGCGAACGCGTCGCCGGGCACGGTCGAGACGATCTCGACGCCGGGCGCGAGCACCTCGACCGCGGGCCCAAGGTTGCCGCGCGGATAGACGCGGCCCGCGCTGTCCACGGCGCCGACACCAATTACGGACGGGTAGGCGGCCGGATAGCGCGCTACGTCGAGGCCTTCGTTGCCGACCGCTGCGACGAGTACGACGCCGAGTTGATCGAGTCGCGCCATCGCGCGCTCCAGCAGCGGATTCGGCGGACCGACCAGCGCCATGTTCACGATCTGCGCGCCGCTTTCCCACGCGAGATCGACGCCGCGCAGCAGATCGGAGAGCCGACACTCGTCGCTGGCGCCTGCCGTGGCCGGTTTGCACACCACGATCGAGAGCAGATCGGCGCCGGGCACGGCGCCGGCAATGCCGAACGCGTTGTTCTCGATCGCGTGAATGATGCCCGCGACGAGCGTGCCGTGCGCAGCAGGCGTCGCGCTCGGCCCGTTCTCGACGGTGGCGATGCGCCCGCCGAGCAAGTCGCGGTGCGCGGGATCGGGAGCGGAGTCGAGCACGACCACGCGCGCGCCTTTGCCATCGGTGACCGAGCGGGCTGCATCGACGCCTTCGACATCGAGCGCGTATTGGAGATCGCGGTACGGATCGGGGCCTACACCGATCGGTCGCAGCTCGGCGGCGGCCGTCCTGTAGACGTCGTTGCGCACGACGGCCGAACCGGTTGGCGCGCTTCGGATCAGCGCGGCGGGATCGGCGTCGGGCGCTCCGACGATGCGCACCAGCGTCGAGCACAGCACGGGAGAGAAATACGAACTCGCCACGCGCGCGCCCGGTGCGAGCTTGAAATCGGCGGCGACGGCGCCGCTGGCGAGCTTCGGCAGCGCGAGGAGCACTTCCCCGCGCTCGCCGGCGAAGAGTGCAGCGGGGGCACTCGGAAGTGTCGCGAACGATCCTGTGGGCGGTGTCGCCAATGCTGAAGGGGCAACGCCCGTCTCGCCGATCTCGATCGGCGGCGGCATCGGCTCGTCGTCGAAGGGCGGACATTCGGGCGCCAATGCCGACGCGGCGGGAGCCGGGTCGGCTGCGCTTGCGGGCAACGCAGCAGCGCCGAGCCAGAGCTCGGCGCACACCGCAAGGCACGCAACGACGCGCAGCGTCCGTCGCAATTCAGGGCCGCAGCGGCTCTGCGAAGGACGCGACGCCGCGGCCCTCGGCGCGCAGCATCGCGACCGCCGCAGAAGCGTCCGCGCCCTCGGGCAGCGCAATGCGATAGCGCCCGGCCTGGCTCGGACCCGCCACGATCACTGCGCCGAGCGCGCGCAGATCGGTGTTGATGCGCTCGATGCTGACGTCGCTGAGGAACACCACGTCGACCTGCACGCCGGACGCGCCGGTGACCGGCGTCGCGCCCGCATCCGACGCGGTGCGATACACGCTGTCGGTGCGCGGTGCGATCGCAGAGTTCGCGAACCAGCCCGCTGCGCCCACACCGAGCATCAACGCGATGCTGGCCGCGATCTGCAAGAGCGAGCGCTTCCCGCTCCGATGCGACCGATGCAGGAGCGGCGCGCGGCGCGCAGCGGGAGGCGCAAGGTGCGTCCCGACACGGATCGGCGCCGTCGCGACGTCTTCCGCTTCGATGCGCGCCAGCACGCGCGCAAACACCGGGTCGGCATCGGGCGCCGTAGCGGACGGCGCGGGGCCGCCGCTCAGCATCGCCAGCTCGAAGCGACACGCTTCGCACTGCGCCGCATGTGACTCGACGGCGCCACGCTGCGTTTCCGCCAGCGCGTCTTCCGCGTACCAGGGAATCCACTCGAGGACTTCCTCGGGGCACTTCATCTCGGTGTCGAATTTGTTCATGACGATTCATCCTCGATGCCAAGGCGCCGAAGCCCCAGGCGCAGACGTGCACGCGCTCGCGCAACACGCGTTTTTACGGTTCCTTCCGGCACTTGCAGTTGCTCCGCGATCTGGTCGTACGGGAGCCCCTGGATCAGTGCCAGTTCGATCACGCGGCGCTGTTCTTCCGGCAGCAACGCAATTGCCTGTTGCACGAGTCGCAATTCTTCTCGTGCAGCGAGGCGTTCGTCCGTGTTCTCTTCGTCGGCGAAGCGATGCAGTGTTTCGATGTTCGTCGAGATCACCGACGCGCGTTTGTGACGGCGACGATCTCGGTGGGCGCCGACGCACTTGAAGTGCGCGATGCCGAAGATCCAGGTCGAAGGCCGCGATGCACCCGCAAAGCTGTGTGCGCTCCGCCAGACTTCGAAGAACACATCCGCAACCACCTCCTCGGCCAGGTTCGCGTCGTGGAGGCGCCGCTGTACGAACCAATAGATCCGCGAGTAGTACCGCTGGAACAGCGTGCGCAGGGCCGCGCTGTCCTGTTCGCGGATGCGATTCAGGAGCTCGACGTCGTTCTCGCCCGCCGCTTCTCGTTGCCGAATCGGGGTGTCCATCATGGTCCCCCTCTCAGTGGCTGTGAGGAGCCGTCAGGTTTCGCGGGTCAGGGCTGCGGAACGCCGGGCGGCAGTACCGGCGTCGGCGGCGGCTCGACCACGATCGGCGGCGGCGGCGCCGGCGGCGGGGCAGGCGGTGCCGGCGGTGCGGGCGGCGGCGGCGCCGGAGGCGCAGGCGGCGGCGTTGGAGGTGTCGGCGGGGCAGGCGGCGGCGCAACGACCGGCGCGGGGGGAATCGGAAGCGGTGTGGGCGGCGTCGGCGGCGAGACGATTCCGCCTCCCGGCGGGCTCGACGGAATCGGGGCCGTCGGTGGGGCCGGCGTTATTGGTGCCGCAGGCGGAACCGCAGTCGGGGACGCTGGCGTCGGCTGGGAAGTCGGGCTGCTCGCGACGACTCGCACGCTGCGCGGGTTCCCGCATCCGACGCTCGGATCGGCGCAGGTGCCCGGGCCCGAGAAATCGGCTGCGTCGGGCGGCCCGTCGGTCACGCGATCGTCCGCATCATTGCTGGCGACGTCTTCGGGGCTGAAACGGGTGCGCGCCTTGCCGCTTTCGTCCGTGCAAGCGCCGCTCGCGCAGAGTTCGCGTTGGGCGGTGGCGGCACACGCTCCGCCCCGCGCGACGGTTTCCGCCCGCGCCGCCGCGGAGCAGAGCAGCACCGCGATCGCGAGTGCCAGTGGTGTGCGAACGACGAAGCGGAGGATGGGAATCACGGGCGGCTCCTTGCCATCTATCAGTTGCCGAAACTAGCGGTCAGGTACGCGCCGAGTATCTGCCGGTCGTACGTGAAGACCTCGGCGCTCGAATCGGTCCGCTCGAAATGCCAGCGCGCGGAGGCCGAAAGCCAGGTCGTGATGGGCCGCTCGAGCACCACATCGACGGCGTAGGCGGTCTCGCGGTGGCGGTTCGTCGGCAGCGTGTACTCGACGTTTTCGGCGAGCGGCTGGTTCGGGAACGTGGTCGGGTAGCGATAGGGGCGATACGCGAACGCCCCGGCGATGTCGAGCGTCATGCGCCACGGAAGACCCACCCAGACGCCTGCGGACAGCGCGTGCGCCTGGAAGGTGTACTCGGTGCCGCGCGAGAGGTAGCGGTCGTAGAGATACCCGAAGCGCGCCACGGGAGCGCCATAGGGCAGCTCGATCGGGATGCGGATCGTGTGCAGGAATCCGATCGACATGCCGTTGCCGTCGCGATTGCGCTCGGCGCTTTCGCTGACGCCAGGCGGTCCGCAGAAAGCGACGGGATTGGCGGGTGGCGCGCAGAGCGGAGGAGGCGCCAGCGGTCCGCCTTCCGGCCCCGGGACGTCATCGCTGACCGTCAGGTAGTTGTCGTGCCAGCCGCGGACGAAGAATTCGGACGATCCCGCTTCTTGCCACTGTCGCAGCAGCGAGAGGCTTCCGCGGTAGGTGTAGAAGAACGGTTCCTCGGCGACCCACGCGTAGCCGCTGTCGGCGGCGAAGCGCAGGGTAGTCGCGTCATCGAGCAGGCGGTCGAGCCACAGCGCGACGCCCGGGAACTGCGTGTCGAAGCTGGTCACGTCGCGATAGGCAGAGCCGGAGTAGTTCAGCGCGGCGCCGCTGACCCACTGCTCGGTGCGAAACACTTCTGTGCCAGCCTGCGCGGTCCAGACGCCGCGAATGTCGCGTTGGCTCGAGATCTCCGACGGCAGCGGAACGCCCTGTCCCTGCAAGACGACGTTGGAGTCGAACTCCATGCCCGCGCGCAGCGATCCCCACCAGCGGCGTGAATCGGCGCCGAGCTCGGCGAGGCGACGCTCGGCTTGCGTTGCCCAGCTCGTGCCCGGCCACTCGCGAATCACGCGATTCAGCGCTTCGCGCGCGCGCGCCCGATCCTGTGCGGTGGACCAGCCCACACCCGCGTAGAACGATGCGACCGGTTCGACGGACTCACCGCCGAGCGTGCGCGCGCGCTCGAGCCAAGCGGCTCCCGCCGCAGCGCTCTTCGATTCCGGCTGATGCAGCAACAGCAACCCGCGATAGAGCGCGATCTCCGCGCGCTCCTCGCCGAGCAGCTTCGCTGCCGTCTCGAGCTCGACGCTGGCCGCGTCGAACTCATCCATGTGGTAGAGCGCGATCGCGAGCTGTTGGCGGATTTCGCCATCGTTCGGCGCCAGCGCCTTCGCGGCCTCGAGAGCGCCGATGGCGGCTTCGTAGTCTTTCTCGATCAGCTCGCAGCGCGCGATTCGCAGCAGCGTCTGCACATCGTTCGGATCACTGCTCCGCAGCGCCGAGAGCACCTCGAGCGCGGCCGGGCAGCGTCCTTCGGCGACGAGTCGTTGCGCCTGCGCGTGCCGTGGATCGACGCGGCTGGCAGCCGACGCGCTGCTCGCGAGTTGCATGGCGACGCCCAGCGCGATCAGCCGCGTCCACGCCGCATGTGAACGCCGACTAGAGCGAGGAGTCCCAGTCCGATCCCCAGCAGCGGCATCGGCTCCGGGACTACGACGCCGGCGATGCCGAGGCGCGGCAACACGAACGCGTTTGATTCTGCGTCGTAGTCGAGCCAGCCGGCGACGACGTAGCGGACGGTCAAATCGACGGATTGCCCCACCCCCAGGCTCGGCAGCCACATGCCGCCGAAGAAATACTCCGTCCCGGCGGACGAATACTCCAAGATCTGCAACAAGTCGCCATCGAGGCCTGCGCGCAGTCCGGGGTAGCGGCGATCGGTATCGATCTTCGTGAAAACCAGGAACGAGCTCGGCAGCGGCGCACCGGTCTGATTCGCGACGGTCCAGGTCGAATCGACGATGAAGGGATCCGCCGCGCTCGGCGAGCGCCCCTGTCCCTGCGGGTTCTCGTGCACGACCGAGAGATGATTCGCGACGGCGAGTCCGGGGCCGGAGAGAAATGCTGGCGCGCCCGCGGGCAGCCAACGGTGGTTCGGGCTCGCCTCGGCTGCGATCGGCATTCCCGCCACGGCGCTCGCCGTGAAGCCGAAACCGGCGGGCCCCTCAAAAAAGAGCGGGTGGATGCTCAGCGCGCTCGACGCTCCCGCGTGAAGCCACAGGCAGGCTCCAACAAAGATGGACGCAACGCCGCCGCGCCATCGACGCCAGCCGCGACTGCGAACAACGAATCGACGGACACTCAGTGCTTGCATCATTTCTTCCCGTGGGGACACGTCTGCGCATACCGTCCCGAAGGGCTAGGTGGCCATTGCTTGCGTCGCGTCGCAGTTTTTTTTCGCGTGAAACCGAGATCGCTGGAGGAGCGACTCAGGTTGCGCAGCCACGGAATTGCGACGCAGCGGAGTGGAAGCAATCGAGGTCGAGGCGCGCGTCGAGCTACGCCGATCTCGTCGTTGGACGGGCTTGCCCCGTCCAACGACCCCATCCCTCAAATCACGCTGGGTCTGGTTTCTCGGCGGAGTCGAGCGCGCGTCGGACGGCGCTCGCCAACGCATCGGGCCGGAATGGCTTTTCGAGCGCGATGACCCGCTCGGGCAGCGCGGTGTCGCGCTCGAGGCTGCCTTGCCCACTCATCAGCACGGCGGGGATCGATCGCGCATCCGCGCGAACCGTGGCGATCACATCGAGTCCGTTGCGCCGTGGCATCGCGAAATCGACGACGACCAGATCGATCGCGCTGCGGTGTTGCTCGAAGAGCGCCACGGCTTCGTCGCCATCCCCGGCTTCGAGTACGCGATAGCCGTGTCGCTCGAGTGCGGCGCGTGCGAGGCGTCGCACCGCGGGCTCGTCCTCGGCGAGCAACACGCATTCGTGCCCCCCCGCGACCGGCGGCGCCGCGGCCTCGACCTCGCGCGGCACCTCGATCGCCGCCGGCCACAGGATCCGGAAGCGCGTGCCGCGACCGCGCTGACTCTCGACTTCGATCGACGCGCCGTGTGATTCGACGATGCGCGCGACGATCGCGAGGCCGAGCCCCGTTCCTTGCCCGTGCGGCTTGGTGGTGAAGAACGGATCGAAGACGCGCTCGAGTGTGCTCTCGTCCATACCGGAACCGGTGTCACCGACCAGGATCTCGAGAAACGGCGTCGTGCTGCCTTCCTTGCCATTCGATGCCGCGAGTCGTACCGCGATCTCGATCTCGCCTCGGGCGCCCACCGCATCGCGCGCGTTCAGCGCGAGATTCGTCAGTACGCGCCGCAGCTGTGCCGGATCGGCGTGTGCGAACGCACCGGGCACGACATCGATGCGCAGCGCGACGTCGGGTGCGAGCGATGCGCGCAACAGTGCCTCGACGTCGTGCACCACCTTGTCCATCGCGACGGATTGCGGCGCGATGGGCGCCTGGCGCGCGAAATCGAGCAGCCCGCGCGTCAGCTCGGTGCAGTGCTCGGCGGCAGCTTCCAAATCGGCGAGCGCCGCGCGCGCAGGCGGCTCGGGAGATAGCCAGCTTTCGAGCGCGCGCGCGTTGCCGAGAATCGCCGTCAGCTGGTTGTTGAAGTCGTGCGCGACGCCACTTGCCAGCGTCCCGAGCGTCTCCATGCGCTGTGCGCGTTGCAGGCGCTCGCCGAACTCGCGCTCCGCGGTCACATCGAGTGACACCAATACGCGGCCGAGCGGCACGCCATCCTCTGAACTCACCGGTCGTGCGGAGACACGGAGCACACGCTCCACTGGCTTCGCGAAACGCAGTTCGTAGCCGTCGAACGACTCCGACTCGCGCTTCGTGAGACCTGCCGCGAGCTCCGATGCGCTCGCCTCGCAGAGTCGGTGCGCATACGCCTGGACCGTCTCGAAGACGGAGCGGCCGATCCACGCCTCGGGATCCTCGAGGCCGAAGTGCTCGGCGCCGACACGCGACAGCATCGTGATGCGCTCGTTGCGATCGGCGAGCAGGATCCCCACCGGCACGGCTTCGACGAGCGCGCGCAACTGGCGTCGCTCGGCGGCCAGCGCTGTGGCCTGTCGCTCGCGCTCCTCGACCGAATCGACGTGCGCCAACACCAACGCGAGTTCGCGCGTGATCGAGCCCAGCACGCGCTGCTCCGCCTCGCCGAGGCTGCGATCGCGCCCGAGCCCCGCGAGCACGATTCCGAGCGTGCGACCGCGCACGCGCAGCGCCACCGCTGCTACGTCGCCGAGTCCGAAGCGATGGAAGCGCGGTGGCTGGCTGCCGCGCCGTTCCGCGATCATTACCGGATCTTCGCTCGCGAGCACCGGGATCAGCAGCGGCGCGTCGGCGGGAAAGCGGTCGAAGCGAGCGTGCGGCGGCTCGGCGCTGCGAATGCGCGCGGCGCGATCGAAGCTCTTCCCGTCGGCGCTCACGAGCCAGATGCCGAACACGTCGAACCACTGCGCATCTGCGACGGCGCGCGCCACTGCTTCGACCACCGGCTGACGTCCCTGCGTGTCGGTCCCGGTGCGCGCGATGCGATGGAGCAGGTTGCGCTCGAGCAGCAGCTGGCGCTCGCGGTCGCGCCCCCGTTCCACGAACGCCGCGATCTGCAGCAACGCCGTCGCGAAGCAGGTGGACGTCCACGCGAGCACCAACGGAACCATCTGGAGTCCGACCATTCTGGCGATCGGGTCGGCGGCATTCACGACGGCGAGCAGCAACAGCGTCGGCGGCAGCATCTGTTCCGGGAACGAGCGCCGACCGCGACCGGCATGCCAGATGACCCACGCCGCTCCGATCGTGAACGGGAGCTCGAGCGGAACCGAGATCGCGAGCGCGAGCGTGTTGCGATCGGCGAGTGCGAGCGCGCAGCGGAGCGCGCCGATCCCGAGCCCGACGAGCAAGGGTCCTCGCGGCAGCGGACCGCCATCGCGAAACGACACGGCGCCGGCATACAAGAGCACGGGGAAGAGCGTGCCGAGCACATGGCCCGCGGCTGCCAACGGCTCGGGTGCGTTGGGCAGGCTCACCAACGTGCCGGCGAGGTACAGCACTACCCATGCGCCACCCCACGCGGTAGCCGCGGCGCCCACCGAGATGCGGCGCATGTAGAACAACACGATCACGACCAGGCCGCCGAGCGGCGCGATCAATCCAAGCTCGCTCACGCGCGGTGGTCCCCCTTCGATCCACCGGGTAGGTTCGGCCACCATGAAGGCCGTCTTGATCGATCGTCCCGGAGACGAAACCGTGTTGCGCATTGGCGACGCGCCCGAGCCTGAAATGGGTGCAGGCATGTTGCGCGTACGCGTCGCCGCAACCGCCGTGAACCGAGCCGATCTGCTGCAGCGGCAAGGCATGTATCCGCCGCCGCCGGGCGCATCGCCGATTCTCGGGCTCGAATGCGCAGGCACCGTGATCGAAGTGGGTGCCGGCGTCGTCGGTTGGAAACTCGGCGATCGCGCGATGGCGCTGCTCGCGGGAGGGGGCTACGCGGAGCAGGTGGTCGTGCATGCGGGTTCTGCGCTGCACGTGCCCGAGCGGATCTCGCTCGAGGACGCCGCCGCGATTCCGGAGGTGTTTCTCACCGCGTACCTGAATCTCTTCGAGGTGGGCAGCCTTCCCGCATCGGGATCGGCGCTCGTACACGGAGGCGGCAGTGGCGTGGGAACGGCGTCGATCCAGTTGATCAAGGCGGCCGGCGGTCGCGCGCTGATCACGGCTGGCTCCGAAGACAAGTGTGCGCGCTGTCTCGAACTCGGGGCCGATGTCGCAATCGACTACCGCAAGGAGAACTTCGCCGAGCGCGTACGCGAGGCGACGAGCAATCGCGGCGTCGATGTCGTGCTCGACTCGATCGGCGCGGCGTATCTCGAAGGCAACCTCGCGAGCCTCGCCGTCGGCGGTCGCCTGGTACTGATCGGGTTGATGGGCGGCGCGAAGGTCGAGGTGAATCTCGCAGTGTTGCTCGCGAAGCGCTTGCAGGTGATCGGCTCGACGCTGCGCACGCGCTCCGTCGAGGAGAAGGCTGCCATCGTCGCGTCATTCGAGCGGCGCTTCGGCGCGGACCTGGCGAGCGGTCGCGTGCGCCCGATCGTCGATCGCGTGCTGCCGCTCGAGCAGGTCGCCGATGCGCATCGCGCGATGAAGGCGAGCGAGCACTTCGGGAAAATCGTGCTCCGGGTTTGATTGACTTCGCCGCTCGCCGTTGGCTCGCTACGCGGGAAACGGGGGTGGAGCTGCGGGCGATTGATTCAGATTCATTGGCGACCGCGAGCTTGGTGAACTCGCCGCTCGCCCGCGGCTCGCTACGCGGAAACGCCGGCGCGAAGCTCCGAGCAAGGCCCGCGTAGCGAGGCGAAGCCGAGCGGCGACTCCATGAGTTGATGCGCTAAGTGGAAACGCCGGCGCGAAGCTCCGAGCAGGGCCCGCGTAGCGAGGCAAAGCCGAGCGGCGACATCATGAGTTGATGCGCTGAGCGGGAACGCCGGCGCGAAGCTCCAAGCAAGGCCCGCGTAGCGAGGCGCAGCCGAGCGGCGACATCATGAGTTGGCTCGCTAAGCGGGAGCGCTAGGTTGCGCGCCCCGAAACCATTCCAGGAGAGAATCGAGCCATGGCCGTCGAGCGCACCTTGTCGATCATCAAGCCGGACGCTGTCGAAAAGAACGCCGCAGGCGCGATTTTGAAGGCGATCCAGGACTCTGGTTTGCGCGTCGTCGCGCTGAAGATGATCCGGCTCACGGAGCAGCAGGCGGGTGGCTTCTATGCCGTGCACAAGGCGCGGCCGTTCTTCGGGGAACTGGTGAAGTTCATGACTTCCGGACCGGTGGTCGTCTGCGCGCTCGAAGGAGAGGGCGCGATTGCCCGCTGGCGCGACTTGATGGGTCCGACCGATTCGAAGAAAGCGCCGAAGGGCACGATTCGCGGCGACTTCGGCACCGATGTGGAGCGCAACGCCTCTCACGGGTCGGATGCGCCCGAGACCGCACGCATCGAGATCTCGTACTTCTTCAATGCGAGCGAGATCCAGGCCGTGGTCGAGGCGCTTCCCTGATCCGCTCAGGCGTACGCGCGGACCAACAACAACATGATCGTCACGTAAGCAACAGTGAGCCAGAGCTGATGGCTGCGAATGGCGCGCGTCACGAATCCCCCCGAAACCGTTTCGATGCTCATTCGACGAAAACTCTCCCTGGCTTGAGACAAGCCCTTCGATGTGATGATGACTAGCGACCCTCGAAGCGCGGTGAACGCTTCTCGCGAGTCGCGCGAAGCCCTTCCGCAAAGTCCGCGCTTTCGTAACAAACGGCTTGTTGCTCCGCTTCGAAATCGAGCTGCTCTTCGAGCGTGACTTCGCTTGCACGCGCGAGTGCGCGCTTGGCGCCGCGCACTGCGATCGGTGCGCACGAAGCAATTTCGTCGGCCAGCGCGAGTGCCGTCGTCAGCACGGTGTCGCGCGGAACGGCGCGGTTCACGAGTCCGATGCGCTCGGCTTCGACACCGTCGAGGATCCGACCGCTGAGCAGCAGGTCGGCCGCGTGCGCGGGACCCACCAGTTGCGGAAGCGTCCACGACGAGCCCATGCCGGGATGGATGCCGAGCTTCGCGAAGTTGAGACCGAGCTTTGCTTCGCGCGCCGCGATGCGGAGGTCGCAGGCCAGCGCGACTGCGAGGCCCGCGCCGATCGCCGCGCCCTGAATGGCGGCGATGCTGGGGAAGGGGAGGTCGCGCACCGAGAGGAAGAGGCTGTAGAAGTCGCGCATGAATGCGTGATTGCGCGCGCGCGATGCTTCACCGGGCTCGGCGCGACCGGCGCGCGACTTGTCCTCGAGCATTGCGAGGTCGCCGCCCGCAGAGAAGGCGGCGCCGGCGCCGGTCAACACGAGAGCGCGTACAGCGGGATCGGCGCCGAGCCGGGCCATCACTTTCGTGAGGGCCCGGCCCATCGCCTCGGTCATTGCGTTGCGACGCTCGGGATCGTCGAAGACGACCAGCGCGACGGCATCGCGCATCTCGACACGCACCGGCTCCGGAGCCATGCGCGCCGCTCCGTCCGAACTAATCGGCCGAGCGGCGCAGGAAGGCCGGAAGCTCGCGATCCCCGTCATCGGTGCGGCGCTTGCGCAGGAACGCCGGCTCATCGAACTCGTCGTCGAACGGCGAATCGAAGCCGTCGAGCTGCTCCTGCACGGGTTCTTTCTGCGGACCGCGCGCCTGGATATCCGCCTCGTGCTCGGCAGCGGTGCTCGGCTCGCGCGAAGCCTCGGTGGGCTCGCGCCGCAGCGGCGTGACTTTGCCGAAGTCGCTGCTGCGATCGGCAGGTCGCTCGGTGCGATCGCGACCCCGGCCGGTACGGCCATCGTCGAGACCCGTCGCGATCACCGTGACGCGCACTTCGCCTTCCATCGCCTCGTCGATCACCGCACCGAAGATGATGTTGGCGTCCTCGTGCGAGGACTCCTGGATCAGCTTCGCCGCTTCCTCCACTTCGTGCAGGGTCATGTCCGGCCCGCCGGTGAAGTTGATCAGCACGCCGCGCGCGCCCTCCATCGAGAGATCCTCAAGGAGCGGATTCGAGATCGCCGAGCGCGCCGCGTCGGTGGCCCGCGTCTCGCCCTTCGCCATGCCCGAACCCATCAACGCCATGCCCATCTCGTTCATGATCGCCCGGACGTCGTTGAAATCGAGATTGATCAGGCCATGACCGGTGATCAGATCCGAGATGCCGCGCACGGCACCGAGAAGTACGTCGTCCGCCAGGCGGAAGGCGTCCTTCATCTTGGTGTTCTTCCCAGCCACCGCGAGCAAGCGCTGATTGGGAATCGTGATCAGCGTATCGACGACGCGATGCAACTCGTCGAGCCCGCGCTCGGCGTGTCGCTGGCGCACGCGACCTTCGAAGAGGAACGGCTTCGTGACGACCGCCACCGTGAGCGCGCCCACTTCGCGGGCGACCTCGGCGACGATCGGCGCGGCGCCGGTTCCCGTGCCGCCACCGAGGCCAGCGGTCACGAAGACCATGTCCGCCCCGATCAGCAACTCGCGCAGTCGATCGCGCGCTTCGAGCGCCGCATCGCGACCCTTGTCGGGGTTCGCGCCGCAGCCGAGACCGCGCGTGACCTCGTTGCCGAGCTGCACACGCACCGGTGCGAGGCTGTTCAGGAGATCCTGCGCGTCGGTGTTCGCCGCGACGAACTCCACACCCGCTAGACCCGACGCGATCATCGTGTTGAGCGCGTTGCCGCCGCCGCCGCCGACGCCGACGACTTTGATCACGGCCTGGAGCTTCGTTCCGTTCTCGAAGTCCAACAGATCATCCGAACCGTCATCCGGACCGATCTCGAGGAGATCGACGGATTCGCCCGGTCGTTGATCGATGCCGGAACCGAATGCGTTCCGGCCTGATGAATTGGCAGACACGTGCGTGTCCGCGTCCCGCTTGTCGCGGTTGCTCGGCGCCATACTCACCCCCCTTGGCACGAACGGCGCAATATATTGTGCGCAGTTTACATAAGACCCACTAAACCGCAGCGCTTTTTCAGTCGAATTCGCCGTGAAACCATTCACGCATTCGTTGTCGCACACGGCGGAAGATCGATTCGTCGCGAATGCGGAAGCGTGAGTACGGCAATGCGCGCCCATGATTCGCGCCGTAGAGCGCGAGTCCGACACCAGTCGCGTACATCGGATCGCGCACGACATCTTGCAGACCACCGACGCGCGTCGGCATGCCGACTCGCACCGGTGACTCGAAGATTTCCTCGGCGAGATCGGCGATGCCGGCGAGTGCCGCGCAGCCACCCGACAGCACGATGCCCGACGGAATGCGGTCCTCCATGCCGGCGCGCATCAGTTCCTGTCGCGCGAGCGAGAGGATCTCTTCGACGCGCGGCTCGATGATCTCGCAGAGCAGCTTCCGCGAAACCTCGCGTGGACGGCGGCCGCCGACGCTCGAGACCGACAGGATGTCGTCGCTGCCGAGCAATCGCGCCGACGCGACACCGAACTTCTTCTTGGTGCGTTCGGCCTCGTCGAAGGGCGTGCGCAGCCCTACGGCGATGTCGTTCGTGATGTGATTCCCGCCCAGCGCCAGCACCGACGTGTGCGCGATCGAGCCATCGCAGAAGACCGCGAGGTCGGTCGTGCCGCCGCCGATGTCGATCAGACACACACCGAGTTCGCGCTCGTCGCCCGCCAGCACCGCTTCGGCTGACGCCAGCGGCTCGAGCACGATGTCGATCACGTTGAGGCCAGCCTTGTTTGCGCACTTCACGATGTTCTGCGCGCTGGTCACGGCCGCGGTCACGATATGGATCTTCGCTTCGAGCCGAACTCCGCTCATACCGAGCGGTTCGCGAATCCCGTCCTGTTCGTCGATCACGAACTCCTGCGGGATTACATGGATCACCTCGCGATCCATCGGGATCGCGACGGCCTTCGCCGCATCGATCACGCGCCGCACGTCGCCTTCCGAGACTTCGTGGTCCTTCACCGCGACGATGCCGTGCGAGTTGAAGCCGCGGATGTGGCCGCCTGCGATTCCGGCGTACACCGCCGAGATCTCGCAGTCGCTCATCAGCTCCGCTTCCTCGACGGCGTGCTTGATCGACTCCACGGTCGCATCGATGTCGACCACGACTCCCTTGCGCAGTCCGCGCGACGGGTGCGTGCCGATGCCGACGACGTCGACGCCGTCTTCCGTTCGCTCCGCCACCACTGCACAGATCTTGGTGGTTCCGATGTCGAGTCCGACGATCAGGTCTTCCTTGCGTGCCATTCCTCTCACCCCTTCCTTTGCTCGGGAGACCGCCGGCTTTCACCAGGCCGGTCTCCGGTTGCACGACGCGGCGCCCCCACGCCCGTCGCAGAATCCGGCGCTTCCGCACCGGCAGTCGGGCCGTCGATCCCCAGTTCCGGGACGACGACGGGCCGCAACACCACTTGCTCTTCGAAGCGAAGATCGATTTCTCGCGCGTCGTTTGTGCGCAGCGCGGAACCTGTCAATTCCGTCGATCGTTCGTTCTCGAGCACCTGAACCAGCTTCGCGAGCATCCGCACCGGATCGCCAGCGCCGAGCAGGATGCGCGCATTCACGCCGTTCACGCGCAGCGCGGGCAGCGCGTTCGGATCTTCGCCGTCGAGCGACAGCTCGATGCCCGAGAACCCGGCGTCCGAAGCCGCGCGTACGAGTGCGATGCCCTGCCCCAGCAGCGGATCACGGCGATCGCGCGGCGGCGATGTCGCCACGATCAGCTGCGGCAGCCCATTCCACTCCGCGCCTTCCGCTGCCGCGAAGGCGACACCTTTCGCATTCACCAGCACGCGCGCTTCACCGACCGCGCAGACGAGCGCCACCGGCGTGTGCTCCTCGATGCGGGCGACGACGGCGCTCGGCGCGACGCGCGCGACGGCGGCGCGCGCGATCCACGGATGCGCCTCGAGTCGCGCCGCGATCTCTGCGAGCGCGACCGGCTCCGGCGCGCCTTCGGGCAACACGGCGCGCGCCAGCGTGGCGGCGTCGAGACGCTGTGCACCTTCGATCTCCAGGCGCTGCACGATGAACAACTCGGGACGCGCCGCCGCGCTGCGCGCCGCGACGCGATCCGCGATCGCGAGTCCTGCGAAGAACGCCAACGCTGCGCAGCCCGGCAGCCCGATGCGAAGCCACGCACGCCGCCGCGCATCGGCGCGCTGCTGGCGGTGCAGCCGCTCGCGCGTGCGCTCGACCGCGGCCTGACGCTCGGCGTAGGTCGGTCGAAGGTCGTCGGTTTTGCGTCGTCGCAGCCAGCCGATCATCCGGACCTCCCGACGATACGCACTTCGGGGACGAGTTCGATGCCGCGCTCTTCGCGCACGGCGTCCTTCGCGCGCTCGATCAGCGCGATCACGTCAGCCGCCGTGGCGGTTCCCGTGTTGACGATGAAGTTCGCGTGCAGCGTCGAAATCTGCGCGCCGCCTTCGCGCACGCCCTTCATGCCCGCCGCTTCGATCAACTGGCCGGCGTGTTCGCCGGGCGGATTCTTGAACACCGAGCCACACGACTGTTGGTCGATCGGCTGCGTCTTGCGACGATGCGCTAGATGGCGATCGATCTCGATGCGGATCCGCTCGCGATCGCCGGCCTCGAGCTGGAAATGCGCGGCGAGCACGACCGCGCCCGCAGGGATGCCCGTGACGCCGCGGTACTCGAAACGCAAGTCCTCGCGCGGGATCCACACGGCGCCGCCACCTGGTGTCGCGACGTAGATCTCTGCGACGCGCGGGCCGACTTCATGGTCGGGGATGCCCGCGTTCATCGTCACCCAGCCGCCGATCGATCCCGGTATGCCGGCGCAGAACTCGAGCCCGCTGAGGCCGCGATCCTGGCAGAAGCGCGTCACCTGCGCGTGCGAAACGCCGGCTTCGGCGTAGAGCATCCCGCTCGTCGAGACGTCGATCTCGCGCAGTCGCTGCGTGCGCATCGCCACGCCCTCGATACCACCGTCGAGCATCAGCGTGTTGAAGCCACCGCCGAGCACGAGAAGCGGAACGTCGCGGTCGGCGCAGAGCGCCACCAACCCTTCGACTTCTTCGGCCGTCTCCGGAATCGCCAGCGCATCGGCCGGCCCTCCGACACCGAGCGATGTGAAGCGGCCGAGCAGTGCATGGAAGCGCACGTGATCGGCGAGGAACTTCTGCAGTTCGAGACGCGCCACCGGGGCGATCATGAGGCCACCTCCATGAGCGCTTGCAGCAGCTTCGGACCGAGCGCCGAGATGTTCCCGGCGCCGAGCGTGATCACGAGATCGCCGGCCGCGAGATCAGGCACGAGCGCCGCCGCCACTGCATCGATGTCGGCGACGAAGCGCACGTCGCGCTGGCCGTGGGCGCGGATCGCTTCGGCGAGTCGCGCGCTCTCGATGCCCGGAATCTTGTCCTCACCTGCCGCGTAGATTTCGGTCAGCACCAGCAGATCGGCTAGATGGAACGCGGTGGTGAAATCTTCGAAGAGCTGATGCGTGCGCGAGTAGCGATGCGGTTGGAACACCACCACGACGCGACCGTCGTGCACCTGCCGCGCCGCCGCGAGCGTCGCGCGGATCTCGGCGGGGTGATGGCCGTAGTCGTCGACGATGCGCACACCGCGCGCCTCACCTTTGTGTTCGAAGCGGCGCTCGATGCCGGGGAAGGTAGCCAGCGCAGCCGCTGCAACATCGAAGGGAACTTCGAGTTCGAGCGCGACTGCGATCGTCGCGAGCGCATTCTGCACGTTGTGCTCGCCGGCCAGCGCGACGTGCGCACGGCCGAGTTCTTCTCCGCGTCGCCGCACGGCAAAGGCAGTGCCGCCCGCGCCGAGTTCGAGATCGCTCGCGGCCAGATCGGCTTGCGGCGAGAACCCATAGGTGACCGTGCGGCGTGTCATCCGCGGCAGCAGCACCTGCACACCGGGGTGATCGATGCAGAGCACCGAGAGTCCCCAGAACGGCACGCGATTCGCGAACGATGTGAACGCCTCGTGCAGCGCTTCGAGACTCCCGTAGTGATCGAGGTGCTCCGGGTCGATGTTGGTGACCACTGCGATGATCGGCGCGAGCCGCAAGAACGAACCGTCGCTCTCGTCCGCTTCCGCAACGAGCAGCGATCCAGCACCGAGGCGCGCGCCGGTTCGTTCCGACGTCGAGAGCACGCGGCCGCCGATCACCGCGGTCGGATCGAGTCCCGCGGCATGCAGCACGTGCGCGATCAGTGAGGTCGTCGTCGTCTTGCCGTGCGAACCGCCGACGGCGACGCCGTCCTTGAGTCGCATCAACTCGGCGAGCATCTCGGCGCGCGGGATCACCGGGATCTTGCGGCGCTCCGCCTCGACCAGCTCGGGATTGTGCGATCGCACCGCGGACGAGTAGACGACGACATCCGCATCGCCGACGTGATCACTCGCGTGGCCGACGCTCACTTCGACACCGAGTGAGCGCAGCCGCGCGACGGTCGGGCCTTCCTTCAAGTCGGAGCCCGTCACGCGATAGCCCTGGCCGGCGAGCAGTTCGGCGATGCCGCACATGCCGATGCCACCGATGCCGACGAAGTGAACGCGCTGGATGCGGCGGAACATCAGGACGGTGCTCCCGCTGCGGATCGTGCGGGGAGCAAGGAAGCGCAGGCATCGAGGATCTGCGCCGCGGCGTCCGGCCGCGCGAGTGAGAGCGCGATCGCACCCATCTCGAGCAACGTCTCCGGCCGCTCGCAGAGCGCGGCGAGCGCATCGGCCAGCTGCTTGCCGTCGAAGCTCGAGGGATCGAGTACGCGCGCAGCGCCGGCGTCGGCGAGTGCGCGCGCGTTGGCGCGCTGATGATCGTCCGCGGCATGCGGATATGGCACCAGCAGCGACGGCAACCCGGCGAGCGCGAGTTCCGCCACCGTGAGCGCTCCCGCTCGACACACACCGACGTCGGCCCAGCGATAGCGCGCGGGCAGCTTCGAATCGAAGTCCATCACCTCCGCCTTGAAGCCGGCGCGTGCGTAACCGGCCGCAACGCGTTCGCGATCCGCCGCGCCCGTCTGATGGAAGAACTCGAAGCGCGCGGCGTCGAGGTAGCGGAGCGCCTCGATCATTCCCTCGTTCAGCTGGTGCGCGCCCTGGCTGCCACCGACGATGAGCACACGGAACGGCGCCACCGGTCGCCGGCGCGGCGCCGCGTTTGCGAAGGCGTCGAGCAGTTCGCGGCGCAGCGGCGCGCCGAGCGAGAGCACACGCTCGCGTCCGAGCGTCGCGACGAAGGCAGGTGCAGCCGCTTCGAACGCGGTGAAAACGCGCGCGGCAAAGCGCGCCATCGTGCGATTCGTGCGACCCGGAATTGCGTTCGGCTCGATCAACACCAGCGGCACGCGCGCCAGCACGGCGGCCGCGGCGGCCGGCGCCGATGCGTAGCCGCCGACCGAGAGCACCAGCGGGACGCGGCGCCGTCGCAGCAATGCGAGCGCTTGCGCCGACGCGCCGGCGAGCGCGACTGCGCCCGCGGCGCGCTCGAACCACGGTCGCCCGAGCAGCGGCTGCGCGGGCAGCTTCACCAACTCGAAGCCAGCCTGCGGCACCAGCTTCGCTTCGAGTCCGCGCTCCGAGCCGATGAAGAGCACGTCGTCGCCGCGCCGCGCGATTTCTTCGCCGAGCGCGAGCGCCATCGTGACGTGTCCACCGGTACCACCGCCCGCTACCACGAAAGTCCCCTGACCCGCGTTGGCGAGCCGTCCACCGGCGGCGAGCGAAGTCTTGTGTTGTGTCACGGGCTCCATGACCGCCACGATTCGCCGCTGACTGCGACGGGTTCCTTCGCTTGCGCTTCGCGCCTTCCGATTCCGACCAACGTGCCGATCGCTAGAAAACTCATCAGCAGCGAAGTGCGTCCGTAGGAAAGAAACGGCATCGCGATTCCCTTCGGAGGAACCATTCCCATCACGACCGCGGCGTTCAGGGCGGCGGGCACCGTGAGCAATGCAGTCATCCCGGCGGCCATCAAGAAGTTGAAGCGATCGCGCGATCGCAGTGCGATGCGGCAGCCTGCGATCAGCAGCGCCGCGAATGCGCCGATCACGAATGCGACACCGATCAGTCCCAACTCTTCCGCGAGCACCGAAAGCACGAAGTCGGTGTGCGCTTCGGGCAGGTAGTAGAGCTTCTGGCGACTGTCGCCCAGCCCGACGCCGAAGAGGCCGCCGCGCGCGAACGCGACGAACGATTGCACGAGCTGGAAACCCTGGGCGTCCGCGTGCTCCCACGGTTCGAGAAAACCGAGGATGCGGTCCAGGACATAGGGTCGGTTGACGACCGCGACCGCGAGCACGGCGCCGACCAGCGCGCCCGGAATTGCGAAGATGCGCAGCGGCGTACCGGCGACGAAGAGCAGGATCGCGACGAGGCCGAGCAGCACCATGGCGCTGCCGGTATCAGGCTCGATGAAGATCAGGCCGGCGGGCACCGCCGCGAGCGCGATCGCGCGGAGCGTCCCGGCCGAAGCGCCGCGCGCGAGTTGATCGCGCCCCGCGAGCATCGTGACGACCGCCACCAGTGTCACCCAGCGCGCGAACTCACTCGGCTGAAACTGGAAGCCGAGCCCCGGGAACGTCAGCCAACGGCGCGAGCCATTCACCTTGTCACCGACGAGCGGGACGAGCACCAGCATCACGATCGCCGCACCCCAGAGCGGCAGCGCAACCCGACGCCAACGCTCGGGCGTCATGCGACTCGCCGCGAATGCGAGAACGACACCGATCGCGAGACCCGCGAGCTGGCGCAAAAAGTGCGGCGGCACGAATTCGCCCGG
The DNA here is from genome assembly GCA_031396445.1 of Deltaproteobacteria bacterium. Taxonomy (GTDB): domain Bacteria; phylum Myxococcota_A; class UBA9160; order UBA9160; family PR03; genus PR03. The sequence goes on along the minus strand of JANNKU010000007.1, from coordinate 15,740 downwards.
CGCAAACTGCGCCGTCGTGCTGTAGACCATCACGAGCCCGATCGTCGCCAGCAGCGCCGTGACGACCAACACGGAGCCCGTCTGCGGCGGCACTCGGCCGGCAGTCTCAGTCGTCACGCGTTTCCTCCTCGCGCTGCGATCCAGGCGTGCACGGCAGCGCCGAAGCGCTCGCCGCGATCTTCGTAGTTGCGGAACTGGTCGAAGCTCGCGCATGCGGGCGAGAGCAGCACCACGTCTCCCGCGCGCGCCACTTCGCCGGCGATCGCGACGGCGTCCTCGATACTCTGCGCGCGGCGCACTGGCAGCCGTCCTGCGATGGCGGCTTCGATCGCGTCGGCGGCTTCACCGATCAGCACCGCGGCACGCGCGCGTGTCACCGCGAGATCGACGAGCGGGCGCAGGTCGACGCCCTTGTTGCGGCCGCCCGCGATCCACACCGCAGGTCCGGCGAGTGACTCGAGTGCGAGCCGCGCCGCGTCTGGATTCGTCGCCTTCGAGTCGTTGACGAACGCGACGCCACCGAAGCGGGCGACGACTTCGCGTCGATGCGGCGGCGGCGTGAAGCCGAGCAGCGCTGTCGCCGCTTTCGCCACGTCGGCGCCAACGGCTCGGCACGCGAGCAGCGCGGCGAGCACGTCCTCCACCGGCGGCGGCGACTCCTGGCTTGCGAGCGCATCGAGCGCGATGCGCTGCGTCTCCGCGCCGTCGCGCAGCACCGCACAGCCGGAATCCCAGAATGCGCCGCGCTCGACCGCTCTGCGCGATGAGAAGAACCACGCGCGTCCACCGCTCTGCTCCGCGATGCCGCGCGCCGCGTCGTCGTCGGCGCAGGCAATCGCGACATCGTCACCTTGCTGTCGCGCGACGATGCGCGCTTTCGCCGCGACGTAGCCCGCAAAGTCGCCGTGCCGGTCGAGATGATCGGGCGTGACGTTCAGGATCACCGCGGCGCGCGGTCGGAATGCATCGACGGCTTCGAGCTGGAACGATGAAACCTCGAGTACCGCGACGTCGAGCGGGCGTCCCACCAGCTCGAGGGCGGGGCGTCCGATGTTGCCGGCCGCCTCGGCGCGCAGCCCGGCGGCCACCAGCATGCGGGCACACAATTCGGTGGTGGTGGTCTTGCCGTTCGTGCCGGTGATCGCGATCACCGGAACCGAGAGCGAGCGGAACGCGATCTCGACGTCGCCGAGTGCGCGCCGCGCTGATGCGAAGCGCGCCGCCGGCACGCCCGGGCTCGGCACCACCAGATCGAACGCGGCGGGATCCGGGAACGGCTCGCCGAGACGAAGCGCGACGTGCCCACGCAGCGCATCGAGTCCGTCGATCAACTCGGGTGCACGCTCATCGGCTGCAACGACATCGGCCCCACGCGCAGCAAGAAACGCGGCCGCGCTGCAACCGGAGCGGCCGAGACCGAGCACCAGCACGCGCCGCCCGGTCAGGTCTTCCATCAGCGCAGCTTCAACGAGGAGAGGGCGATCAGCCCGAGGATCGCCGAGATGATCCAGAAGCGGATCACGATCGTCTGCTCGTGCCAGCCGAGTTTCTCGAAATGGTGGTGGATCGGCGCCATCAGGAACACGCGTTTGCCGGTCACCTTGAACCAGCCGACCTGGATCGCGACCGAGAGCGTCTCGATCACGAAGACGCCGCCGACGACGATCAACAGGATCTCCTGCCGGATCAGTACCGCGATCGTGCCTAGCGCGCCGCCGAGCGCTAGCGATCCGACATCACCCATGAAGAGCTTGGCGGGATACGCGTTGAACCACAGAAACGCGAGGCCGCCGCCGAGCAGCGCGCCGCAGAAGATCGGCAGCTGGTCGCTGCCCGCGACGAACTTGATCGCGAGGTAGTCCGCGATCTTCGCGTTGCCCGACGAATAGGAGAGCAACAGGAAGGTGCCGGCCGCGATCATCACCGGACCGATCGCGAGGCCGTCGAGGCCGTCGGTCAGGTTCACGCCGTTGCTGAAGCCCGCGATCATCACCACCGCGAGCGGCACGTAGAAGACGCCGAGATTCGGCGTGAAGTCCTTGAAGAACGGCACCGCGAGTTGGGCGTCGAACGATGGATCGGTATAGATCGCGAGCGCTACGGCGAGCGCGATCAGCAGTTGTGCGGCGAGTTTCGCGCGTGCGCTGAGGCCGGCTTCGTTTCGCTTCTTCGTCACCTTCTGGTAGTCGTCGATGAAGCCGAGCAGGCCGTAGAGCACCGTCACGCCGACGACGATCCACACCAGACGATTCTCGAGATTCGCCCAGAGCAACACCGAGATCAGCAGCGAGAGCAGGATCAGCAGGCCGCCCATCGTCGGCGTGCCGGCCTTCGCCTGGTGCGCGGGACCGATTTGTCGGATCGGTTGCCCGGCGCGCAGTCGGGCGAGTGCGCGAATCAGTGTCGGGCCGACGAGAAACGCGATGAAGAGCGCCGTGAGCGACGCCGCCGCGGTGCGGAAGGTGACGTAGCGGACCACTCTCAAACCGGGAATGTCGGCGGACATCGCATAGAGCAGGTGGTAGAGCATCTAGTGACCCGCCTCGGTGGCGGACGCCGACCCGTTCTGGGAGAGCGCCTGCACGACGAGCTCCATCTTCATGGAACGCGAGCCCTTCACCAGCACCCAGTCGCTGCCGCGCAATACGGCGCGCACTCGACTCGCGAGATCGTCATGATCGCTGCCTGCGATCGCGCGTTCGCGCGCAAGACCGCCGGCGACGGCGCCCGCTACGACTTCGCCTGCGTGCTCCCCGAGCGCGAACACGAAGTCGATGCCGAGTTCGGCGGCGAGGCGACCGGCTTCGCGGTGTGCATCGCGCGCCGTTTCGCCGAGTTCGCCCATGTCGCCGAGCACCGCAAGACCGCGACTCGAACCCTTCAACTCCGCAAGCGAGCGCAGCGCGACTTCCATCGACTGCGGGTTGGCGTTGTAGGTGTCGTTCAACAGGATTACGTTGCGGGGCAGTGCCACTGGTTCCAGGCGGCCGCTCGGAGGCTTGTAGTCTTCGAGGCCGGCGCCGACGTCATCGAGTGTCGCGCCCGCCGCGAGCGCCGCGCAGGCGGCGGCCAGCGCATTCAGCACGGGGATCTGGCCGATGCCGGCGACGCGCACCGATGCGCGTCCCGCCGGCGCGATCAGCTCGAACGCGCAACCGCGCTCGCCGAGTGCAACGACGTGTTCAGCGCGCACGTCGGCGCCGTTCTCGCGACCGAAGGTGACCGCGCGTGCCTTGGTGCGCGCGAGCTGCGCGACCACACGCGGGTCGTCGAAGTTCGCAATCGCGACGGCGTCCTCGCCGAGCGCCTCGAAGAGCGCTCCCTTCTCCCGCGCGATCGCGTCCTGCGAGCCCAGGTTTTCGATGTGCGCGGTTCCGATGTTGGTGATCAGTCCAACGGTCGGCCTCGCAATCGCCGCGAGCGGCGCCGTCTCGCCAGCGTGATTCATGCCGATCTCGATCACCGCAGCGCGCTGCGATTCATCGCGCCGCAACAACGTGAGCGGAAGTCCATAGTGATTGTTGAGATTGCCCTCGGTCTTCAGGCACGGCGCACGCACCGCGAGAATCGCCGCGCACATCTCTTTGGTGGTGGTCTTGCCATTGCTGCCCGTGATCGCGACGACCGGTCCGCTGAAGGTCGCTCGATGACCCGCCGCCAGCAGCCCGAGTGCGTGGGTCGTGTCATCGACAGCGACGATCGCGCAGCGGGCACGCACCGCGTCGGGAATCGCGACGCCTGCCTCGACGAGCAGACAGGCAGCGCCGGCATCCGCCGCGCTTTGCAGGAACGCGTGGGCGTCGTGGTTCGGACCGCGGATCGCGATGAAGAGCGAGCCGGGTTCGACGCGTCGCGAATCGATGCTGACACCGCGGCACTCGCGCTCGGCGTTGCCCGCGAGCAGTGTGCCGGCACTCCAGCGGACGACATCCTCGATGCCGAAGCGAGCGCTCAACGCGAACTCCTCCTGATCATCGGGTCTGCACCTTTCCTGCGAGCGCGCGACGCGCCTCGACGCGGTCGTCGAACGGAAGTCGCTCGCGACCGACGATCTGGTAGTCCTCGTGGCCCTTGCCGGCAATCACCACGGTGTCGGTTCCACGAGCAATCGCGAGCGCGAGCTGAATCGCCGCCCGCCGATCGACCAGACACGCGAAGGATGCGTCGGCGTCATCGAGACCGTCGGGCTCGACGCGGCGCAGCCGGCGCAGGCCGAGTTCGACGTCGGCGAGAATCGCCTGCGGATCTTCGCTGCGCGGATTGTCGCTGGTGGCGATCGCGCGATCACTCCAACGCGCGACGGCTTCGGCCATCGGCGCGCGCTTGGTGCGATCGCGATCGCCGCCGCAGCCGAAGACGGTGATCAGGCGCCCGCGTGCCATCGGGCGCACCGTACGCAGTAGTTTGTCGACGGCATCCGGCGTGTGGGCGTAGTCGACGAGGACGGTCGGCGTCTCGGGGAGGCCTGCATCGACGCGCTCGACCCGGCCTGGCACCTGCGGGCAGGTCTCGACGCCGGCTGCGATCGCGGACGCGGGAATCTCGAGACCGACCGCAACGCCCACGGCCACGAGCAGGTTCTCGACGTTGAAGTCGCCGAGCAGCGGCAGTGCGAGCTCGAGGGGGCCCGAAGGCAGTCGCAGGCGCACGCGCGTGCCGCCGAGATCGACGTGTGTTTCGAGTGCCGCCACATCGACGCCCGGCCCGGGCTTGCGCGCCACACAAATCGGTCGGCCGCCGCCATCGCGAGCGGCGGTGAGGAATTCCGCCGCCGCGGGATCATCGAGATTCACCACCGCGGCAGCGCCCGGTCGCAGGAGCTCGCGGAACAGCCGCATCTTCGCGATGCGGTAGGCCTCCATCGTCTCGTGGAAGTCGAGGTGGTCCTGCGTGACGTTGGTGAACGCGGCTGCCTCGAAGCGACAGCCGTCGGTGCGACCGATCGCGAGCGCGTGCGACGAGACTTCCATCGCGACGGCGTCGATGCCGTGCGTTCGCATCGCGCGCAGCAGGCGCTGGAGTTCGAGGCTCTCGGGCGTCGTGTTCACCGAGCGCAGATGCTCGCCGGCGTAGCGCACTTCGACCGTGCCGATCAGACCGGTGTTGCGCCCGGCCGCTTTGAGGATCGACTCGAGCAGATACGTCGTACTGGTCTTGCCATTCGTTCCGGTGACGCCGATCAGCGACAGCTCTTCGGATGGGTGGCCAAAGAAGAGCGCAGCGAGCGGAGCGAGACTCCGTCGCGCGTCGCGTACGGCGACGGCGGGGCGCCCGCGCAACTCGATTCCGGCCGGGATGCGCTCGACGACGACGGCAGCCGCGCCGAGATCGATTGCCTGCTGCAGATGCTCGTGGCCGTCTACCTGCGAGCCGCGCAGCGCGACGAAGAGGTCGCCGGGTACGACGGCGCGGGAATCGATCGCGATGCCACGAATCGGCGTATCGTCCGCGTGATCGCCCTCGATGCGCAGAGCGCTTCGTTCGGGCGGCAAGCCCGCGAGCAGCGCGGCCAGGCGCATCAGCCCTCGCCTCCGGGCTCGGCGAAGCTCACGCGCAGTCGTGTGCGTCCATCGGAGAGGACAGTGCCGGGATCGGGTTCTTGCTTCACCGCGCGACCCCGGCCGAAGATTTCGAGCTCGACGGGCGCGCGCGACACGACGCGCTTCACCTCGGCCACGGTCAGTCCGTACAGATCTGGAACGAGCAGGTGCCCAGCTTCAGAGGCGAGCGCGTCGTCGAGCGCATGATCGCTCGCGAGTGTCAATGCATCCGTCTCGCCCGGATCGTGTTGCGGAGCTGCCTTCGGCTTCGCGGTCGGTGCAGCGGAGGCAGTCTGCGTGGTCGATGCGGGCGCGAGCAGCGGTTCGGTCGGGATGCCGAGCTGGGTCAGCAGCGCGCCGGCCACGCGCGCGAAGACGGGCGCCGCGACGGCGCCACCGGTGTGCACACCGCGGGGCTCATCGATGCCGACCGCGATCGCTACCCGCGGCGCATCGAGCGGCGCAAGGCCGATGAACCACGCGATGTACTTGTCGTTGGCGTAGCGGCCTCCTTCGAGCTTTTGCGCCGTGCCGGTCTTGCCACCGACACGTACACCACGGAGCTGCGCGCGCTTGCCGGTTCCGCCTTCGCCGGAGACGACGCCTTCCATCATCACGCGCATCGCTGCGGCAGTTTCGGTTGACACCGCGCGACGCGCTTCGGCCGGCGGCGCCAACTCCCACTCTCCGTTCGGGCGGCGTTGACCGCGCACGATCTGCGGCCGTCGCCAGACGCCGTCGTTGCCGAGCGCGGCCGTCGCCGCCGCGAGCTGCAGCGCGGTGACGCTCACACCCTGGCCGAACGCGACCGTCGCAGCATCGACCGGGCGCCAGCGCTTGTAGCTGCGGAGGAGTCCGCTCGACTCGTCCGGGAAACCGCTGCCCGACTTTTCGCCGAAGCCGAAACGCCGCAGTGATTCGTAGAGCGCCTGCGCCCCGAGCTTCTGCCCGATCTTCACCGCGCCCACGTTGCTCGAGCGGCGCAGGATGCCCGCAACATCGAGTGAAGGGCGCGGGTGGAGATCTTTGATCTGCTTGCCCGGGACATAGATGCCGCCGCGCAAGTCGAAAACATCGGTGGGATGCACGACGCCCGCATCGACCGCCGCGGCGATCAAGAAGGTCTTGAACGTGGAGCCCGGCTCGACGGCGTCGGTGAAGGTACGTGCGCGGGTATCAGGGAAGGAGAGGTGGCGGAAGTCGTTCGGGTCGAAGCGCGGCTGTTCGGCGAGCGCGAGCACCTCACCGCTGCGCGGATCGATCGCCACCGCGAAGCCACCGCGCGCGTGCGCCGCCGCGATGCCGTCGGCGAGCGCCTGCTCGGTCTCGGCCTGCATCGCAATGTCGATCGTGAGTGCGACGTCGCCGCCGACGGTCACGTTGCGATCGAGTCCGGGCCCGAGCAGCAGTCGACCCCGCGCGTCGCGCTCGACCTCCACACGGCGCGGCTGTCCGAGCAGCCACTTGTTCTCCTTCTGCTCGACGCCGCGCACGCCTGTGCCGTCCATGTTCGAGAAGCCGACGAGGCTCGCGCCGAGTGCGCCGAATGGATAAGCCCGACGCGGCTCCTCGACGACCCCGATTCCGGGCAGCTCCAGCGCCATCAATTCCTCGACGCGCTTGGCATCAACCCAGCGCTCGATATACACGAATGAGCGACGTTGCGAGAGCCGCTCCTGCGCGCGCTTTGCATCGGTGCCGAGGATGCGCGCCAGCGTGGCCACCGTCGCTGCGCGATCCTTCACTTCGGGCGGTACGCCATACACCGCGGGTACCGCGACGGTGAGCGCGAGTTCGTTGCCCTGGCGGTCGAGGATACGGCCACGTTCGGGCGGGAGCGTGATCGATGTAACGAGCTGACTCTCGCCACGCTTCTCGCCGCGCGCACCGAGCAGTGTCAAATGTGCCGCTCGCACCGTGAGCGCGAGAAGAGCAGCGAGCACCACAGCCTCGGCGATGCGCAGCCGCACACGCAGCGGTCGCAGGTCGGCGGCTCTCACGGAGGTCCACCTGCCGGCGCGGAAGCCGGCTGCGTCAGCTCGCGCACCCATTCGGGTCGCGCGAGACCGAGCGACCGACCGAGCTCGGCGAGTCGCACGGGATGCAATAGCTGGCGCTGCTCGACGGTGAGTCGTCGCTGCTGTTCGAGGAGCTGCTGTTCGGTCTTGAGCGCAGTTGCGTGGCGGTAGCGCAGATCGATCGACTCGGTGCGGAGCTGCACCAACACCAGCGCCGCGGTGAGACCCGCCGCAGCGATCGCGATCCATGCGCTGCGCGGGACGGAGCGGCGCTCGCGGCGCGGTTCGGGAGCCAGCAGATCCTGGCCGGTGGCGATCGGCGGCACGTTGCGCAGCCGGCGACGGCGCGTCAACGGACCGAGTCGCGCTCGCGTCTGTCGCGACGGAGCGGCGGCGCGCGATCGCAATTCTCCACCACGCGTATTTTGGATGTCCATCAAGCTGCCTCCGGCAATCGTTCGGCGACGCGCAGTCGCACCGAGCGGGCGCGCGGGTTCTCGCGCAACTCCTCGGCTCCGGCTTGCACGGCGCGCGGCGTGACGATGCGCACGCGCGGCATTCGGCCGCAGGTGCAGACGGGCTGACGCGGCGGGCAGACGCAACCACGCGCTTCGGCGCGCAGGCGTTGCTTGACGAGCCGGTCTTCCAACGAGTGATAGGCGAGTACGACGAGTCGGCCGCCGGGTGTCAGCGAATCAATCGCGGCGTCGATCACATCGGCGAGCGCGCCGAGTTCGTCGTTCACGGCGATTCGCAACGCCTGAAAGACCAACGTCGCAGGATGGTGACGACGACCGCCGCCGACCCGCGCGTGTTCGATGACGCGCAGCAGATCGCGCACGGTGCGGAGCGGGGCATCGCGTCGCGTCTCGTCGATCGCACGTGCCAGACGATGTGCGCCGGGCAGCTCGCCGTACTCGCGCAGCCAACGTTCGATCTCCGCCGCGCTGGCGCTCGACAACAAGTCGGCGGCGGTGGCAGGAAGGCGTTGGTCCATGCGCATGTCGAGCGGCGTCACGTCCGCCGTTTCCTCGGAGAAACGAAAGCCCCGTTCTGGGGCATCGAGCTGTCGGGAGGAGACGCCGAGATCGAGCAACACCGCATCGAGTCGCGTCCATCCGAGCCTTTGGAGCACGCTCCGGAGCTCGCGAAACGACGCCTGTTCGAGGCGGACCCCGTCGCCGAAAGGAGCGAGCCGCGCAGCCGTGGCCGCGAGCGCCTCCTCATCGACATCGAGTCCAAGCAGAATGCCGGTGGGACCGATCAGCCGGAGAATCGCCTCGGCGTGACCACCGCCTCCAACCGTCCCATCCACCACGTGGTGGCCCGGTCGGAGCGCGAGCCCGTCGAGGCTTTCGCAGAGTAGAACGGGCCGGTGGTGGAAGGATCCGGCCATTTGCGAAGTCTCCAGCTGCCTTCTCGACGGCATCCGCCGCCTAGAAAAAAGGGGTGCCTCGGAGCCCCTGAGAATGCGGTTCGAACCCCCCTTTTCTCCCCGCATTCCATGTTGGGGCTCCGAGAACACCCCCTCTCGATCGGAGACATTGCTGTCTCCGATCCCCCCAGCGTGTCGAACCTCTCCCCCTAAATTCCTTGCTTCGGGGCTCGCGCGGCGTTCGAGACGACCGTTTGAAGCTCCCGGAAGTTGCCTTGCGTGCGCGCGATGACCTCGTCGAAGCGCGCGCGGTCCCAGATCTTGATATGCGTGCCGGCGCCGGCGATCACGACGTCCTTGTCGAGGTGCGCGTGTTCGCGAAGCGCAGGCGGAATCAGAATGCGACCCTGGCCGTCGGCTGCGCAAAGCGAAGCGCCCGATAGCATGAAGAGCTGCAGGTCCTGCGCCTCGGGCAGGAACGGATCCGTCGAGAACAGGCTCTTCTCGTAGGCGAGCCAGTCTTCGTGCGGGTAGAGCGCCAGATGGTCCGGCATGTTGGAGAGGAACGGAGCGTTGTCACTTCGCCGTTGTAGTTCCACTCGCAACTCCGCCGGGAGACTCACGCGACCCTTTGCGTCGATCGTGTGCATGTACCGGCCTCGGAACATCGGGGGCCTCGAAGCGCTTGAGTGGCGACGTGGGCCCAGTGTCTGAACAACCACTCAATCCCACTTAATCCCACGAAACGCCACTCTTATAACTCTCGATCCCACGCGACTGCAAGCGAAAAAATCAATCAAATCATGGCTTTCGCTGATGTTTCGCCTATCGCGCCAAATCTTGTGGATCGGCACACGGCGAAACACGATATGACGGCGCGGGAAGTGCGCGAAGCGGATCAGGCCGCGCCGAGGTCCGCGTAGCGAGCGCCGTGAACCGTCGCGACCTGGCGAATCAGCTGCGCGAGCGTGCTGCCGAGCGGCGCCTCGGGCGCCTTTGCGAGAACGGTCGCGGCGGGATCGAGCAAAGCATCCAGCACCGCCGAAGTGCCTTCGTAGAGGCCGCTCGGCGCGTAGCCACCTTCGAGCACGAACACCACGCGACCGCCGCAGACCGATTCGGCGAGCGCTCGCACCGTGCGCGTCATCTCCGCGAAGCCCGCGCGGCTGAGCTCCATCGACGCGAGCGGATCATCGCGATGCGCATCAAATCCGCATGACACCAAAATGAGTTCAGGGCGAAACGCAAGTGCGACGGGTACCAGGAGCCGCCGCAGCACGCCGACGTAGTCCGCGTCACCGCAACCGGGTGGGAGGGGAACGTTCACCGTCGAGCCAACGCCATCGCCGCGCCCCGCTTCGACGAAGTCGCCAGAGCCGGGATAGAACGGGAACTGATGCGTCGAGAAATACAGCAGGTCGCGATCAGCTTCGAAGAAGTGTTGCGTACCGTTGCCATGATGAACGTCCCAATCGAGGATCAAGAGCCGCTCGACTCCATCGCGACGCAGCGCCTCCGCGGCGATCGCGATGTTGTTGAAGAGGCAGAATCCCATCGCGCGACTCGCTTCAGCGTGATGGCCTGGCGGGCGAACGGCGGCGAACGCAGCGTCGGCGCGCCCCTGCGAGACGGCGCGCGCGGCGTCGATCGTCGCGCCTGCAGCGAGGAGCGCGACGTCATAGCTCGCGCGCGATACATAGGTATCCGGGTCGAGTCGCATCGGCGCCATGCGCACCGCGGCGGCGATTTGTCGCAGATGATCGGCGGGATGAACGACGATCAACTCGGCTTCGTCCGCGGGCCGTGCGTCGATGGCGGTGAGCTGGTCGCGACGCTCTGCAATCGCACGCCCGACGGCGGCGAGTCGCTCCGGGCTCTCGGGATGACCTTTGGGATTTCGATGCTCGGTGAAGCGCCGGTCTTCGACGATCGCGACGCGGCGGGTGGCGCTCATCAACGCGCATGGTATCTGACGATCAGCGGCGTCGCTGGATCGCGATGCGGGAGGGATCGCTCTTGAACGCGCCTGCGACTGTGGTCGTCACCGGTCTGCGCACGTTCATTGGTCAGCGCATCGCCGAAAGACTCGCCACGCGTGCGCCGCGACTGCGTGTCGTTGGAATCGACCTGCGCAGGCCGCAACGTCTGGAACGCAAGATCGCGTTCGAGCGCGTTGATCTCACCGATCCCGCCGCACACACGCGGCTCGCCGAGATCTTCGCCCGCGAGCGCGTCGAGGCCGTACTCCACGCGGCATTTCGCCGCGATCCCACGCCGGACATCGAGACCGATCACGAACTCGAGACGGTCGGCACGCTGCAACTCTTGCACGCATGCTCGGCTGCGAAAGTGCCGCGCCTCGTCGTCGCGTCGAGCACGATGCTCTACGGGCCGCGCGCAGACAACCCGCACTACCTCACCGAGTCTCACCCGCTACACGGGCATCCCCAAGCGCACTGTGTGCAGAATCGTGTACAGGTGGAAGCGTTGCTGGCAGATTGGGCGCGACGTCACCCACATGCGCAGGTGACGGTGCTGCGCTGCGCGTGGTTGATGGGACCGACCTACTTCGACCGCGTGGTGCGTCACTTCGCGCGGCCCATCGTGCCGACACTGCTCGGCTACGACCCGCTGCTCCAGTTCCTGCACGAGGAAGACTGCCTCGATGCGTTCGAGCAGGCCGTGTTGGACGCCCACCCCGGCGTCTACAACGTCGTTGCGCCCGATCCGATGCCGCTCTCGACGATGCTGCGACTCTCCGGTGTCACGAGCGCACCGCTGCCAGCGCCAATCCTCTATCGCCTCCGCGACCTGGCGGCGCGTGCCACGACCGGCGATCCGCCGGCCGCGTTCTACGACTATTTGCGCTGGACGTGGGTGGCCGACGGCGCGCGTGGCTACGCGGCATTCGGCGAGCCGGCCTACACGTCGCGCGAATCGTGGATCTCGTTCATGTCGTCGCGTCGACTGCGGCAGTATCGGTAGCGGTAGAGTCGTGAATCAGACGCTGCGCATCGAATGGGGAGAACACGCGCGTGAGTGAGCAGGACGGCGATCTCGGCGCGCCGGGTGCAGCACCGGGTCACGCACCCGTGTTGAGCGACGCGCTCGAAGCGCTGCGCGATCGACTCGGCGCGCGATTCCTGCCCGCGCAATCGGATGGCGTCGACTGGATGGCGCTCTACGAATCGCTGCGACGGCGCTTCGCGACCGCGGGAATGCGCGATCTCTCGGCCGACATCGATGACTTCGGCATGGACGCCGACGCGATCGCGAGCGCACGGCCGTGGCTCGATCTGCTCTATGAGCGTTGGTGGCGCGTCTCGGTGTCGGGCGCGAGCGAAGTGCCGCGCGGCAGGCCGAGCCTCTTCGTCGCGAATCACTCGGGACTTCTGCCCTGGGACGGGCTGATGATCGTGAGCGCGCTCGAGCGACACCAACCCGCTGCGCCGCGCGCGCGATTCCTGGTCGCCGACTGGCTCGCGACTCTGCCATTTGCGCAGCCGTGGATCTCCCGTCACGGCGGCGTCCGCGCGTGTCGCGAGAACGCCGAGCGATTGCTGGACAGCGGGCGCTCGGTGATCGCATTTCCGGAAGGCGCGAAGGGCGCGACGAAAGTCTTTCGCCAGCGCTATCGCGTGCAGCGCTTCGGCCGCGGTGGCGTCGTGCGCACGGCGCTCGCGCTCGGTGTGCCGCTGGTACCGGTCGCGGTGGTCGGAGCGGAAGAGGCGCACCCGGTGCTCTTCAAGCTGGAGACGGCCGCCCGCGCGCTCGGGCTTCCCTTCATCCCGGTCACGCCCACGTTCCCGGCCCTCGGGCCGCTCGGAATCGTGCCGCTCCCGACGAAATGGTCGATTGCGTTCGGCGCCCCGATCGAGACCGCGGAGCTCGGCGCGGCGGCTGCCGACGACGAGATCCTGGTGTGGCGGATGACCGAGGAGCTGCGCTCGCAGATCCAGTCGATGGTGGAGGCGGGCGTTCGCGAACGCTCGTCCGTCTGGCGCTGAGAGCTAGTGCTCGCTCGGCTCGAACGCATCGGCGACCGGCGCAGGACGCTCGGGCGCGGGCGACTTCGCATTCGGGTGCGGGTGCGCGCCGAGTTCTTCGAGCACGCGATCGAGACGCTGCTCGAGCGCCTCGAGATCCGAGCGACGCGGCAGGTCGAGTGCGCGCAGCACGCGCTCGAGCGCGCGCTGCACGAGGCGGTCGATGTCCGGCGATGACAGCGCGATCCAATCGGGACGCCGTGCCGCGGCGAGTTCGCGCGGCGACAACAACTTCTTCATGTTGCGCTGCAATTCTTCGAAGCCTTCGGATGCGTCGCCGACGCGGCGCTTCAACGCGCTGTAGAGCACGTCACCACTGCGCTGGATCAGATCGGAGAGAACAGTCCCTGGGACGCGCCGGTTGATCCGTTCGGTGTCTACCAGGATCTGCGACAGCGTGACGGAGGTGATGTCCTCACCCGTCTCGTTGTCGATCACTCGAACTTCGTCGCCGACTTCGATCAGCTCGGCGATGCCCTTCAGCGTGATGTAGCGGCTCGTTGCGGTGTTGTAGAGCTTGCGGTTCGCGTAGCGCTTGATCAGGGTCACGCCGGCTTGCGAATGGTGCGAAGGTTCCACGGCGACGTGTTCCTCGATTGCGAAAGGGGGCACGCAATCTAACGAAACGGCCGTGGCGGGTCAGCCCTTCACGGGGACGCGCTCGATCCGGACCGGTGGCACGCGCGGGGAAGAGTGCGGAACGAGTGTACGCCGCGAGTCGAGCGGTGACTCTTCGCGCGTCGATGCGGTGCGGCGCACGTCCGTGTCTCGCTCCGCCTCGCGCGCTTCGGGCTCGCGTCGCTCGTTGCGGCTCGGCCGGAGGCCGAACTCCCAGAGGATTTCGCGCACGCCGAGAAACGCGCGCAGCACGGCGCGCGCCTCGGGATCCTCGCGACCCCGCGTCTCCCAGCGCTCGATCTCGTCGTCCAGAACACGCGTCACCGCATCGAGCCAGGGCGCTCCGCTTCGCCCGGCGCCCGCTTGCAGCTGTTCCGCGATCTGGTCGAGCCACGTGCTCGCGCCTGCGATGGCGGCGTGCGCATCGGAGGGTGCGCCGGTTGCGGCGAGTGACGCGGCATCGACGAGCGCGCGCATCGCGAGCGCGCCTTCCGCGAGTGCCGCAAATCCGTGTTGGCGCGCGCGCGCGATCGCCTCGTCCGCGCTGCGCAGCGGCGGAGCGTTCCGCGTTCCGCGCTCGTCGTCTCGATCTTTCATCGCTTCTCTCCGTTCTGGCGTCCGTTCGGCAGATCCTCGAATACCAGATCTGCGATGCGCGCGAGACCCTCGAGGTCGTGTACGTCGCCCTCGAGCTCGGGTACGCGCCGCACGAAGCCGCCCCCACTCGCGACGCGTGCGGAGAGTTCTGCGATCGACTCCGTGTCCGCACGCGCTATCGCAGCGTAGCCATCGGCGGCAGCCAACGCAGCGCGCGCGGCTTCGTCGGAGGGAAACGCGGCTTCCTCGGAGATCGCCAACGCGGCCGCGAGTGCGCTTTGCGCTTCGGATTCGCGATCGGCGCTGGGAACGCGGTCTGGTGTCGGTCCGCCACCCGGCCAGGTGTGCACGCGATTCACCACAATGCCCGCGAGCGGCACACCGGCGGCCGTGAGTCGCGCGAGCATGCCTAGCGCGTGGCGCGTCGACTGCGCGGCTGGCGACGCCACGAGCACGAACGCCGCATCGGGTCCGGTCAGACGGGCCTGCACCTCGCGCGCGCGCTCTCGGAAACCCTCGGACATCCCCTCGAACGCGAGCAGGAACTCCGAGATGTCCTCCAGGAACGCGACGCCCGACACGCGCTCGATCAAACGCAGCACGCGCTCGCTGCCGCGCTGGAAGATCCGAACGCCGAAGCGGCCGGCAGCGAAAGCCGGATGCAGCAGCACCTGCACGAGCCGACTGTCGAGGAACTCGACGAGTCGTCGCGGCGCTTCGAGGAAGTCGAGCGCGTGCTGCGAGGGCGGCGTGTCGACGACGATCAGATCGAAATCGCTCCGCTCGGAGAGCTCGAACACTTTCTCCATCGCCGAGTACTCCGCGCTGCCCGCGAGCGCATCCGACACGTGCTGGTAGATCCGGTTGCCGAGGATGCGCTCGCGCGCCGCCTCGGAATCGGTGAAGCGCGTGACCAGATCATCGAAGGTGCGCTTCATGTCGAGCATCAGCGCGGCGAGCCGTCCCGCCGGCGGTACGCCCAGCGCGGTGAGTCGATCGCGCGGGAGATCGGTCGGCTGGTTGCCGAGTTCGGCGATGCCCAGCGCATCGGCGAGGCGGCGCGCCGGGTCGATCGTCAACACGATCGCGCTGCGCCCCTGCAGCGCTCCCCAGAGCGCGATGGTGGCCGCGGTCGTCGTCTTGCCGACGCCGCCCGAGCCGGCGCAGACGACGATCCGATGGCCGCGAATCAGCTCGGCGACGTCGACGTTCGTCCGGGCGGCCATCAAGACTTCCTGCCATCCGGGTTGGTTCGCGTGGCACGCGTCCGTACCGGCTTCGGCGCGTCCTCGAGCTGGTCGGCGAGCGCGCGCCCGAGCCGGCAGACCTCCTCGGGACCGAACTCCTCGTTGAAGATGTACGGCAGCTCGACCATCGGTACCGCAATCCCGGCGGCGAGACGCTCGATGTGCGCGGCGTTGATCTCCGCCCAGCCGAGCGCCTCCACCGCGCGCGCCACGACCTCGGCCAGGAGGCCGTCGCTATCCACCTCGCCCCGCGCGGCGCTGCCGCGAGGGCGCGCCACCGACACCGGGCGCACGGTGGC
>JANNKU010000101.1:0-38484 GCA_031396445.1 Deltaproteobacteria bacterium | reverse complement strand
CTGGCTGTTGACTCGAGGGACACACACGGGTTCAAGCGTGTCCCCTTTCTCAGCTGCCCGTCAACACGAGGACCGTCCCCTTTCTCACCACTCTCAGCCGATCACGAGCGTTGCTACGCCGTGGGTTTGGGAGCGGACCGTGAACACTTGGGTGTTGGGGCGGCGGCCGGTGCGGAGTTCGGAGACGTCGAAGCCGGCGGCGGTGAGGCGCGCGTGGGTGGCGGCGATGTCGGGCGTTCGCCACGAGATGCCCCAGAACGAGTCGTCGGCCGAGCGTGTTGCGACCACCGGGAGCGGTGCTGCGATTTCGACGGTGACGCCGCCGACGCGGAAGAAGAGTAGGCGCGCGCCCCATTGCTCGAAGCTTTTGTCGAGCGCGAGGCGCAGGCCGAGTTGGTCGCGGTAGAAGCGGATCGCGGCGTCGGGCGCTTCGGTGCGAACGACGACGTGGTCGATGCCGGATATGGCGGCGTCGGCAACGCTATCCGGTGTGACGAGCGGCAGCGCGTCCAGCGGCGACAGGTGCTCGATGCCGAAGACGAGAATCCCGCGCGTCGCTGCCTCGCCGGGGATCATCACGTTCTTCCAGCGACGCACGGCGCCGGTCTTCGCATCGCGGCCTTCGCCCGCGACGGGATCGCTCGCAGCGATCCCGCGCTCGCGCAGCGCGATCGCGAGCTCATCAGCATCGTCGGTGCGCAGCGCGAAGCCGATCGGGCCTTCGCCCCGATCTTCCAGTCGCGCGCGCAGCGTTGCACCGAACGCGCCCTCGCCCTGCGGCGCGAGCAGCTCGAGATACGTGTTCTCGAGCCGGAAGAGCGCGTTCGCCGTGCCCATGCCTGGATGTTCGCCACGCCACGACGGCGCGCGGCCGAGCAGCATCGCGTAGTCGGCCGCCGCCGCGTCGAGATCGCGCACGCCGGTGAGTACGTGATCGAGCGCGACGAAGTCGCTCACGCGCCGCGACTCGCCTCAAAGCCCTCGCGCACCGCGCGTCGCAATTCGGCGTCGGTCAGGAAGTCGAGCGCGGTCATCGCCAGCGCCTTCGCGCCATCGAGCGCAGCCTTCTCGCCGAGCGGCGAGCCGGCGTGCTCCGCGAACTCGGCGTTGTGGATCGAGCAATGGATCGGCGCGGCCGCGATCATCGGGTGGATCGCGGGCACGCGGTGCGAGACGTTGCCCATGTCGGTGGTGCCCATCGCGGAGGTCGGCAGCTTGTCGTACGGGAAGAAGGTGCGACCGAGCGACTCCGCATTCACGCGGTACGCCTCGGCCAGCGGCCAGTTCGTGCGCAGCTCCAGGTAGTCGGGCTCGCGCCACTCGATCTCGACTCGCGCGCCCGTCGCCTCGGCGCCAGCGCGAAAGCAGCCCTCGATGCGGAGCTTCAGCGGCGCCAGCTCCGCGGCGTCGCGCGCGCGCACATAGAAACGACCGGCCGCGCGCTCGGGCACGATGTTCGGCGCGTCGCCCGCTTCGGTGAAGATGCCGTGCACGCGCTCGGTCGGGCGGATGTGCTGACGCAGTTGTGCGATCGACTGGTACGCGGTGACCAGCGCATCGAGCGCATTCACGCCGCGCTCCGGCATGCCCGACGCGTGCGACGCGACACCGCGGTAGCGCACATCCACTTCGGCGAGTGCGAGCGTCGGCATCGTCACGAGATCGACGCCCGCCGGGTGGATCATCAACGCCGCATCGACGTCTTCGAAGGCGCCGGCACGCGCGAGCACTTCCTTGCCGCAGCCGGATTCCTCCGCGGGTGTGCCGAGCACGCGCACGCGACCCGGAACGCGCGCGCCGAGCGCCGCGAGCGCGAGCCCCGCGCCGGCCGCGGCGGTGGCGATCAGATTGTGCCCGCACGCGTGGCCGATGCCCGGCAGCGCGTCGTACTCGGCGAGCAGCGCGACGGTGGGACCGGCATCGCCACTGCGCGACTCGAACGCCGTCGCCACCCCGTAGCAACCCGATTCGACCGCGAGACCCGCGTCGCGCAACGTCGTCACCAGCAGCGCCGCCGCACGGTGTTCCTCGAACGCCAGCTCCGGGTGCGCGTGAATCTCCCGTGCGACGGCAACGAGGAGCTCCTCGCGCGCATCGACCGCGCGGCACACCTCGCGCTTCAGCGTCTCGAGCGCGATCGCTGCGCCGGTTCCGTCACGCATCAATGCGTCTCGGGCCGGGTATGCGCGAGCATGCCGATGCCCTGCCACATCGAGATCACGCGCGAAACGCAATCGTCGTCGTCCACCAGCGGCATGTGCCGGAAGCCGTCGATCGCCATCATCTTGAAGAGGCCGCAGAGCGTGTCGATCTCGGAGACGGTCTTCACCGGCTCGGTCATCAGACGCGCCGCGCGCAGCGCTTCGAGGCGCACGAAGGGATTCTTCAGTGCGCGCAGCAGATCGCGACGCGTGCAGATGCCGCGCAGCTCACCGCCCTTCGCCGCGACGATCGCGTAGCCGAGCGCCTTGTCCACCATACGCTCGATCGTTTCAGACGCGCCGGCATCGGCGCTGAGCGAGAGCGGTTGCGATCCGAGCCGCTCGTGATGCAGCAGCGAGCCGAGCGAGAGATCGAGCACCGGCCACGCGAGACGCTGCGCTTCGGCGTGTAGCGCCGGCGTCGCGAACGCGGAAGCGGGCGTCTCGCTGTCGTAGAGGCGCACCAGATGGCGCGCGATGTCGCGGAACGAGATCACGCGCAGCGGCGCGCCCTGTGCGTCGAGCGCGAAGAGGTAGCTCTTGCGGCGGCGCGTCTTGGTGGGTCCGAAGCTCGCTTCGAGCGCGACCAGCAGCGACGTGCCCGCCTGCACCGCGGCGAGGTCGGCGATCGGCGTCATCGCATCCTGCACCGTCATGCCGTCGAGGATCGAATCCCAGATCACCAGATCGGCGCCGGCGGCAGCGACCGCGTCGGCCCGCTCACGCAGCCGATTCGCGAGCACATGCAGCAGATCGTCCTCGGCGAGCGCACCGACGAGGCGCCCGTCTTCGAGCACCGGCATCGCGCCGACCTTGCGCCACCACATGCGGCTCACCGCTTCGCGCAGCGGTTCCTTCGGCGTGGACGCTTCGATGTGTCGCTCCGAGCGACCCACCGACTCGCAGGTGACGGACCCGAAAAGGACGGGCCGCGCGGCGGTGAGCAGCGTTTCGATCGGGTCGAATGCGGCGACGGCAGACATGGCGAGGAAACCTCCGACGATGCGAACTCAGCGCGCCGCGGCGCCAGCCAGCTTGGGACTCACGCTCTGTAGCACTGTGCGCGCGTCCACCAGCAAAAGCTCGGGAGAGAGGAAGCCGGAGCTGTAGACGTTGCGCACGGCGCCCTGCGCATCGACCAGGAACACCTTCAACACGTGGCGATAGAGGCCGAGCGCTTGCGCGCCGTCGCCGACCAGTGGCAACGCATCCTGACCGAAAGCGGAGAGCACGGGTGCAATCGCGGCCGGCGAGACGGCGGTGAGGAAGCGCCACTGCGAACGCGGCACCATCGCGCGCCGCAAGAGCGCCATCTCGGCAGGCGTGTCGTGCGCGGGATCAAAGCTCACGGTCGCGATCCGAACGCGCGCGGCGAGCGTGGCATCGGCGGCGATCGCACGATCGAGGCGTTGCAGCACGGCGAGTGCAGCGGGACAACCGCGACCGTCGCTGCAGCGCGTATAGATGAACGACACGATCGCCACCTGATCGGGCGCGAGATCGAGGAGCGGCGCAGGCGCGCCCGTCTCGTCCTGTAGCGTGAAGTCGGCGACGTGTGCGATGGCAGGCAGTTCGTACGAGCCCGGCTCGGGAAGCGCGAACGCCGGCACGCGGGCGCGCTTCGCCTCTTCGTGCGCAAACACGGGCGCTGCGAACGCCGCGACGAACGCGAGCAGCGCGAGTAACGCGATGGCGCGCGTCACTCGCCCCTCGCGAGCTGTGCTGCATCCGTCGCCGCGACCTTGCCGCGATAGAAATCCTCGGACCCGAAGTTCATGATGTGCGGGCGACCGAGTTTTGCGTCGTTGAAGTCGACTTCGAAGCGCTTCGTCAGCGTCTTGCCGTTCCAATCGAAGGCCCGCACGAACTGCTCGTCGTCCGCGCCGCTCTTGTCCCAGTTCGCGAGCAGCGACGACGAGAAGTAGACGCGCTTTCCGTCCCACGATTCCGACACCATGTTGAGCTGCTTGCCGATCACCTGTTCGTGCGCGAGCACCGGTTTGTGCGGATCCGAGACGTCGAAGACGCGCACCGTTCCGTCCATGAAGCTCGCGATGAAGAGGAAGCGGTCATCGGCGGAGAGGCTCATGTCCACTGGCAGCGGCGGACTCTTCGGATCGCCGATCGGGCCGAGGTCCTCCGCCGCGAAGGTTCCATCGTCCTGCTTGAAGACGCCCCAGAGCTTTCCGGTCAGCGCCGTCGCGGTGAACGCATAATGGTGACGCGGCTGCAGCGCCCAGCGGATCTCGAGCGGCGCGCCCGGCACGGCGAGCGTCTGGAGCGGCTTCCGCGTGTGGTAGTCCCAGACCACCATCGTGTTGCCGAAATGTTTCATCGCCTCGGCGTCTTTCATCAACTCGCCGAGCGGGCGCATGTAGTTGTTCTTGCCGGTGAACGACGACGTGAGCATCCGGTTCAAGTCCGCATTCACGCGCACGTCGTAGCCATACTCGGCGCCTTCCGGCATCCAGATCGTGCGCACGTACTCACCTTGCGTGCTGTACTCGACCAGCGCGGTCTTGCCGCCGCCGTCGGTCGCGTTCGAGAGCGCGGCGATCAGCATCCGCCCAGGAAGTGCGTAAAACGTGTGCGGACCGACCACGCCGCCGCTCTTCGCGACGAAGTCGGAGAGTGTCCGCACCAGCTTCGGATGCGCGGGATCGGTCGCGACGTCGAAGACGAAGATCAACGAGTCGTCGAGTCCGCCCATCCAGAGTTGGCGGCGATCGTCGGTGAAGCCGCCGTGATGCGCTTCATGGCGACCGCCCACCGACACCGACGACACAACCTTCCCGTAGTCCGCGCGCTTCGGATTCGCGCCGAGCGTGACGAGTTTGTCCGAGCCGTCACCGAGCCCATCGACACCGAGCGTCCAGACGTAGACGAAATCTTCCTGTCCGACGAGCTTCGGTAGATACGGAGACTGGCAGGTTTCGTCGGCGCGTGACGTGGCCGAAGTGAGGGTCAGCGCAACGAGAATGCATGCGAGACGTCCGAGGCGCATTGGGGGGAACCTCCGCGAAGGACAGGGTCGGCATGCTACCACTCGAAATCATGGATCCGACCCCCGTGCTCTACGAAGTCGCGGACTCGATTGCGACGATCACGCTCAACCGCCCCGAGAATCGCAACAGCATGACACCCGACGTCATGGCGGGGTTTCGCGAAGCCGTCGCACGCGCCGCCGCCGATCGCGCACTTCGCTGCGTGGTGATCACCGGTCGCGGTGCCAGCTTTTGTGCCGGCGCTGATTTCCGCAACGCAACGCCACTTGCGGAGCACCCCGAGATCGAGCGCAGCGAGATCGGCGAACGGGCACGGGGCGAGCAAAGCGAGCCAGACTATGAGCGTTTGTTCCGCACCTACGAGCCGTTCCTCGAAGTCTTCGATCTGCCGATGCCGACGATCGCCGCGATGAACGGCCACGCGGTCGGCGGCGGCTTTGGTCTCGCGCTGGTTTGCGACCTGCGTGTCGCCAATCGCGATGCAAAGTACGGCGCCAACTTCGCGAAGCTCGGTTTCCATTCCGGCATGGCGATCTCGCATCTGTTGCCGCGCATCGTCGGCGTGCCGACCGCCGCAGATCTGCTCTTCACCGGACGACTCGTCACGGGCGCAGAAGCGGCGGCGATGGGGCTCGCGCACGAAGCCGTCGCGCCGGACGCCGTGCTCGACGCATCGATGCGTCGCGCGCGCGCGGTCGCCGCCTGCGCGCCCGAAGCGGTGCGCTTGATGAAGCGCTCGCTCTACGACGGCGCCGGCTGGGATCCCCGCAGCGCCGCGCGTGCCGAAGCGCTGGTGCAGGCCGCAACGATGCGCAGCGACGATGCGCGCGAGGGAATCCGCGCGCTGCTCGAAAAGCGCGAACCGCGCTTCGGCGAGAGGGGAAGCGCATGACGTCGCTCGCGAAGGGGATGGTCGCGCTGGTCGCGATCATCCACGTCTGGTTCCTGATTCTCGAGATGTTCCTTTGGAACACGCCGTTCGGAATGAAGGCGTTCGGGATGAGCGCCGAGGTCGCGACGTCGAGCGCGGTGCTTGCTGCCAACCAAGGTCTCTACAACGGCTTCCTCGCGGCGGGCCTAGTATGGGGACTCGTCGCGCGGCGCGGCGCATTCGGCATCCAGGTCTTCTTCCTGGTCTGCGTCGTGATCGCGGGCGTCTTCGGCGCTTACACCGCGAAGCCCGCCATCCTATTCATCCAGGCGCTGCCGGCGGCAATCGCGCTGGCGCTGGTTTTCGCCGCGCGGGAGCGCGGCTGAACCAGATCCGCGCTCGACTGATCGCTGCTCACTGAGCACTGCATTTGCATCTGCGTATCGCGCCAAGGGTGGAAGCACCGACGTGTTCTTCGAAGCGGGCCTCGGCCACAGATACGGAAATCTGCCGAGGCGCGCCGCCGATCTCCTCGTGGATCGCATCGACGCTTTCGCACGCGGCGTGCTCGCGCGGCGCGCGTCGGTCTAGCCGAGGCGCGGCAGCGCGGAAGCCAGCACTGCGCGGACACCGCGCAGTGGCGTCGTCAGCACGGCGCGTGCGCGCGTCAGATCGAGCGCGCAATTGCGCGGGCGCGGCGCTCCGGTGATGGGGCTCTGCTCGCCGAGCAGTTGCGCCGCGTCGGATCCGTGCGCAATCGCGATGCGCTGCGCGAACTCGAAGCGCGTGACGACGTCGGAGCCCGCGACGTGCAGCGACCCGCAGAGCGAGGCGGCCGCGCCGCCAGCGGCGCCAACGCCCGCGACTTCGAGCAGCGCGCGCGCGAGATCGCTCACCTGCACTGGATTGCGCCACTCGTCGGTGAAGAACACGAAGCGCCCCGCCGGCGCTGGGCTCGCCGCATCGAGCACGACCTGCTCGTGCTTGCTCAGCGCAACACGCGGAAATGCGTCGCCGGTGTAGATCAACGAGGTGCGCACGATCGCTGCAGACGGATCGGCGGCAGCGATGGCTCGTTCGGCGGCGTACTTCGCGCGGCCGTAGTCGTGCACGGGATTCGGCGCATCGCTTTCGCCGTACAATTGGCCTGGCGCGAGCGCGCCGTCGAAGACCACGTCTGTCGAGACGTGTACGAGGCGAATCCCGCGCGCTGCGGTTGCGGTGGCGAGCTCGAAGGCGCCGTCCGCGAGCGCGATGCGGGCGTCGCCGGTTGCGGCGTATGCGGTGTTGAGGATCGCGTCGGGTCGCGTTCGTTCGACGATCGCAGCGACCGACGCGGGATCGCGAAGATCGAGGAAGACCCACTCGATGCCGCTGCCCGGCTGAGCGGATGCGTGATGCGTCGCCGCGACGTCCACCGGAATGGCGTCCGCGACATGCACGATTTCTGCGCCGAGAAATCCCGAGCCGCCCGTCACCAACAATCGCTTCATTGCGTGCGCGCGCCCCCTGACTGGAGCGCGCACGATCGCACCTGCTGTCGCTTCCGTCGATCTTCGCATAGCCACGCGCGCGTGCAGCCGAGCCGCAGCGAGCGCGCACTTGTCGCGCCTTGCGCGCAACGAGAGTGCAACGCATCGCGAAAGATCCGCGCTCGATCTCAACGATGGCGTTCGTTCCGCCGTTGACGACGGAGATCTTCATGCGGCTCGATCGGGGAGACTCCAAGTTGCGACACACCGTCTCGGCGCTGATTGCCTTCGTCTCGCTGCTGCTCTCACCACTTGCGGGATCCGCAGCCGTGCTGACGCCGTATTCGATCTTGTTCGTGACGCAGACGCCGTTCGGGCAGGACTTCGCCAACCTGATGTCCACCTTCGGCACGCATCGCGGCAGCACCAACAGCGCGCCGCGCGGTGGCGATCTGTGGATCCGCTACCCCGGCGGTGTCGTGCGCAATCTGACGGCCGCTGCCGGCTACGGCACGACGGCTGGCAACGAAATCGCCGTGCGCGATCCGTATCCGCACTGGACGGGAGCCAAGGCGCTCTTCTCGATGGTCACGGGCGGAACGACGCAGAATGGCGACGATCCCGCCTACTTCCAGATCTTCGAGGTGACCGGATTCGGCGTCGGCCAGAGCGTGCAGATCCGCAAGCTCGCGCAACCGCTCGACACGAACAACGTCACGCCGATCTACGCGTCGGACGGGCGGATCCTCTTCACCAGCGACCGGCCGCGCAACGGCGATCGCCGTCTCTATCCGCAGCTCGATGAGTACGAGACGGCGCCGACCGTCAGTGGGTTGTGGTCGATGCAGGCGGACGGCTCCGATCTCCACATCCTCGATCACGCGCCGTCGGGCGTGTTCTCGCCGTTCATCGACACTTTCGGCCGCGTCATATTTACGCGCTGGGATCACTTGCAGCGCGATCAGCAGGGCGACTCGGACATCTTCGCGCTGATCGCCGGCGAGGCGCTGAACTACGGTGCGCGCACCTATTCGAACGAGAGCAGCGACACCCATCACACGATCGCGCCGGGCGACGAAGTCTTCCCCGAGCAACGGGAGCGCTACGGGAACCCACTCGATCCGGTGTGGGACGACATCCAAGCGACCGAGACCGGCCACACCTTCAATCATTTCTTTCCGTGGATGATGGAACAGGACGGCACGGGCCTCGAGATTCTCGACCATCTCGGCCGCCACGAACTCGCGGGCTACATCGGACCTTCGCGGACATACCTCGAGTACAGCGGCGTCGAGGACGAGGTGGACATCTTCCTGCACATCGCGGAGGACCCGACACATCCCGGCACCTACTACGGCATCCGCTGTCCGGAGTTCGGCACGCGCGGCGCGGGGCAGATCGTGTCGATCGCGGCGCCGCCGGGCGCGAATCCCGATTCGATTGCGGTCGCGTACGTGACGCATCCGGCGACCGGCTCCTACGCCGGCGAAGGCGAGCAGCCCGCGGCGGGACACATCGGCATGTTCCGCGATCCGGTCGTGTTGACGGACGGATCGCTGTGGGCGTCGCATAGCGCGAGCGTTTTCGCCGATCGCCCGACGGTGTCGAACCCGCCGTATCCGCAGCCCTACACACAGAGCAGTCGCTACGACTTCGCGATCGAGCGGCTGGTGCCGGGCGCCGGCGGCTACCGCGTCGATGGCGAGCGGCTGATCGAAACTCCGATCGTCGAGACCGTTTCCTACTTCGACAACGATGCCTACCGGACCGTCAACTACTCCGGCCCGCTCTGGGAGTTGCAGCCGATCGAAGTGCGGCCGCATACGGCGCCGCCCGATGCGAGCGAGCCGCTGCCGGCGATCGAGCAGAACGTGCTCGCTGAAGAACTCGGGGGTCAGGACGGCATCGACGCGCTGCGCGCCTATCTGGTGGCGAACGATCTCGCGCTGATCACCAGTCGCGACGTGACGGTGCGCGCCGATCGCGAGCAGGATTTCAACTTGAAGATCGCGTGGAGCGATCACCAGACGAAGGCGCCGGGCAGCACGCCGAAGCAGCTCGGCTATCTGCAACTCTTCGAAGGCCAACAACTGCGCGGCTTCCAGAACATTCCGGGCCGCCGCGTGCTCGCGCGACCGATCGATGACGCGATGAATCCGCGCCTCGAAGGCGCGCCGAGCGGCGCAGTCAAACTCGGCATCGACGGATCGATGGCCGCATTCGTTCCCGCCGGTCGCGCACTCACGTGGCAGACCACCGAGACGAACGGCGCCGCCGCCGTGCGCGAGCGCTACTGGCTCACCTTCCAGGCGGGCGAGATTCGCACCTGCACGAATTGCCACGGCGTGAACACCACCGACGTGTTCGGCGGTCCGATCCCGCAGAACGAACCCGCTGCGCTGCGCGACCTCGCGCGCTGGTGGATGACGGTGCCGGAGCCCGACGCGCTCGCCGCGGGACTCGGTGCATTCGCGATGTTGCTTGCTCTCCGCGCCAAGGATCGCCGCACGCAGCGCTGATTTTCTTCGGCTGCCGCAGACGTGGCGATGCGTGCCGGTATGCTGCCAGCGTGCGAGCGCATCCACTCGATGGCCGATGAAGTTCCCGCGTCCACCGACGCACCGTTCGCATGGCTGTGGGCGCAACCCGATTCGGCGCTCGCCGCCGCGGGCGTAGAGGGCGAAGGGCTCGTCTCGCGCGTGCGACTCGGCGCGATGGCGCTGCTGCTGATCTCGCCGACGCTGAAGCTGATCTTCGAACCGTACGACGCGATCAACTACTGGGGCTTCGTCGTCACCGCCGTTGCGGCGCGTCGCAGCCGTCACCATCTGGTGGATGCTGCGACGCGGCCAGTGGCGACCGTGGATCGGCTTCGTGTCGAGCGCCCTCGATGTCTCGCTCGTCACGACCGCGCTCGTGACGTTCCTGATCGTGGGCACACCGATACTCGCGCTGAACTCGAAGGTCACCTTCGAGATGTACTTCCTCGCGATCACCGCCACCAGCCTGCGATACGACGCGCGCATCTGCCTGAGCGTCGGCGTGCTCGCGTGGCTTCAGTACGCGGCGCTGTGGGCGTACTCCGCCATTCGCTTCGATCTCCATGACCCGGTCCACTTCGCCGACGCCGGCGCCTATTCCGCCATCGACCAGGTGACGCGACTGATCCTGCTCGGCGTCACGGTGCTGCTCGCGCTGAATCTCGTGCATCGCGCGCAACGCTTGTTGCATCTCGGCGCGCGCGATCGGCTGACGGGGCTCTACAACCGCGGTCACTTCGATCGCGCGCTGCAACTCGAGTTCGAGCGATCCAAGCGCTACCAGCATCCGATCGCGCTCGCGATTCTCGACATCGATCACTTCAAGGAGGTGAACGATCAGCACGGCCATCCGACCGGAGACCGCGTGTTGCGCGCGATCGCCGATCGGCTCGCTGCAGGCGTACGCCGCACCGATGTCGTGGCCCGCTACGGCGGCGAGGAATTCGTCGTGCTCTTCCCCGAGACCACGCGCGACAATGCGCTGGCGCGCATCGAAGCGCTGCGCACCGCGATCGGCGAGAGCGCGCTCGAACTCGGCGATGGGCGCACGCTCGCGATCGGATTCAGCGCCGGCATCGCGGCGTATCCCGACGACGCCGCGGCGATCACGCCCGACTCGCTGCTCGCGCGCGCCGACGATCGCCTGCTCGCTGCGAAGCGAGGCGGCCGCGCGCGCAGCATCGCGCACGACGAAGAACGCCGCGTTACCGTGCGGCAGGAGGAACTCGCGCGATGAAACTCGGACTGCAGCTCGGCTACTGGACCCAAGGCCCCGAAGATCCCATCGACCTCGTGCTCGAGGCCGAACGCCTCGGCTTCGATTCGGTGTGGACCGCCGAGGCCTACGGCTCCGATTGCTTCTCCCCGCTCTGCTGGCTCGGCTCGCGCACGTCGCGCATCAAGCTCGGCACCGCGGTGATGCAGCTCTCGGCGCGTACACCGGCCTGTGCCGCGATGACCGCGATGACGATCGATCACCTGTCGGGCGGTCGCTTGATCCTCGGCATCGGCGTCTCGGGACCGCAAGTCGTCGAGGGTTGGTACGGGCAGCCGTTCCCGCGCCCGCTCGAGCGCACGCGCGAGTGGCTCGAACTCTTTCGCATGATGATCAAGCGCGAGGAGCCGGCTGCGTTCGACGGCAAGCAGTACCAACTCCCGCTCCAGGGCGGCGCTGGACTCGGCAAGCCACTGAAGCTGATCAACAAGCCACTGCGCGACACGATCCCGGTGTACATCGGCGCCGAGGGACCGAAGAACGTCGCGCAGACCATCGAGATCGCGGACGGCTGGCTTCCGCTTTTCTTCTCGCCGTATCGCACCCAGATCTACGACGACGCGCTGGCGAAGGCGAAGCCCGGCTTCGAAGTGGCGTGTACCGTCACGACGATCGTCAACGACGACGTCCAGGCTGCGATCAACTTCGTGAAGATGTCGCTCGGCTTCTACTTGGGCGGCATGGGCGCGAAGGACAAGAACTTCCACCTCGATCTCGCACGGCGACTCGGTTGGGGCGCCGAAGCCGACAAGGTGCAGGAACTCTTCCTCGCAGGCCGACGCCAGGAAGCGTTTGCTGCGGTGCCCGACGAGATGGCCGACGAGACCGCGCTCCTCGGCCCGCCCGCGCGCATTCGCGAGCGCCTCGCCGCGTGGAAGAAGAGTCCCGTGACGACGCTGATGGTGACCGCGCGCGACCCGGCGACGCTGCGACTCTTCGCGGAGTCGGTGCTCTAGCGCGGTTGAGAGTGAGCGGATCGTGAATGCCACCACGCTCTCGCTGTTATTCGTCGCGACGGCGTTGCTCTTCCGGCTCCCGCACCTGCTCGGCGGTCATCTCGCGCTCGACGGCGACGAGGCGATCGTCGGATTGATGGCGCGCGACCTGCTCGACGGGAAGACCTTCCCCGTCTTCTTCTACGGCCAGCGCTACGGACTCGCGCTCTTCGAAGTCGCCCCGCTCGCGGCGGCCTTTCGACTCTTTGGCGAAGCGCCCATCGTGATCAAGACGACGCTCTTCGCGCTCTGGTCGCTGGGCGGAATCTTCGCGGTGCGCGCATCGCTCCGGCTCGCGGGCGCAACGGCCGAGCTCGTCACGGGTCTCGTGCTCGCGACGCAGCCGGCCTGGTTCGGTTGGTCGATGAAGGCGCGCGGCGGTTACGTGACGGCGTTCGTCGTCTCGCAGCTCGCGCTGTGGATTCTCGCAGGCTTCGTCGATCGCCGTCGTTCCGAAGCGCCGGGCGACGCTTCGTTCGGAGCGGCGTTCGGCCTCGGCGTCTGTCTCGCCATCGGCTTCTACGGCCAACCGCTTTTCGTGTTGCCGGTTCTCCCGTTCCTCGTGTTCGTCACACCGCTGCGCGTCTGGACCGCGCTGCTGCTCGGCGCGGGAGTGATCAGCGGGCCGCTGGCGCTGCTCAGTCGCGGCACGGTCGTCGCGTGGGAACCGCAACTCTTCGGTATGCCGGCGCTCGCTTCCGTCGTCGCGCTTCCCGCCCACGTCGCGACGGCGCTGTCGGGCGTCTTCTTCTACACCGAGGCGGGGACGCCGCCGCTCGCCGCCGCATTCGCGGGCCGCGTGCTCGCCGCCGTGCTCGTGTTCGCTGTCGGCTACGCACTCGCGTCGCGCACCCGCGACAGGTGGACCGACGCGCTCCGCGCGACCGCCGTGGGCGTACTCGCGACGCTCTTCATCGTGCTCTGGATCCGCCCCGACACATTCGCGTATCGCTACTTGCTGCCGATCGTCGCGCCGCTCGCATACCTCGCCGGAATGATCGCTGCGCGGTGGGCGGCGAGCGACGCCGGGAAGTTGGGCGTTCGTTGCGCCATCGCGGCGCTCTGCGCGATCGGCGCCGCAGCCGCATGGGCCGATCGCGACGTCTCGTTCGCCGTAGTGCCCGGCGACGACATCGTCAGCGAAGCCGCCGCGACCGACGCGCTGCTCGACCACCTGCACGAGCGCGGCATCGCCGACGTCTTCGTCCTCGACCCGATGTACCAGTGGAATCTCATCTTCGAGAGCGGTGGTGAGATCGACGCGCGCTGGATTCATCCGCGCGATCGGCTGCCCGAGATCTCTCTGGCGGTAGATCGCGCGTTCCGCGAACGCCGCCCCGTTGCACTGATCGGTGACGCGCGCCTGGCCGAGCCATTGCGCGATGGACTGCAGCGCAGCGGCCTCGCGCACCTGCGACTCGACGTCGTCGCCGCACGCCACTTTGTGTTGGAGGCGCCACCGGAAGCGCTGCTCCGCACGTTGGGCTTCGACTTCGACGTTGCGAGCGATCCGAAGCCCGCGCGTTAGACGCGTCGGACCGGCATCGAGCAACGAGTCGCCGTGCTTCCAATCGGTGTCGATGAAGTTGCGCACCGGCTCGTCGCGATCGACTTCGTTCCTCCAGCGCGGCGAAGGTTCGGTCGAATGACGCTAGATCCAGGTGGAGGAGTGGAGATGCGCGAGTTGCTGGCTGCTTTCGTGGCGTGTGTCGTCTGCTCGGCCACGGCGCACGCAGAGGTGATCGTGATCGCGAGCCCGACTCCTCACGAGTGGACCGCCGCGCGGACCGTCTCCGGCGATGGCAAGGTCGTCGGAGGGTCTACCAGCTCCGGGGAGTCCTTCCGCTGGACGCGGGAAACCGGATGGCAGTCGATCTTCTCCGAGAACTGGTTTGGGGAAGGCGTGACCGTGGGCTCTCCGGACGGAAGCATCTTCTGGGGCGACGAAACAGGCAGGCCTTTTCGTTGGACCGAAGCGGAGGGCGTGACGCTGCTCTCGAACCCCGGTGAGCCGCCGCCAATGGAAGGCGCCGGGTTCTCGCGGCCGACGGGCGCTTCGGCCGACGGTCGTATCGTCGTTGGAAACTGGTGGCTCTGGCAGGAGGGCGTGGGCTTCTTCGGCTTCGGTGACCTGCGCGGAATGGGGTCGATCGACGCGGTTGGGATCTCTCGAGACGGCCGAGTCGCTGCGGGTAGCAGCGCGAGATGCTGCGGCTTCCCGAACGAGGCGTGGATCTGGACGCCAGAAGACGGAATTCGTCGCCTTGGACGAGTACCGGGAAGTGTCGGCTCCACAAACGTACGCGCGATCTCGGGAGATGGGCGCACCATCGTCGGTGACTTCGATCTACCCGATTCGGGTCACGCCACGCCTTTTCGGTGGACGGAACAGGAAGGCTTCATTCCGCTGAGTGACCCGCGAGGCACTCTCTACCGTGGTTGGGGTTACGTCACCGCCGTATCCGCGGATGGACGTTTCATCGTCGGCTACGGCAACACCTACAACTCGAGCGGCGACGGATGGATCTGGACGGCCGAGAGCGGCATCCGTTTGCTGCGAGATCTCTTGCCAGAACTCGGTCATCTCAACTCGATCGGCCTGGTCGCCCCCTTCTGGGAACTCATCTGGCCCGAGAGCGTCTCGGACGACGGCCGCGTGATCGTGGGCCGGGCCACGCCGGAACTCGGGTTTCAGGAGGCCTTTGTTCTAATCCTCCCTGCGTTGGCGGGCGCCTGTTACGACGGGCTCGACAACGACGCGGACGGTCTCATCGACTTTCCCGCGGATCCTGGCTGCAAGAACTGGTCTTCATCGCAGGAGACGCCTGCCTGTCAGGACGGAACCGACGACGACGCGGATGGCGCGATCGACTTCGATGGCGGTGCCGCGGCGAACCACGGGGTTGCGTTCGGCCCGGCAGATCCGGATTGCCACAACCCGTATCAGACGACCGAAGGGACATTACCCGCCTGTGGCCTCGGCGCCGAAGTTCCGCTGGTGTTGGCCCCGCTGCTCTTGCTCGCGACGCGTCGATCGCGGCGACACAACTAGACAGCGCGACTTCGCTCAGCGCGCCTCGTTCAACGCGAGTGTGTAGGCTGGCGCCGTGGCGATGTCGTGCGGCCACGCGACGACGAGGTCGTTGCCTTCCTGTCGCGCGGCTAGCGAGCCATGCCCGAGCAGCTTCACGGTGTCGGTACGCGCCGCGAAGTCGCGCAGCCGCAACTCGCCCGGCTGCGGCGTCGCGAGCAGGATCGCGTATGTGGTGCTGCCTTTCGCGGTGAAGCGAACGCCGATGCCTTCGCGCGTCGCGCCTTCGGCGCGCCGCCACGGGCGCGTTGCATAGATCGCGTCACCGTTCACAGCGAGCCACGCGCCGAGCGCTTCGAGACGCGACGCTTCGCGCGGATGGATCACACCGTCGCGCGTCGGACCGACGTTGAGCAGCAGATTGCCGTTCTTCGAAACCGTATCGACGAAGCTCCGCACCAGCTCGCCCGGATCGAGCAGGTTCGCTTCGTCCTCGTTGTCGTTCATGCCGAACGAGTGCGCGATGCCGCGTGTCGCCTCCCACTTGGTCGGCTGCGCGTCCGGGAAGCTCGCGTACTCGGGCGTGCGGAAATCGAAGTGCGGCGGACGCGGCGGCACCAGCGTGAAGTCGGGCCGTCGCACCACGCGCGCGGCGAGCGCATCGAAGAGCGAGGCCGCGGGCGGGAAGCGCAGCGCCTTCACCAGCCAGCGCGGCGACGGAATGAAGCGATCGTTCACGACACCGTCCGGGATCGCGTCGTAGTAGTCGGCGAAGAGGCGCCACAGCGCACGGTCGTGCGGTGGATACGAGATGTCGTTCCACAGCACGCTCGGCTGATAGCGCTCGATCAGCTCGCGGTATTGCGCATCGCAGTAGCGTTCGTACGCGGGGTCGAGCGGTACGGCGGCGCTCGCGTCGGCGATGCCGCGCATCGAGCGCGGCTCGAAGGTCCAATCGAGGCCACCCGAGTAGTACACACCGAAGCGCATGCCACGCGCGCGCACGGCGGAGGCGAGATCGCCGACGACATCGCGTGTCGCCGCCCAATCGCGCTCGTGCGGATTGCGCACCGCCGTCGGCCACAGGCAGAAGCCGTCGTGGTGTTTGGTGACGTCCACTACATATTGCGCGCCGGCCTTCGCGAACAACTCCGCCCACGGCGCGGGATCCCAGCTCTGCAGCATGCGATCGAAGGGCTCGCGAAACGCCTGATACGGCGCATTGCCCCAGACCTTTGCGTGATGCGCAGCGGTCGGGCTGCCCGGAATGCGCAATGCGTTCCAGTACCACTCCGCATACGGAGACAAATGTTGGAACGAGTGCGGATCGGCGCGCACGATATCGACGAGCGATCCGCCGCGTGGCGCCCACGCCGGAATGCACGACAAACTCCAGTGCACGAAGATTCCGAACTTGGCGTCCTCGAACCAGGTCGGAACTGGGTGCGTGCGCAGCGACTTCGGATCGGGTTCGTAGTGACTCATCGTGGCGCTAGGATACGCGTCAACTCATGATTTCTCGCCGCTCGGCTGCGCCTCGCTACGCGGGAACTGGAGAATCGTCATGCCTTCGCCGACCACGCTGCCTGAGCCCGGCTTTCGCGCCTTCGACGCGGACAATCACTACTACGAAGCAGAAGACGCGTTCATCCGGCACATGGAGCCGAAAATGCGTCGCAATGCGGTGCAGTGGGCGGTGGTCAACGGCAAGAAGCGACTCGTCGTGTGCGGGCGCATCGACAACTTCATCCCGAATCCCACCTTCGATCCCGTCGCGAAGCCCGGCTCGCTCGACGAATACTTCCGTGGTCGCAATCCCGACGGCAAGGAGATGCGCGAGCTCTTCGGCGCGCTCGAGCCGATCCGCCCCGCGTACCGCGATCGCGACGTGCGACTCGAGACACTCGACGCGCAGCAACTCGAAGCGGCGTTGCTCTTCCCGACGCAGGGCGTCGGCATCGAAGAATCGATGCGCCATTCGGGCGAGATCACGCACGCGACACTCGAAGCATTCAACCGCTGGCTGCTCGAGGACTGGGGCTTCAACTACCAGAATCGCCTCTTCGCGCCGCCGATGATCTCGCTGATGGACGTCGATCGCGCGGTGAAGGAACTCGATTGGGCGCTCTCGCATGACGCACGGATGGTTCACCTGCGCTGCGCGCCGGTGCCGGGCGCCAGCGGCACCCGTTCGCCGGGCGATCCGGACTTCGACGCATTCTGGGCGCGCATCAACGAAGCCGGCATCACCGTCGCGTTCCACGCGGGCGATTCGGGTTACGGTCGCTACGCCGCCGCTTGGGAGAATCGCTCGCCGTTCATGGAAGCGTTTCGCGGCTACGTCTTCGGCCAGACCACGCAAGCCGGCCGCGCCATCTACGACACCTTCGCCGCGCTGATCATCCACGGCGTCTTCCACCGCTTCCCGCGTGCGCGGATCTGCAGCATCGAGAACGGCTCGGAATGGGTGACGCCGCTGCTGAAGAAACTCGCGAAGTCCTACGGGCAGATGCCGTGGGAGTTCGCGGGCGGCGATCCAGTCGAAACATTCAAGCGTCACTGCTTCGTCGCGCCGTACTACGAGGACGACATCCGCGAACTCACCGACGCCGTCGGCGCCTCGCAGGTGTTGATGGGCTCCGACTGGCCGCACGCCGAGGGAATCGCGGAGCCGATCCGCTTCGTCGAAGATCTCGCGGGCTTCAGCGCCGACGAAGTGCGCATGATCATGCGCGACAACACGCGCAAGCTGGTTACGCCGGGCGCGCTGTCGGCTTGAACGGCTGCTGACGGAAGACGGAACTCGATTCCCAAGGAGACCTTTCCATGCACAAGCTTGCCGCCGCACTCGTGCTGATGTGGTCATCGCTCGCCAGCGCGGCGGTGCTCAACGTGGAGTTCAAGTTCACACCCTACACCGGCGACGTGAAGGAAGATCAGGTGCAGACGGTGCCGGGCAAAGCGAAGGTGTTCATCAACAATGTGCTGATCGCGGATCAAGAAGTCCGCAAGGAGACGGTTCCGGTGCTCTTCGACGAGCGCGAGATCGCGCCGTCGGTGTGGGTACCGGCGCAGTCGCTGGGGCCCGTGCTGCGCAAGGGCAAGAACAGCATCCGCGTCGAGTTCGAGCCGAGCGATGAGAAGGCGCCGTACCAAGCGCAACTCTCGTGGGCGTCGGTGATGGATCAGAGCACCGAAGAGGAGACGGCATCCGGCGGCACCAAGGCCACCAACCAGAGCGGTGAAGGCAAAGAGGCGAAGAAGGCGACCGGGAAGGTCGTGCTCGAGCGCGACTTCGTCGCAGACTTCGCGACCGATCTCCCGTGGCACCACTATCCGCCGATCACTGCGCTCAGCGACACCGACAAGCATCAGCTCGCAGAGTTGGTGACGGCGCGCGCTGGCCCCTTCAAGCCCAAGTTCGAGGCGATCTACAAGGCGCTCGAAGGCAAGGAGGGAATCCACGTCGCGGAGATCAAGAAGGCCAAGTGCCTCGATGCGGCGTATGCCGCGGGAATCCGCGTCGCAGCTCCGGCCTTCGATCAACTCGACTTCGCCGTGACGGGAGGCCCGGAGATCCTGGTGCAGCGCAAGGGCGGCACTCTCTACGATCTAGGCGGTCCGGAGACCTTCGAGCGCATCAAGGGTGACGACACACAGATGTGCGCTGCCGTGGCGCTCTCGATCGCGTATCCACCGCATCTGGCATTCGTGCGCACGCCGGCTGGCGCGTGGGAAGTTGCTTACTGACGCCACGGCTCGACATGCCAACGCGAAGGCCCGGCCGCTACTCGGGCAGCATCTCACCCGATCCCCCGAAATCCTTCGGGAAGTCCTTGAACTTCGGCAGTCCGTCGCGCATCGCGAGCACCTTCTCGCCGTAGTGCACGTGCATCGTCGGCTGGAAAGCCGAGTCGGGCAGCACCACCGAGAAGACGTCGATCATGCCGATGGCGGGATGCGTGACCATCACGCGTCCGCCGCAGAGCTTGCAGAAGTGGCGGTGGCTGGCTTCCGTCTTCTTGAAGGTGCCGAGGTGATCGGCGCCCTTCTTCACGACGACCTTCGCGATCGGCCAGAGCGTCGCGCCATGGACCGGCGCGCTCAGCCAGGTGCGACAGGAGTCGCAATGGCAGAACGCCATCACCGCGGGCGCGCCAGTCGCTTCGATCTCGACGGCTTTGCAGAAGCACGTACCTCGATGGGACGATTCGCTGGTCATCGCGGCTCCTTCGCTGGGATGGATGAAACACGGGGACGTGTCAGGCGCGCGCTCGCCAGCGGGCGCGCAGCGCGAGCGCGCCGATCGCCACCAGACACGCGCTCGCGGCGTCCGGCTCGGGAACCGCTCCGAATACGTCGAGCGTGTTGTTCGTGTCGCCAGCGACGAGGTTGGTCGCGGCGGAGTCGAAGACCATGTAGGCGCCATTGAAGTTGATGCCGCTGTAGTTGCCGGATGAACCGTCGCCATTGCCGTCGGTCACCGAAGTGCTGAGCTGGTAGAGCGCGCCCTCCGCGCGCCGGTACAGGAATGCCTGCGCGGCGACCGAATTGTCCATGTTGCACTGCGCAACGATATCGCCGCGATTGGAGACGCGCGGATCTTCGCAACTCATCGCGTTCTGCGGCAGCGGCATGTTGGTGGTGGTGCCGGCCGATCGGTCGCGCAGATAGATCCGGCTTCCGGACGAACTCGCCACCAGGTTGCTCGCGAACGATCGGAACACCACGAAGCGGCCGCTGGGCGATATCGCGACCATGTCGGACGAGGAGTTCGCGGCGACGCCTGCCGTGCTCTTCGTAATCAGGTTCGTCGTGCCGGCCACGCGATCGCGCACGAACACATCTTCGAGATTGCCCGTGCTCGAGCCATCGATCGACACGTTTTCATTCACGGCGAATGCGACGAAGCGGCCGTCGGTCGAGATGGCGCTCGGCGAGAGCGCGCTGCTGTAGCCACTGATCTGCGCTTCGCCGCTGGTCACGCTGACGCGCTCCGGCGGATTCGCGAAGAGATTCGACGCATCGGCGACGAAGATGTCCGGCGCATCATTGGTGTCGCCGACGATCAGATTGGACGCGAAGGAGCGGAACGCCACGTAGCGGCCATCGCCCGAGATCGAGGCGCCCTCCGAGGCACTGTTCGGCGCCGCTCCCTGGAGCCCCTTGCTCACGAGGTAGGTGTGGAAGGCGATGGCGCCCTGGCCGGCATCGTAGGCTTCGCTGTAGAAGAGGTCCGCCACGCCCGACGTACCGCCAGCCACCAAGTCGTTCGCCTCCGACTCGAACGCGAGCGAGAGGCCGCTCTGGCTGACCGACGGCGCCCTGCTGTTGCCGGTGCCGATCCCCGCGGTGGCGAGCAAGTACTCGTCGGTGACGAGATCATAAAGATAGACGTTCGTCGAACCGTTGGACGGCTGGCCCATGTTGTTCGACGACGACACGAACGCGACGTAGCGCCCGTCCGGCGAGATCGACGGGGTTTGCGCTCCGGCGCTGAGCTGATCCTCCGTGACCGGTGCCGCCAAGCGACCGAGCAGCGTCAGCTGCGCCGCGCTCGTCGTCGGCAATGAGAGCAGCACCAGCGCAACTGCCAAGTGGATCGATGCGAGTTTCACGACAGATTCCCCCCGCGTAAGTTCGGTCGTCGTTATAGCGAATGGCGGCGCTTCGCAGATGGGCGCCCGCCGAGGCGCAAACGACAGCGCCCGCCCGGATCTCCGAGCGGGCGCTGAAGAGATCTTCGAACGCGGCGACTACTTGTTGTCGGCGCCGCTCGCCTCGGAGGCGGCCTTCTCGGCTTCCAGCTTGGCCTTCGCGTCCGCGGCCGCGTCCGTCTTCGCATCGGTCGCCTGCGCGGCGCCCTCGTCCACAACCTTGCCCTCGACCTTGTCGAGCGTGGCGTCGGTCGCCTTCTCCATCACCTTCTCTGCCGTCTCGGCGTGCACGACGGGCGCCGCAACGCCGAGCCCGAGGCAAAGAACGAGAACTGCTGCACCAAAGTTCGCAATCCGCTTCACGAGTGGGGTCTCCTGATCCGTTGCCCGGGACCACACCCGGGATTGGTTTCGAGATCGATGACTCTCGTCCGAGCCACTTCGATCTCGCGTGCGCCTCGCATACTCTGGGGCGCGCGCCAGAGACTAGGTAGTGCGTCCACGAATGGAAAGGCTCGCGCGCGCGTCGCCGCGAGCACGGCAGGAGAAGACGATGGCGGAGCATGACGAGCTGGCGGCGCTGACTGCGCGCGTGCAAGCGCTCGAAGCGGTGGACGCGATCCGGCGCCTGAAGGCGCACTACGCCGAGCTGGTGGACTCGCGCTATGCGAAGGGCGCGCCGCGATCCGCGGCGGAGCTCGCGCCGATCTCCGCCGCGATCGCCGCGCTCTTCACCGAAGGCGCCGTCTGGGATGGCGGCGCACTCGGCGTCTGCACGGGTCGCGATGCGATCCGCGAGCGGATGGCGGCGCCGACGCTGCATTTCTCGCGACACTACTTCGTGAACGCCGACATTCGCGTCGACGGAGATCGCGCGCGCGGTCGCTGGGAACTGCTGGCGCCGTGCACGTCGCGCGAGAACCAGCCGATGTGGATGGCGGGCGCGGAGGAGGATGAGTACGAGCGCGTCGGCGGCATCTGGTTGCATGCGCGGATGCAGCTCCGCGTACACTTCTTCGCGCCGCATGAGCGCGGCTGGGCGAAGCGCAACGCCAGTTGATCACGTCAGCGCGTTCGCGCTGTGATCCGCGCCAAAAGACCGGGCAGCTCGTCGGCACGGCGCGCGTATGCCGCAATCGGCAACGCCGCAATCGTCGCGCCCGCTTCGCGCACGCGCGGGATTCCCTCCGCGATGCTGCGGTCGAGATCGACGCGACCGTCGGTGCCCATCGCAATCGGCACGTTCGCGCGCACGCCGAGCGTCGCGGGATCGCGACCCGCCGCCGTGAATGCGGCGCGCAGCGTGCGAACGCCGTCGGCCAATACGTCGATGTCGGTGCCGACCGGCAGCCAGCCACTCCCGATCTCGACGATGTTCGCCGCGTGGCGTGTGCTCGGCGTGACACCGAACCAGATCGGGATGCCGCCGGACTGCACGGGCCGAGGCTCACACCAGAGCGCGTCGAACGAGACCGTGTCGGAGTGAAACGATGCGGGCGCGTCGCGCCAGAGAACGCGGCAGGCGCGCAGCACATCCATCATTCGGGCAGTGCGCGATCCGAAGCGCACACCCGACGCATCGAACTCTTCCTTCTGCCAACCGACGCCGACGCCGAGATCGACGCGACCGCCCGAGAGCGCGTCGAGCGTCGCGAGCGACTTCGCCAGCAACAACGCAGGTCGCAGCGGCGCGATCAGCACCGCCGTCGCGAGGCGGATGCGCTGCGTCGCGCCTGCGATTGCGGCGAGCGTCAGCAGCGGCTCGGGCCACGGCTCGTCGTTCGGGAACGGGAACTTGCCGTACGGGTAGCGCTCGGTGTGCGCGCCGATCGCGAGGTGATCGGTCATCGCGATCTGATCGACACCCGCGTCCTCGGCGCGCTTTGCGAAATCGATGAGCTGCGAGAGATCGGCGCCGAAGAGGCGCTTCACACCGGAAACGGTCAGCGAGACCGGAAAGCGCTCGCTCACTTCGAAGGCGCGACTGATTTCATGCCCGCCATTTCCCAGTACGCGCGCAGCGCCAGAACCTTCCCGTGCGCATCGACGCGATACGTGAAGACGCCGTTCACGATCATGACCGCGCCGTTCGGCAACACGGTGTTGACGCTGCCGACGTTCGCGCACTCGTTGCCGCAGGCGAACGATTCGCGCACGTCGAAGAACACGCGGTTCGGGCCGATCAGCTTGTCCCAGAACGCCGCGATCGCCGTCTTGCCGCGGTGACCCTTGCCTTCGGGATCGAAGATCGAGGCGCCGATCGGATCCTCGACGACGCCGTCGTCGGCGAAGTTCGCGACCCACGCGTCTTTGTCCTTCGCGTGCACGGCGTCCATCGAGCGACGCGATGCGAGGCGCGCGGGATGCATAGCGGGATCGTTGGGCATGGGTCCTCCGTGGGCGGCGCTCGAGTATAGTGGCCGACCATGAGCGACCAAGACTCCGCAGCGCGCATTCTCGACGGCACCGCATGGAACGACTACTGCGACGCATTGAAGCGTGCCGGCGAGATCGTGCTCCGACCAGGATCGCCGATGGACGCCTTCGATCGCGCCGAAGGCTTCCGCTATTTGTCACGGCTGTCGCGCGTCGCACTCGAGTCGTACATCGAGTTCGCCGACCCGCTCTTCCCTGTGTTGCGTCGCCCCGCGCATGAGACGGTGAAGATCGGCGCCGACAATCCGGACAACTACTACCAGAGCGCAGCGATCAGCGGCGCGCACGAGTACAAGATCACCGTCACGCGCAACACCGTGCACTACCTCGGACTCGGCACCTATGCGGGCAGCTACGGATCGAAGGCGCGTCGCGGGCAGACCGGTTATCTCGACGCGCGCGAGATGAAGATCGGCGCCGACGGCAACTTCGAGATCATCCTTTCGTGTAGCGAACAGCCGGGGAAGAACTGGCTGAAGATGGAACCCGACACTTCTTCGTTGATCGTCCGGCAGACCTTTCAGGATCGCGCGAACGAGCGGATCGCCGATCTCTCGATCGAGCGACTCGGCGGCGCGCGCACGCCCGAGCCG
The DNA here is from genome assembly GCA_031396445.1 of Deltaproteobacteria bacterium. Lineage (GTDB taxonomy): Bacteria > Myxococcota_A > UBA9160 > UBA9160 > PR03 > PR03. The sequence continues at coordinate 14,407 of JANNKU010000101.1, read as the reverse complement.
GTGACGCCCGCGTTCATCGATCGCGGCTTGCAAGCGGCGGCGGCGTACGTGACGGGAACCGCATCAATCTTCGCCGACTGGGCGGAAGGCTTCGCGAAGCGCGTGAATGAATTGCCCCGCTTCGATCCGGCGATCGCTGCGGCCGCGCACGGCGATCCCAACATCATCTACTACCACGGCTACTTCGAACTCGCGGAGGACGAAGCGCTGTTGATCGACTTCGTGCCGCCCGCTTGCGAGTACTGGAACTTCCAGCTCAACAATCACTGGATGGAGTCACTCGACTACCGCTACCACGTGATCGCGCTGAACCACTTCGGCGCGGCGCCGCGGCCCGATGGATCGGTGCGACTCGTCATCGCGGAGCGCGACCCCGGCGTTGCGAACTGGCTCGACACCGCGGGACACCGTCGCGGCACGATGTGTCTGCGCTGGGTCGGCGCGGTGGAATACCCGGATCCGAAGACGCGCGTGGTGAAGCTCGTGGATGTCGCGGGTCTCGGTTAGGTTTCGCTTCAACAGCCGGGAGAAGCGCATTGAAGGCCGAAGACTGCATCCTCTACAGCGGCGCGGCGAATGGCGCCGAAGCTCAATTCGGCGCCGCCGCCGAGCGCTTCGGCATCGACGAAGTGAACTTCACCTTCGAAGGGCACAACGACGCGCGTCGCCGCGGCATTCGCGTGTTGAACCATGAAGAGCTGGAACACGGCGACGTCAGCCTCTCGTACGTCTCCAAGCTGATGCACCGCGTCTATCCCGACACGCCGCTCTTCAAGCGTGTGTTGCAGACGATCTACTTCCAGGTGAACCACGGCCAGGAGATCTACGTGGTCGGCAAGATCCTCGCCGACCAAACGGTGAAGGGCGGCACCGGCTGGGGCGCCGAGTTCGCGAAGCTCTGCAACAAGCCGCTCTTCGTCTTCGATCAGGATCGCGACGGCTGGTTCCAGTGGAGCGGCGAAAGCTTCGATCCCGCGAAGGACCCGGTGGTCCGCCATCCGCATTTCTGTGGCACCGGCACGCGCTTCCTGTCGGAGAACGGCGCACTCGCGGTCGATGCGCTCTTCGAGCGCTCGTTCCGCTAGCTGGGTACCAAAGCGACGACGCCCCAGCCGCGCGCGGCCGGGGCGTCTTCAATCGTGCTCCGGTTTGCGGCTAGGAGCGGCGTCGCTTCGCGGCCGCGATGCCGGCGAGTCCCGACGTCAGCAGCAGCGCGGTCGTGGGCTCGGGAATCAGCGCCGCCACGTTTCCGGTGTTCCCACTCGGACCGATGATGTCGGCGGCAAAGAAGTAACCCCCGGCGTTGCCGACGAAGTCGGCGGGATTCAGCCCACCGGCACTCGAGACCGTGAGCGTGAGGGGACCGGGCTTGGCGTTGCTCGCGCCGGGACCGCAGCCGGGGCAGTCCACCGAGTAGCCGAAGCTTCCGAACGGACTGGCACTGGCCGGCGCCGGACCCACCGCGAAGCCAGTCGGCAACGACGCGATCGTCACGGCCGGATTGCCGGCAATGCTGAAGGCGAGCGCGTGATGCGGTCCACCTGTCGAGACGAACCTGCTCGGAGCGTTCAGCGTGACCGTGATGTTCACGGTGTTCGCGTCGACGCCCTGAAGCAACTCGACCGTGCCGTACGGGCCCGTTCCGCAGCCCCCCGTGCAGCCTTCTTCGGTGAGCGAGAAGCTCAGCGCGTGTGCGCTGGGGGCCAGCGCGAATTGACCGAGAATTGCCACAGAAAATGCAAGAGCAGCAGTGAGCTTGTGGTTCAGCATGGGTATCTCCAATTGGGGCGGCAAATCTTCCGCGCCACCTTGAAAAGAAGTGGATTCCCAGGCGGGTTGGTGGCAAGAAAGTTGTCGACTCGAGCGGCGGGAGGCAGCCGTGGGGGCCCGTTCGCGAGTCACGGACGCGTCAGCAGGCTGCTGACATACGTCGGACCGAGCCGGGCGCGGAGATTCGGAACACGGCCCAATGATTCGGAGGGCTTCGCGGCGAGGCGCGGAAGCGCAGCCGTAACAGAGTTACGGCGAGCTTTCGCAACGAAGAGGTCGGCCCGACGATTCGGGCACGGCGACGGGAGCGGTTTGTCAGCAGGCTCTTAGGACGCGCCGCGCTCCGCTTCGACCCCGAAGCGATCCGCGTAGCGCGCAAAGCGCTCGCGAATCGCTGCTTCCTCGAGCCCGTAGAGATCGAGCGTGTAGCGGTGACCACCGTGCTTGTGTTGCGGGTGCGCAGCGTGCCACACCCGCATCCGCGCCTCGCCGTCCGCGGAGGGCGCAAAGCCGAAGTACGCGTACATCCGCCCGATCGCGCCGACCGGATCGGCGATCAGTTCGCGGAACGAGAAGTCATAGAACTGCGCCGGGTTCGCGCGCGCACGAACGTCCATCGCGTGCTCGATCATCGACGCGTACATCTCGAGCTGCCACGCGCCGATCGCCTTCGCATCGGCGCTGCCTTCGTAGAGCGAGCGCCAGCCGGTGACGAGCGAGCAGATCGAAGGCAGCACCTTCACGGGATCGCGATGCGTCTGCACGATGCAAGCGTCCGGGTAGACGGCGAGCAGCACATCGAGCTCGCGCATGTGCGCGGGGTACTTCAGCACCCACCGTCGATCGGGCGTCGGCGAACCGATCAGCTTCAGCACGTCGCGATGGCGCTCGTAGGCGGGGCGCATGTCCTGCGCCTCGAAATACTTCGTGTAGCTCGGCAGCGTCGCATTCGAGTCGAAGGTGTGATCGAGGAACGACTGCAGCAGCAGGTGCCGACACTCTTCAGGGCCATCCGCTTCGAGCAGGTGGATCGCCTTCAATCCCGGATCGGTCTGGTAGATCCACTCGATCGTCTGCACGGCGGCCTGGAACGCGGGCTCGTTCTCCCAGGTTGCGCGCGGTGGACGAGGCCGCGGCGCGGCGGCGAGCCAATACTCGAGCGCCTGATTCGCGGGATCCTGGCCGAGCAAGAAGTGCAGCGCGGTGGTGCCGGAGCGCGGCAGGCCGAGAATGAAGATCGGACGGCGGATCTCGTTGCGCAGCACCTTCGGATCGCGCTTCCACGCCGCTTCGCAAGCGAGACGAGCGGCGAGCACGCCACCGATTTCGCCGAGCACCATCTGGCGACCCGCTTCCGTGAGATGCGACTCGTCGTCGTAGGCGTGCAGCAGCGTGCGGAAGTGATCGCGCCACGGGCCATCGCCGAAGTCGTCGAGCCCCGTCGCCGTGCGAGCGGAATCGAGGATCGCGTCTTCGGATGCGACGAAACTCATGATTGCGTCGTCTCCGCACCTTCGAGCTGCGCGAGGATGCGGTTCGCGAGATCCTCGGCGGCCGGAAAGAGCAGCGGCCGGATCATCGCATCGACCATCGGCGCCATCGGCCCGCCGGGCTGCAAGCGAAGCGCGAAGGAGAGACGCGTCATCGTGTCGCCCGAAGCCGCAGCCTGCGTCGCGGTCGCTGCGCGCGCGGGTGCGCCGCCGCCGGCGAGGCGAAGCACGCGGCGCCAAAACGCTTCGAGCAACCGGAAGAGCAGATTCTTGCTCGGAGCAACGCTCACGGGCGTCGCCGCCGGTGCGAGCGCAGTGCCGGCTTCGCCAGAAATAGGAGTGAGCGTGAAGGTGCCTTCGCCGTGCATCGGCTCATTGACGCCATCGAGTGTGAACGACACGCGGCTCGGTCCATTCCACTCGGTGATTTTCACTTGAAACGTCAGCGTGCGCGTCAGTACGCCGACGTCGCCCTTCAGTGTCCACGTCGAATCGACGTCGCTCTGCTTCTCGTGCTTTTGGTAGCCGGTGACGAAGCGCCCCCAGTTGTCCATCTCCTGCACGAAATCCCAGACCGCGGCGATCGGCACGCGCGTGGTGGTCGTGTACTCCGCTTCGGCCACGCGAGCGTCAGACCTTGCCTGCGACGTGACGCCCGGCGACGTAGCCCCAGGTGATCGCGCGCATGTTCGAGGTGCCGCTCTGGTAGCCGGCGCCGAGATCGCGCAGCGCGGCCGAGTTGCCCGCCGCATAGAGACCCTCGATCGCGTGCCCGCGCAGATGCATCACCTGCGCGAACTCGTTGGTCTCGAGTCCATGCGAGTTGATGCCGACGCCCACCGGCACGAGGCGCATCCCGAAGTACGGCGCTTTGTCGAGCGGGCCGACACACGGATTCTTGTAACCGGGATCGCCGGTGAGCCGCACCGCCCACGGCCGCGAACCCTTGCCGAAGTCGGGATCCTCGCCGTTGCGCGCAAACTCGTTGAAACGCGCGAGCGTCTTCTCGAGTCCGTCCGCGTCGATGCCGAGCGCGTGCGCCAGTTCGCGCGGCGTATCGGCTTGCGTCACCAGTTCGGGCGGCAGCGGCGAGCCCGGCATGAACGAGCCGAGCGGATACCGATCGCGGTAGTTCTGGTCGAAGATCAGGAATGGCGGGATGTTCGGCTGCGTCTGATGCTGACCGTCCCACTCGCGCAGATGCGGCTGATAGTCCTTGTAGAAGGATTCGTCGCAGAAGCGCTCGCCCTTCGTGTTGACCCAGATCGCGTGCGGGCACCCGCACTCCCACGACGATCGATAGAGCGGCACACCTTCGTGTTCCTCGCCGGGGATCGAGTAGCCGTAGAACATCGCGAGATTCGTCGGAGGCACCGACGCGATCGCCGCGCCGACTTCGCCCGCCAACACGAAGTGATCGCCGGTGACGTAGGGCGGGCACGCCGAGTTCCAGTCCGCCGATTGCTCGAACTGCGTCGCCATCTTCTTGTTGTGGTCGTAGCCGCCGGTCGCGAGCAAGACACCGCGGTGCGCGCGGATGTGTAGCGTGCGTCCGCCCTGCTCTGCGCGCACGCCGAGCACGCGCGCGCCGTCCGTCACGAGTCCGACCACTTCTGTGCCGGTGTGCGCCGGAATCGCGCGATCGACGAGCGCCGCTTTCAGGAACCAGCCCATCATGCCCTGGCCCCAGGCGCGGAAGTCCTTCGTGATGCGCTCGCCGAGCAGCGCGAAATCCCACGTCGTCACCTTCGCGAGTCCGCCCCACGCATAGAGTTCGCGATGCTCGACGCCCATCGGAAAGTGCGGCGTCAGGAATGTCTTGTGCTGCCACGGTCCGAGTTGCGCGCCTTCGAAGAGCGCGGCGCAGAGGTAGCGAGCGCTCGCGCGCGAACCCGGTGCGTCGGGGAAGTAGTAGTCGGGCAAACCCTCGACCGCGTTCCACGGCACGCCGGCCTGCTTCTCGAAGTACTCGACGGCGGGCTTCATCGTCGCGAGCAGCTTCTTCTGCAGCACGGGATCCGCGAAGCCGGCGGCGAGGAACTCGAAGTACGCGCGCCCCGCGTCGTCCGAATCCTCGACACCGAGCGCCTCCATCTTGTGGTTGTTCGGCACGAAGACTTCGCCGCCGCCATACGCACAGACACCGCCGAGCTTCGGCGCCTTGTCGAGAATCAGCGCGCGCAAGCCGAGATCGTGCGCGGCGATCGCGGCAGACACCGCGCCGAGTCCCGAGCCGACGGCGACGAGATCGACTTCGAGATCCCACGATGCGGGCACGGCGGTTGCCGTGTCGGTTGAAAGTCTTGCGGCCACAAAACCCTCCTGGTGGATATCGAAACGTACTGTATCGTAATCAATCGGCCGTCAAAGAGGGCGGAAGGACGCGATTTGGCGAAGCTCGAGCGAGATGCGAACGGACGCGGACGCGGTGGTCGCCGCGGGGCCGACGCAACGGGCGTCACTGCAACCGGCGCCGCTGCCGCCGCGAATGCGAATGGCGCCGCCAGCGCCGGTCGCCCGCGCAGCGAAGAAGCGCATCAGGCAATTCTCGACGCCACGCTCGCACTGCTCGCGGAAGTGGGTTTCAGCGCGCTGACGGTCGAGGGCGTCGCGGGCCGCGCAGGTGTCGGCAAGGCGACGATCTACCGGCGCTGGCCATCGAAACTCCCGCTCGTGGTCGAAGCCTTCGGCGGCTTGCCGTCCTTCGAAGACGCCGACACCGGCGCGCTCGCTTCGGACTTGAAGGCAATGCTCCGCTCCTACCTCGAGCTCTTCAACGAGACGCCGCTCGCCGCCGTGCTGCCGGCGCTCGCGAGCGAACGCGCACATGATCCCGCGCTCGCCGAACTCTTCGACCCGGTGTTGTTGCAGCGACGCTCGCCGCTGGTGCAAGCGCTCGAACGCGCCGTCGCGCGCGGCGAGATTGCGGCCGACCTCGATCTCGATCTCGCCGCCGACTTGATCGTCGGCCCGATCGCGGTGCGACTCTTCTTCACCGGCCGCAAGATCCACGCGAAGCTCGTCGATCCGATGGTCGATCTCGCGCTCCAAGGTATCCGGCGCACGCCGACGCGTTGACGCGTCACACCGAGAGCTTCACCTCGGTGACGCCGAAGGCGCCGTTGGAATCTGCCGGAGGAGTTTCGCGTTCTCGACCCAGCCCTCGAGTCCACCGTCTCCCACGACGACCAGCGCGAAGCCACTGTCGAATTGGATGCGCGTGACTCTTTCGTGCAGCACGAGGTGACCGACGACCTTCGACGACGCAGACGCTTTCTTGTGCAGCGGCAGCATCGTGGCGGCGTAGAAAGTGTCGCCTTCTGGAACGCTGAGGCTGCGCTTGATGGAGCGATACTCCGCGCAACCGGAGAGTGCGATCGTGGCTGCGAGTACGAGAATCCATCCGCACGCGGAACGCAGAGCCGCCGAGTCTCGCGCTGAATCCCTCATTGCCCTGCTCGCCTCCTCTCGCTCGTTCGCGTTCGGCCCACTCTAGATTCTCTCACGCGCCTCGTCTCGCGAGCGTCGCCGAGAACTCGGCCGACTACCTCGGGTTCGGAGCGCTGCGGTTAGCCAGAATTTGTCGCCACAGGCGGATCGAGTCATCCGGAAGCGCTGCGATGGCCTCGTCGACACTCTCCGCGATCATCGGCTCGACATCGAGAAGCTGATCGATGTCCCACGCATCCTGCGGTCCACCCGCGTAGAGCTTCAGCAAAACGAAATCGGGCGCGGTGACGACGGGCACGAGGACATCACCAATTCGCGTGGGTGCAGCCCGCGCGAGGATTTCCGACTGCCATCGCGACCTTCCGATGACGAGATCGATCGAAGGCTCTCCCGGAGCCGCGATTCGCACGACTCCCGCGAGAGGATCGTCGGAATCACCGCGCCGAATCTCGACCTCGATCTCGCGTGCCGTGAGATCCCGCCAAAACGACGCGTCGAGACATCGATCGTCGATGGCGAGCAGATCGAGATCAGCCGTGGCTCGTGCGACACCATGAACGGCGAGCGCCACCGCACCGATCACTGCGTGGCGAACCGCGCCTCCGTTCAAGATCCCTGTGACGCCCGCCAGCAACGTCAAGAAAGCAGTGCCTCGATGCACGCACTTTTGCGTCTGCGAGCCTGCCTACGCAGATCCATCTCGTGGCGTGCGGCTTTGAGCGCGACACCGTGGGATTGCGCATACAGCTCCAGATCTCGCTCTCCGAGCTGAAGCGCCAGTCCGACGCGATCCGACGCCGAAAGGGCCGCGACGCGTTGTCGCTCGGTTTCGCGGAGAGCATCGGCAGCGGACGGGCGTCGCATCACGCGAACGTGCCACGATCGTAGGGAGGTGGCCAGAGGCTCAAGCGGGGGGACGCTCTGAGCCGGTGCCGTCGCCTTCGTTGGTCCTGGGAGGCGGATCAGGGAGTTCTCGGATCTCTCGACGCAGGATCTCTCGAACGAGCGCGAAGCTGTCTTCGAGCAATCGTTCATGGTCACGCGCTGCTTCGAGCCGACCCGCGTGAACATACTTCGATCGAGCTCCGTACATTTCCTCGACGAGAGTTCGCGTTTTCTCGCGCATTGCACGCGGCCCGCCCCGGTAGTGCGCAGCCTCGTCAGCCTCTGCAACGATTCCGAAGCCAGGTGAAGTGCCGGATCCGAAGCGAAAGGCAAACGCCAATCGGGTCCCGATCCGCCGACTGGAAGCACTTAGTACCTGAGCACGATCTCTGCGCGTTTTTCTGCTCGCTCCCGTTCTGCCCTGCGCTGCGCTTGCTCCGCCTTGGCTTCCGCTACTGCCTTCTTGCTGTCTGCATCCTCTGAGTTCATCGCACCGCCTTCCGCAGCTCGAACTTCAGCACCTTGCCCGACGCGTTCATCGGCAGCGACGCGACGATCTCGACGCGGCGCGGAACCTTGTAGTTCGCCATGTTCGCGCGACACCAGGCGATCACTTCCTCCGCGTTGATCACTTTGCCCGGCGCGGGCACCACGAACGCGACGCCCACTTCGCCCATGCGCTCGTCCGTCACGCCCACGACGGCGATCTGCGCGAAGAGGCCGCTGCCGTACATCAGGTTCTCGACTTCGGCGGGATAGCAGTTGAAGCCGCCGACGATGAAGAGATCCTTGATGCGATCGGTGATGCGCAGATAGCCGCGTGCATCCATCACCGCGATGTCGCCGGTGTGCAGCCAGCCGTCGGCGTCGATCGTCGTCGCGGTTTCCGCGGCATCTTCGAAATAGCCCTGCATCACGTTGTAGCCGCGCACGATCACTTCGCCGGGTTCGCCGCGCGGGACTTCGTTGCCCTTCTCGTCTACGCACCGCACTTCGGTGCCGGGGATCGCGCGACCCGAGGTGGTGGCGATCGTTTCGGCGTCGTCGCCGGGGCGACACATCGATACGACGCCGCAGGTTTCCGTGAGGCCGTACGCGGTGAGTACCGTCTCGAAGCCGAGTTCGTCGCGCATCCGATGGATCAGCTCGACCGGGATCGCGGCGGCGCCGGTGACGGCGAGGCGCAGCGAAGAGAGATCGGCGCTTGCGCAATCGGGGTGCGCGAGGATCGACTGGTAGAGCGTCGGCGGCCCGGGCAGCACAGAGATGCGTTCGCGCGCGATCCGCGCGAAGACTGCCGGCACGTCGAAGACGGCGTGCGGCAGCACCGTCGCGCCGCGCAGCAGACACGCGAGCCAGCCCGCCTTGTAGCCGAACGAGTGGAAGAACGGATTCACGACCAGGTAGCGATCGCCGGCGCGCAGCCCGACGCCATCGCTCCAGGTCGCGAATGCGCGCAGGTTCTGCGCATGCGTCGTCATCACGCCCTTCGGCGCGCCGGTGGTGCCGGAGGTGAAGAGCAGATCGGAGAGATCGCCCGGCGCGACGCCGTCGATGCGCTGACGCAAGGTCGCGTCGGTCACGCTGGCGCCGGCGGCGAGAAAGTCGCTCCAGCTCTGCACGATCGCGCTGCTCGCGACACCGTGCAACAACACGATGCGCGCGAGATCGGGCAGCGCTTCGTTGCGCAACGACTCGACATAGTGCGCGCCGAGAAACTCGCCCACCGTCACCAGCACGCGCGCGCGACTCTTGCGCAGCACGTAGCCCGCTTCGCGTCCCTTGAAGCGCGTGTTGAGCGGCACCAGCACGGCGCCCGCGCTCTGCAAGCCGATCGCGGCGACGACCCACTCCCAGCGATTCGGCGCCCAGATCGCGACGCGATCGCCGTGCATCACGCCCGCTGCGATGAACGCGCGCGCCGCGCGACGCGCTTCCGCGGCGAGCGCGTTGAAGGTGAGCCGCACTGCGCCGTCCTCGATCGCGATGCGCGAGCCGAATTGCGCCGCCGCCGCCTCGACGAGACGCGGGATCGTGGTCGCTTCGAGGGTTTCAGCGTTCAACGCGGTGCTCCTTGCATACGAGACGGAGCGTATCATAATGCCTCCGTGCATCTCCGATTCTCGCCCGAGGACGAAGCGTTCCGCCGCGAAGTGGCGACGTGGTTGGCCGACGCGCTGACTGGCGAGTTCGCATGCGTGCGTGGTCGCGGCGGTCCCGGCGACGAGCATTCGATGCTCGATGAACGCCGCGCGTGGGAGAAGAAGCTCGCGTCGGGTGGCTACACCTGTGTCGGTTGGCCGCGCGAACATGGCGGTCGCGCGGCGACGCTGATGCAGCAGGTGATCTACTACGAAGAGTACGCACGCGCCGGCGGGCCGGGGCGACTCGGGCACATCGGCGAAGGACTGCTCGGCCCCACCGTGATCGCGTTCGGCACCGACGAACAGAAGCGTCGCTTCCTGCCGCCGATCGTCGCGGGCGAAGCAATCTGGTGTCAGGGCTACTCGGAGCCCAACGCCGGCTCCGATCTCGCGAACGTGCAGACGCGGGCGGCTCTCGACGGCGACGAGTGGGTGCTGCACGGCCAGAAGGTGTGGACGTCCTGGGCGCAGTGGGCCGATTGGTGCTTCGTCATCGCGCGCACCGATCCCGCTTCGCAGCGCCACAAGGGTCTCTCGTATCTGCTGGTGCCGATGAAGCAGCCGGGCGTCGAGATTCGCCCGATCGTGCAGCTCACCGGCGACTCCGAGTTCTCCGAAGTCTTCTTCGACGGCGCCCGCACGGCGGCGGCCAATATCGTCGGCGCGCCGGGCGATGGCTGGAAGGTCGCGATGGGCACGCTCGCCTTCGAGCGCGGCGCTTCGACGCTCGGCCAGCAACTGCAATTCCAGAACGAGCTGCAACAGGTGATCGACGCGGCGAAACAGAACGGTGCCGCGAGCGATCCCGCCATCCGCCAACGACTTGCGCATGCGTGGATGGGATTGCAGATCCAGCGCTACAACGCGCTGCGAACGCTCTCGCAGCCGGAACGCGCCGAACTGCCGCGCGCCGCGATGATCACCAAACTGTTCTGGGCGACGTGGCATCGCGATCTCGGCAAGCTCGCAATGGACGTGCTCGGCATGGACGCGGAGATCGCAGCGGCTGCGCCCTACGAGTTGACGCGCCTGCAGAGGCTTTTCCTCTTCACGCGTTCGGACACGATCTACGCCGGATCGAACGAGATCCAGCGCAACCTGATTGCCGAGCGCGCGCTCGGCCTGCCGCGGGAGCCGCGATGAAACCGACCGCTCCGCCCTACCCCGAAGCGCGCGCGCTGCTCGCCGGCAAGACCGTGCTCGTCACGGCGGCGGCGGGCACCGGCATTGGCTACGCCGTTGCGCGTCGCTGCGCCGAGGAAGGTGCGCGCGTCTTCCTCTCCGATCTGCACGAGCGCCGCTTGCGCGAAGCCGCCGAGAAGCTCGAGCGCGAAACCGGTGTGCGCCCCGGCTACCAGCTCTGCGACGTCACGCAGCAAGCGCAAGTGGATGCACTGGTCGGCGCTGCGATCGACGCGTGGGGCCACGTCGATGTGCTCGTCAACAACGCCGGCCTCGGCGGCTACGCAAAGATCGTAGACATGAGCGACGAGCAGTGGTCGAAAGTCTTCGACGTTACGCTCACCGCCACGTTCCGGATGATGCGCGCGATGCTGCCGCACATGATCGAGCGCCGCGCCGGCGCGATCGTCAACAACGCATCCGTGCTGGGTTGGCGCGCGCAGGAAGGCCAATCGCACTACGCCGCCGCGAAGGCCGGCGTGATGGCGCTGACGCGCTGCGCGGCGATGGAAGTCGCCGAGCACGGCGTGCGGGTGAACGCGGTGTCGCCGAGCCTCGCGACGCACGAGTTCCTCGCGAAGGTCACGCCGCAGGGCCTGCTCGATCAACTCACCGCGCGCGAAGCCTTCGGCCGCGGCGCCGAACCGTGGGAAGTGGCGAACGTGATCGTGTTCCTCGCGAGCGACCTCGCGTCGTACATGACCGGCGAATGTGTCGCCGTCTCGAGCCAACACCCGTAGGAGTTGTCATGGCGACGATCTTCGAAAAGCCGGCGGCCCTCGCCGCTTCGATCGGCAAGCACCTCGGGTACAGCGCGTGGATGGAAGTCACGCAGGATCGCATCCAGCTCTTCGCCGACGCGACCGACGATCAGCAGTGGATCCACGTCGACCCCGCGCGCGCCGCGCAGGGTCCGTTCGGCGCGCCGATCGCGCACGGCTATCTCACGCTGTCGCTCGTCAATCGCTTCCTGCCGGAGATCGTCGAGGTGCGCGGCATCTCGATGGGCGTCAACTACGGCGCCGATCGGATTCGCTTCCCCGCGCCCGTGAAAGTCGGATCGCGCATTCGCGGCGGTGCGGAGTTGATCGAAGTGGAGAACACCAAAGACGGTGGCGTGCAGGCGAAGATCCGCGTGACGGTGGAGATCGAGGGAAGCGAGCGGCCGGCTTGTGTTGTGGACACGATCTCTCGCTACTACGCGAAGCAAGCGGGCTGATTCGAAGGGCTGGTTGGCTAGCGTCGGCTCGACATGCACCACGCGCGCACCGCCCCCCTTCTCGCGATCCTTCTCCCACTGCTACTCGGCGCCAGCCCCGGAGCGCTGCTCTCGCGAGAGGTGGCTCCCGTCCCGGCGAAGCTGCTCGGACCTCTGCCGGCGCGGATCGATCCGGCGTCTCTCACCACGACCGAGGCGCTGCGCAGCTTGGGGCTTCGGCGGCTGCCCCAGCAGCAACACGTCCGCCAACGCCTATGCCGCGGCGACTCCGCCGAGCGGGCGCGCTTCCATGACGGCCTCGCGCGCGCCCTCGCCGAGCCCAGCGCGCCGCTTCGCGCTGCGTACCTCGAACTCGCCGCCGGTTGCGAAGAGATGCGCGATCACTGCGAGTGGCTCGCCTCCGAGGTCGACCATGCCTCGGGCGCGGTGGCCGACCTGCTCTGGTCGGCGCTCGCAACTTGCTGGCCCCTCGACGACCCGGGCCGCTTCGAACGCGCCGGCGTCCCCGACGACGCTCTCGTCTCCTTCTACGCAAAGCGCGGGCACGCCGATCGCGTCCACTCCGCAAAGCTGGCCGCCGTCGTGGATCGCCGCATTGGGGCGAGCGAAGCGTCCGCTCTCAAGAACGCTCTCATTGCCTACGCACTCATGGATCACCCGACTACGGCGCGCCATCTGATGCGCCTCCACGCGGCGTCCGCCGACGACGAGCGTCGCTACGCACTGGAAGTCGCGATGCGATACCAGAGCGATCCCGAGGCGTCGCAGCTCTTTCACGACACCTGCTCGCGTAGGCTCGAAGCTGGGATGAAAGCCTGGCGCAAAGGGGGCGGAAATCCGCGCGGCTCACCCATGCGGTGGGGAGACCCATGCGATGGGGGTACGGACTGGCTCTTCGAGCGGCCACGACCCACCGAGGCGGCGGCAAACCCGGATCCCCTCGACGCGATTCCCGAGACGCTCGGGCGCCACGCCCGACTGGATATGGATGGAGACTTCCAGTTCAGCGATCACACCGGACTGTTGCGCCAGCTCGCCGATCTGCTGCGCCCCGATCTCGACGACGCGTTCTTCGACGACGTCTGGCCAGCCGCGGACGCCGTGCGGCTCTACCGCGGGCCGAACTCGGTATGGATCTTCGTCAATGGCGATGGCGTGACCCTCGGTGTGCCGGACCGAGATGGCGCGCCCGACCTTGCCGAGGCGAAGGCGATCACCAACGAGGTGACCGCCGCGCTCCGCGCGCCGCGTATCCTGGAGGTGTGGTGGCGAGGCAAGCATTTCCGCTTCGCCCACTACAGCACGGGTCACGTCTACGACGCGGACGCCGCCCTGGCCGTCACCAACTTCTTGCTCGAGGACGCAGGCAGCACCCGACGCGTGGCGCGGCTCGCTGCGGTGGGTCTGGCCGTGCTGGTGGCCGAGCCCGCAGGCATGGCTCGCGCCCGAGCGCAGGGGCTGCTCGCGGAAACCACCAACTCCCAACCGCCGCGCTGAGTCGAAGCTTTTCGCCGCACCCTAGTGTCGGCGCGAAGTGCGCGCCGATCGGGGTAAACTCGGCGGCCGTTCTACTCAGGAGGAATCGCGTGAAGTTCTGGCAAGTCGCATCGTTCTCCGATCCCGACCAACTCCTCGACATCGCACGCGGCGCCGAGGAAGCCGGCTTCCACGGCGTGTTGCTCTCGGACCATCTCTTCTTCCCCGGCGATCTGCGCTCGAAGTACCCCTACTCCGAAGACGGTAAGCCGATGTTCGACGGCACGATGCCGTTCCCCGATCCGTGGACGACGATCGCGGCGATGGCCGCCGTCACGACGCGGCTGCACTTCGGCACGCTCGTCTACATCCTGCCGCTGCGACACCCGCTCGAAGTCGCGAAGATCGTCGGCACTGCGGCGCTGCTCTCGGGCGATCGCGTGATGCTCGGCTGCGGCGCCGGCTGGATTCGCGAGGAGTACGACGCAGTGGGCGTGGACTTCGCCACGCGCGGCAAGCGCTACGACGAGATGATCGACGTGATGCGCAAGGCGTGGACCGGCGAGATGAGCGCACACAAGGGCCCCGTCTTCGATCTCGCTTCGTTCCAGATGAGTCCGCCGCCGCGAAGGCCGGTGCCGATCTGGATCGGCGGCGTCGGTGAACCCGCGCTACGCCGTGCGGCGACACGCGGTGACGGCTGGATCGGCAACGGCCAGAGCCCCGACGACGCGATGGCATCACTCACGCGATTGCGCGAACTGCGCAAGGCGGCGGGTCGCGACGCGCAA
>JANNKU010000049.1:0-35731 GCA_031396445.1 Deltaproteobacteria bacterium | reverse complement strand
GCCAGTCAACGCGAGGACCGTCCCCTTTCTCAACGCTCTTTCTCAACGCTCTCACTCTTCGCAGACGATGCGGCCGTCCTCGGTGTAGGGGTACTCGGGCGGGTTGGGGCGCGGATCGCCGGGGAGGAGGAGGCCGGGATCGTTGGATTCGACGTTGCTCCAGTCGAGGGTGCCGCCGAGCATGCCGCGGATCCAGCTCACGATGGTCGGGACGCCGCCGGTCGTGTCCGTGTACACCTTGTTGTTGCCCCACATCGTGTGCCGCGAGCCGGAGCCGATGTAGTAGCGATAGTTCGGCGCCTGCGACGCGCTGTCTTGCACGTAGCTACGCATCGTTGCGTTCCATTCGCAGCTCGGCGGCCACCAGAAGGTCCACGCGATGGGATTGCCGGGGTTCAGCATCACGTTGTAGAAGCCGACCTGGCCGCCTTGCCCACCGTCGAACGCAGCCGCGTAGTTCGCGAAGCGATGACTCGGATAGAAGAGCGCCGGTATGGTCCACAGATCGGCGGGGCTGAGTTCCGTCAGCGGAACGTTCAAGCCGGGGATCCAATCGGGCAGATTCTGCTCGACGCCCCACTTCGAGATGTCGTTCTCGAGGAACTCCTGCGTGATGACTCCGTTGCCGCCATCGCCGAGTACGGCGAAATCCGACGACGGCCAGACCTTCTCTTGTAGCGAGAGCGAGTTCACGATCGCGCCGTACGCGCCGGCGCTCGAGCCGGTGACGAAGACCTCGTCGGGATTCACGAAGTGTTCGCGCGCCCACTTCTCGGCGACCTGCGCGTTCACGAATCCCTTGTGGTGGATCGTCACGCTCTGGTTGCCGAGCGCGTGATTGACGACCGCGTCGCCCCAGTGCACGTCGCCGGTGCAGTACGGCACGAACACCGCGTTCCAGTCGCGGAACGGGTTGTCGGGATTCGATAGGTTCGCGAAGCCGGTCGTCGCGCCCGCCGGGTTGTCGCCCGTGCCGGTCGTCCGCTTGTGCGTCCCGATGCGGCACGACAGGTAATCCCAACACGCGCCGCCACCCTGGTAGTACATCAGCGTCTTGTTGACGCTGCCGCGCTTCACGAAGAAGACCCACGGCGTTCCGGCCGAGCACGTCGGGGCGAGCGTCTTGCCGTCGTAGGGAACTTCCGCGTCGGGCGTGACCATCGTCCACTCGGTCGAGACGCGCGGCGATATCAGCGCCGATTCGAGCGCGTCCTGCACGGCGTCACCAACGGCTGTCACCGCTTCGGTCGCGGTCGGGCCGCCCTCGCAGGAGTTTGCGGCGCCGGTCGTCCACAGCATGGCGAGCCGCGCGTTCAACTGCGTGCGGCGCGACTCGAGTTGATGGCGATCGCGGTCGCTATTGCGGCTCTGCAGGTGCGACGCATCCGCCCACAAGAGCTGGTAGCAAGCCTGCGAAGCCGCCGACCTCCGCCGCGACTCACATTTGCGTTCCGACGCGCCACCAGATGTTGCGATCGCCGCTTCCAGATCCGCGGCGCCGGCATCGAGCGTGGCGATCATCTCGCTGGAGGTCGCGGTGGTCTGATCGCACGCGACGCCCGCCGCGAGCGATTTCTCGTCCGCCTTCGCCCACGACGTCGTGAGTCGCGCGCGCGCCTTCACGAGCCTGTCGTCGGCGGTGGCCGACGGGTCGCCGCGATTCCATGCTTCGACGGACTCCCAGCAGTATTCGGCCGAAGCGCGCAGCTTCTGGGCCACGCAGACATCGGTGGGATACGCGCCCGCGGCATCGACGATCGCGGCGGCGGGCAGCGCAGAGAACGCGGCCAACATCGAAGCGGCAACGAGCACGGCAGCGGGTCGGGAATCGGCGCGGGACATGATGGCCTCCGGGGCATGGGACGACGGTTCAGCGAACGGCCGATTATCGACGGGATAGGGTGCGTGGGTCAACCCACTCGTTCAGTCTTTGCACCGATCGCCGAGGAGATCTGCTGCCCTATGATGGGCCGCCCAAGCCTTGGAAGACCGAATTGCTTGGAAGACCGCATTGCCAGGAGACGTCAGTGGCCAGCAGCGCAATCGATCCCTTCGAGAACTTCCACCTGATCCACCCGGACCACTACGCCGCGCACGGCTACCCGCATCCGGTCTGGAAGCGCCTGCGCCGCGAAGACCCGGTCCATTTCTTCGAAGCGACCGAAGGCATGCCGTTCTGGGCGATCACCAAGCACGCCGACATCGTGACGATCGGCAAGCGCCCGGACCTCTTCTTGAACGGCCCGCGCCTGGTGCTCTCGCACGAGCCCGAGATCCCCAACATGTTTCCGCCAACCCTGATTCAGCTCGACCCGCCGAAGCACGGTCTCTACCGCCAGATGATCTCGAAGCGTTTCACGCCGCGGTATCTGAAGAGCATCCACGGCGACATCGAGCGCATCGGCAAGCAGATCGTCGATCAATTGCTCGAGAAGAGCGGCCCCGGCGAGTTCGGCGAGTGTGACTTCGTCCGCGAAGTGTCGGCGCCGCTGCCGATGGCGGTGATCGCGTGGCTGCTCGGTGTACCCGAGTCCGACTGGAACCTGCTCTTCGATTGGACCAATCGCACGATCGGCGCCGGCGACCCGGAGTACCAGCAGCCGGGCAAGACGCCGCAAGAAACCGCGATGGGCGCGATGACGGAGTTGTTCGGCTACTTCGCGAAGCTCGTCGAAGAGAAGCGCAATAATCCCGCCGACGATCTGATCTCGCTCTTTGGGCGGCTCGAAGTGAACGGCGAGCGCATCCCGGAGATCGACGTGCTGACGTTCTGCCTGATCATCGTGATCGCCGGCAACGAGACGACGCGCAACGGCACCACCGGCGGCATGCTCGCGTTCATCGAGAACCCGGAACAGATGCGCAAGCTGGTGCGCAATCCGAAGCTGATGGAATCGGCGGTGGAAGAAGTCGTGCGCTGGACCAGCCCGATCATCCACTTCGGCCGCACCGCGACGCAGGACTTCGAGCTGCGCGGAAAGACGATCAAAGAGGGCCACGCGCTCGCGCTCTTCTATCCGTCCGCGAATCGCGACGAAGAGATCTTCGAAGACGGCGACGTGTTCCGCGTCGACCGCAATCCGAATCATCACCTCGGCTACGGCGTCGGCGAACACTTCTGCCTCGGCTCGCACGTCGCACGCCTCGAGCTGGCGATCGCCTACAAGTACTTGCTGCCGCGCATCGAAGAGATCGAGGTGTCGGGCAAGATCGAACGCCTCGCCTCGTGCCTCGTCGGCGGCGTGAAGCGCCTGCCGATCCGCTACAAGCTCACGGCGGAATGAGCGAAGACGTCATCGTCCTCCGCGCACCCGCGCGCTTCACGCTGGGCGAACTCGCCGAGCGCCTGCGCGGACCGCTCGAAGCGGCGGGCGCGGAACGCGCAATTGTGTTCGGGTCGTGGGCGCGCGGCGAAGCGGACGGTTACTCGGATCTCGATCTCGTCGTCGTATTGGAGACCGACCTGCCGCGCTTCGAACGCGGAAAGCTTCTCGGCGGCGTTCTCGACGCCATCGAGATCCCCGTCGACCTGCTCGTCTATACACCCGAGGAGTTCGAGCGCGGCATCAGCGCACAGCTCGACGTCTTCGACGCGATCGCCCGCGAGGGAGTGGTGATCCATGAACGACGCAACGGCTGACACGGAGCAACGGGCGTGACCGAACCGACCGCCGAGCACCACCCGTTTGGCTATCGATGGCACGAGCGATTCCCGAACGCGACGCGTGTCGCCGGGTTCGAGGGCGGGGCCGTGTTCGCGGCCGACGCGGAGGGAGCGTTCTGGCTCATCAAGGACGAAGGCACGATGGCGGACTTTCTCGACTCGGTTGAGGACGCGGATTTGCTCGCGCGTCTCGTCACGTTGGAACGCTTTACCGACCGACAGTCGCGAGACGATGCGGTTGCTCGCATGATCGAGCGGCATCGCCGAGCGCACGATGGGAGCGAGTGATCGCTGGCAGGCCCTGCGATTGGGTTCTCCGCGCTGCGAAAGCGGATTGCTCAGTCCTCGGCGGCACCGTTCTCTAGATCACTTCGCAGTCGCTCGATGAAGTGTTGCATTGCCAACGCCAACGCATCGGCGTGTTGAGGAAGCAGAGCCTCAATCAGAGGTGGTCTCCCGTCGGAGAACACTACATACGGTGTCGAACCTTGATCTCTGACCCCGCCCCCGATGCGCGCAGCGAGTTCCTCAAGGTATTTCTTTGCTCGGCCCCGACCGACCTTGTGGTGAATCTGGTCGGTCCAAAACCTGTTGTCCGCAGGGATGTTCCCGAGGTTGATGGGACCATCGGGCCAGCCAAACCATTTCAGGTTCAAGCTCTGCTTCCACACCGGTTCGACACCCAGTGTCGCGATCCGATCGAGGAATGCTCGCAGGTGGGCGGGCAGCGCTTGGTTTAGGGTTGCCATCCTCTCGAAGAACAGCTCCTCGGTCATCGTAATCGGCTCGGGCCCCGGGCCGGGCTTCGCAGGGGGTGGCTCGACGATGATTCGCGCATCGTCCACACGCACCACACCGCGCTCGATCAAGACGGTCTTTGCAATCGTTCGCGGAACGGCAAAGACGCGCTCCGCGTCGAGCGCGAACAGCTCGATCGCTACGAGTGCGAACGTGAAGCGCGCACCTGCATGGGACTGGAGTAGTTCTGCAAGGGACTCGCATTCTGACCGAATGCCGTCTCCCGCAACGATCAGAAGGAACCGACCGAGCCTTAGGTTGAGCGAGATGGCGTCGATGAACGCCTCTTCTGATGGTGCTTCCGAGTCCGCTGAGGCAACGATTGAATACAGACTGGCCGGCTCTGCGCTCCCGTCGAGGAACTCGCCGGCAAGCGCTGCAGCTTCGAACTCTGGATACGTCATGCGACCGACAGCAGCGGCATAGCTGAGCAACTGTGCAACTACGGCGCGTCGCGATTCCGTACTCCTCCAGAGCTTGACTTCGACGATGGCAATCCCTCCGTCAGCGGTCACGAAGAGGTTGTCGATGCAACCGCTACTACACGAAACTTCGATCGAGACGGGCAGCAGTCGTCCGAAGCCTGGTTCGATCTCCCCGATCGGCAACAACTCCGGAACGCGCTGCAGCCGCTCTTGTAGCCATCGCTCGCTGTACGAACCCTGCGCGACGGTTGACTCCATCGCGACGAGGGGCACGCGTTCCAGCGCGGTGACCTTCTCTCCATCAAACAACGCGGCCTTCGGCTTTGCCATTCGCGCAGTCTGGCCCGCGACCGCCACTCGCACAATCGGCTGCGCAATCAGCGTCAGCCGAGCACGCGATCCGCGTGCACGACGAGTTCGCGTCTTCGCTCCGGATGCCCCATCGCATGCAGGTACACCCGCAGTCCTTCGCGTCGCGCAAGCTTCATCGCGGGCACCATGTCCGAGTCGCCAGACACGAGTACGACGCCCGACACCAATCGCTTCAACGCCAGCGACGCAATGTCGAGTCCGATGCGCATGTCCACACCCTTCTGCACGAACACCGGTTCGAGATCCGCGCCCTTGAGATTCCTCGGCGGTTGTTTGGCAAGTTCCTTCATCGCCTCGCCAGCCACCCTCCAGCCGCGAAACAGAAGCTCGCCGCGCCGAACGGCAAAGTCCGGTTGCAATTCGAGTTCACTCATGAGCTCACGGTTGCGAATCGCCTCTAGCGTGTTCCCGAAGTGTGTCTGCTTGCCATCGATCGGATTTCTTCGCTTCTCGCCGAAAGGCTCTGCGTCGTGCCAATACACGCGGAATACGCGAGCAGGCGTCAAGTCGCCATGACTTGCGATCGAGTCGATGAATCGGAGGACATCGGCGGCCGATGGAAACACCGAAAGCTGTCGAGAGAGGCGCTTCTTCACGAAGCCGCCATCGAGCAGCAGCGCCAACATCTGCGGAGTGCTCATCTGGACTCTCGTCCGGAGAAGAGCGGGCCCCTACCCCGCGCGAGGCCGAAGCCTACTTGAATGCTGCGCAGGGAAGGGGCCCTTGTTTTGTATCTCGGACGAAAGTCTGCCGTTGATCGGTCGCACTTTCAATGAGCCAAGTGAACCGAGAACTGCCGTTCTCCTGTGTCACCGCTGCGCAATGTCGGCAGTCACAGCGGATCGAGATAGATCGGCGACGACCAAGCTCTTTCCTCGCTCTCCGCGAGGCAGTCGTCGCTTTCCGGTGTCCGGTAGTCGCCGTAGCACGGGTTCACCTTTACGCATTGGCCCTGCGCATCCGTTTCGCAGCGCAGGTTCGCTGCGTTCACCGTGGGGCTCGACTCTTCGATGGCGCGCACGTAGTAGGTGGCGGGGCGCGCTGCGGTTGCGAACTCGGGATCTTCGAATTGCACGACGCAGCCGGCCTGGCTCGGTTCGCACGGGAAGACGCGCCACGGATCGTCGATCAGGCCGGCGACCGGTTCGCCCGGCTGCGCTTGCGGGCGAATGCGCACGACTTCGATGCGCGTGATCAGCTTGCGCTCGTCCGAGGGGTTGAAGCATTCGCCTTTGCAGAGCGCGGCGATGCGTGACGCATCGAGTGTCGCTTCACTGAACGCGGGGCAGCCCGGCTTCTGCTTTTGCGCGCCGACCGCGCGCACTTCGAAGCGCGGCGCCGCTGCCATCCGCACTTCGCCGCCCATTGGAACCGCGGCGACGCCACCGGCTCGCGCCGGCGCGTTCAGCAGATGGAACCAGAGCAGGATGCGATCGCCGCTCGTCGCGTAGACTTCTTTCTCGGTGAGCGCGTTCCACACCGCATCGCGTGAGCGGCCGGCCGCGTGCACCGCAGCGAGGCCGCCCGTCATGAAGAACGACGCCTGCCGCTCACTCTCCACCGCCGTGATGTTGCGCCGCGCCTCGACCAGATCCACCGCGCGCGACTGCGGATCGGCCGGCTCGGGCTCGCCGATGATGCGCGCGCGCCATTTCGCGTTCGGCGTGCCGATCGCCTCCGTATTGCCGTGGCGACCGAATTCTTTGTAGCCGGTGCCGGCCCGCGCGGTGTGATTGTCGCTCGAGGCGATGAAGCCGAAGCGAAAGTTCCGCGGCCTCGCGGGATCGTCGAAGTTGGTGATCGACAGTGCGTACTGCGAGGAACCGCCCGGCCGCGAGTTGAACGCGGGCAGGAAGCAATCGCGACACTGGCCGGAGTCGAGCCAATCCTCGGCGCTCACGCCGGGCACCGAACGATGGCCCGCGATGCCGGCGTCCACGTAGTTCTGGCGCGCCTCGGCCGTGCGCGTGGCGCACTCGGCCGCGTCGATGCCGGCTTCGTGGCAGCGCGCTTCGATGATTTCGCCGGCGCGCCAACAACTCGGCAGATAGCTCGGTGTCGGCGCCGGGCAGCTCGCCTTGCCGTTTGCATCGAAGGAGACCTCGCGCCAGTCGCGATATTCCTCGGAGTTGCCATGGCCCGACATCACTTCGATCAAGAGCTGTCGCGACGGATCGTGCTGCGCGCCGATCAGTTGCTTGTCCCACGTGATGCCCGGCGGCGAGTAGAAGCCCCAGGTGTTGCCGTGTGGGATCACGATCGACTCGCCGCCCCACTCGCCGAGTTTGCGAAACAGCTCGGCCGGCGTTCCGGCCGACTCGAAGCAATCAGCGGACAGATCCTGCGATGACACACCTTCGGGGCAGGGCGGCACGGCAGCGATCTCTCGCATGAACTCGATGAGGTTCCAGTAGCGCTGACGATTCTCGAAGTCGGCGAAAGGCAGGATGCCCGGGATGCGTGAACCGGCGTTGCGGAGTGCGTCGGTCGCGAGGCCCGCGGCGGCGATCGGTCGCGCGGGGACATCGGCATCCTCGGTCTTGCGCAGCACCACATTCTTGTGTCCGTAGTGGTCGTCGGGCGTCATACCGACCTGGCTCCACTCCCAACCGAGAAATGCGACGACGTCCGGGTTGGCCTCGTCTCCGGCGACGGCGTTGCATTGACGGATCGCTTCCTTCGTCTCCGTCCAGCGCTCCGGCGTAGAGGCCTCGGCGTGGTCGTTCACCGACCAGAAATCGAGTGACGAACAGAAGCGCGCGTAGTCGCACGCATCGGAGACCGGGTGTGCGCCTTCGCCTTGCAGCATCGGCAGCGAACCAAAGAATGCGTCGCTGGAAAACGTGGTGTGCACATGGAGATCGCCGAAGAGGATCTGCTTGTCGGGCGGCGCGACGGAGAGCGCCGTCGCGGCCGAGCGCTGTTCGCTCGCGCGCTCGCTGACGACGGCCGCAGGAATCGGCGTTGCCGTCGGCACGCCGGCGTCCTCGTGTCGCCCGTACAACCCGAGGAAGGCGCCGGCGACATAGAGACCGAGCAGCACGACCCCCGCGAGCAGAGGCAATAAGACGCGACGCAGTGTCATGGGGTCCCCTTCGAGGCGCTGCCCGACGCAGCCGCGAGCGCACTCTACCAGCCCTCCGTGCCGCGCTCTCCCTTCCACGGTCCGACGATCTCGTGTGTGATCCAACCCGCGTAGAAGCCGCCCGGCTGCGGCGTCACGCGTTCCGCATCGACGGTGCAGGCGAGCCGCTGCGGGTAGAAAGCGAAGTGATCGCGCAGCGCCGCAAAGGCCGGGAGCGGGTCGGGATAGCTCCACGCCACCGGCTCGTCGCGCAGCGACCAGTACTGCGCTTCGCCTTTCCATTCACAGCGCGACACGCCGTTCGCGCGGATCAACAGATCGCCGCGAACGTCGCGTGCCGGCAGGTAGAAGGTCGGCGGGCTTGCGGTCTCGAGCACGCGAAGCGCGTCGCGCGTATCGGCGATGATCGTGTCGCCGGCTCGCACCAGGATGTGTCGCGCATCCGCAACGAGGAGCGGCGGTCGCGGGTAGTCCCACACGGATTCCTCGCCGTCTCGCGGCTCGATCGCGAACGGCGGGCGCTCAGCGCCGCGCCAGCGCCACGCGGCTTGCGCAAGACGCGCCCACTGCGGAATCCGCGCGCTCATCCTCGCCGCGCGAAGAGCTGATGCGTGACGAACCATTCCGTGCCGCCGCGATGGGCAAAAAGCTCCGCGCAGGCGATGAAGAAGAGCCTCCAGCGTTGGAGCCAGCGCTGCGCGTCGCGTTCGCCGTAGGTGTTGGCGAAGATCGAGCGCAATTGCGTGCGCTGCGCGTCGAGGTTCGCGAGCCACGCTTCGCTGGTGCGCGCGTAGTGCATGCCATCGATCCGCCATCGACTCACCGCAACGAGATCGCGCTGGAAATGTTGCAGCCAGTTTTCGCTCGGCATCATGCCGCCGCTGAAGAAGTGTCGCGCCATCCAGTCGCTCGGACCGGCGTCCTCGTACGGGTAGGCGTGCTCGCGATGGCAGAAGTGGTGGACGAAGAGCCGTCCATCGGGTGCGAGCCAGCCTGCGATCCGCGCGAGCAGCGCTTCGTGGTTGCGCACATGCTCGAACATCTCGATCGAGACGACGCGATCGAAGTGTTGTGACGCTTCGAAGTGATTCACGTCCGCCGTCACCACGACAACGTTCGCGAGTCCGCGCTCTGCGGCACGCGCGAGGATGAACTCGCGCTGCGGCTTCGAGTTCGAGACGGCGAGCACGCGGCAAGCGGTAAAGCGCGCGGCGATGTAGAGCGCGAGCGATCCCCAGCCGCAACCGAGATCGAGCACCGTCATGCCGTCGCGCAACTCGGCGCGCTCGCAGGTGAGCGCGAGCATACGGTCCTCGGCGTCGGCGAGCGTTGCGGCGTTCGCGTCCCACAGACAGCAGCTGTACTTGAGCTGCGGTCCGAGCACGCGCTCGAAGAATGCCGGCGGCACTTCGTAGTGCTGCGCATTCGCGAGATCCGGCACCAGCGCGATGGGCCCACGCCGGCACGCATCGAGGAACGCCTCTCGCGCTGCGGCTGACGAAAGTGCAGGATCCGCGAGTTCGCGGAGTCGCAGCGCGAGCATGCGCCGAATGCCGAAGCGAACGAGCGCGTCCGGCAGCAGGCCGGCTTCCGCGAGCCCGGAGAGCCGTGCGACTTCAGTGAAGTGAGCCATGGCGAACCCTCCGAGGCGCAGCGCGATCGAGGCTAGCCAGCACGGCAGCGGTGTCGAAGCGCGCAGCCCGCCGCTACGTTGCGCGCGCTTCAAAGTGCAGCATTCAGACCTGGGAGAATCTCGCCGTGATCGAAGCCGGCCGACAAGTCTCGATCGAATACACGCTCACATTGGACGATGGGAGCACGGCCGACACCAATGTCGGCGAGGAACCGCTCGTCTACACGCAGGGCGAGGGCGAGATCCTCGACGCGCTCGAAGAAGCGCTCGCCGGTCTCGCCGTCGACGACGAGAAGCAGGTGCGGATCCTGGCCGAGCAAGGCTATGGCCCGGTCGATCCCGATGCTTTCGATCAGGTGGCGCTCGACGAACTCCCCGAGGATGCGCGTCACGTCGGCGCCATGCTGGTGGCGGAGGACGACGAAGGCAATCAGCGCAGCGTGCGCGTAACTGAAGTTCGCGACGATGGCGCCGTGCTCGATCTCAATCACCCGCTCGCGGGGCAGGCGCTGAACTTCGCGGTGCGCATCATCGCGATCGAGTAGAACGAGTTTCATTTCGAAGGGCGCGTTTTGCGCCCTGCGCGAGCGATCTCTAGGTTGCTCGCGTTCCCAACAAGGAGATCTTCATGACCCGGAGCCCGAAGGCTCGATTGATGGCGGGGAGCGCCGCGGCGCTCATCGCGTTGTCCAGCATTGGTTGCGCGACGCGCGGTAGCGTCGAGGCGCTCGAGAAGCGCGTCGATGCGCTCGAGACGAAGATCGAGAGCGTAGACACCACGGCGCAGCAAGCGTCGGACAAGGCGGAGGCCGCCTATCGCGCATCAGAGTCCGCCGCGCAGCGAGCGGAAGACGCGGCGCGCACGGCCGAAGCGATCTTCAAGAAGAGCGTGCACAAGTAGCGATCTCAGATTGGAGGAAGCCCTTCAGGGGCTTCCTCGATCGGCGGGAGCGTGGCGATCGGGATGGGGTTGCCGCGCTCTTCTGCGATGGCGCGGTGGAGCCGGACCGCATCGACGTATTGCAACAGGTCGAGAGCGCGCAGGCGTTCGACGATGACCTGCTCACGCATCGGATCCTTGTTGTAGAGATCGGGGTGCGATTCCAGATAGATCGTGCTGCCGCGCTGGCCGATCTTGACGGTCTGGTAGAGCAGGCGGATCGGCGTTTTTTCCTTGGTGCGCAGGAAGAGGCGCTCGATCTGGTCGTTGTAGAGGCGGATGCAACCGTGTGTCGCCAGACGACCGATCGACCACTCGTTGTTCGAGCCGTGGATGCCGTAGCTCGTGGTGCCGATCGTCATCCAATACGGACCGAGGGGATTGTCGGGACCCGGCGGGACGACGGTCGGGAGTCCCGGTCGCTCCGCCTGGATCGACTTCGGCACGTGCCACGCCGGCGCCGCGCGTTTCTTGCCGATCTTGAACTCGCCCATCAGTGACGGGTCCACCTCGTCGCCGATCGCGATCGAAAACAGTTCGGGCTCGCCACGCTCGTTCTTCACGGTGTAGTCGTAGAGCTGCATCTCGGGCACGTTGATGACGAGCCCGCGCCACGGCGGCTCCGGCAAAATGTGTTCGGTAGGAAGCTGAACGACGGTGCCGATGTCGGGGATCCAGACGTTCTTGATGTTCGGGTTCATCCGCGAGACGCGATCGAAGCCGAGTCGATGGCGATACGCGATGTCGAGCACGGTGTCGTCGGCGTCTTCGACGATGTCGCTGGTCGGTTCGCCGACTACCGCGGGCAGCGCGGCGAGTCGCGGATCGGTGGCGACCGGCTGCGCGATGGCGCGCATCGCGAACAGACAGAGCGCGAATGCGAACGCGGACGATTTCATGGCGGCGCAGGCTAGCTCACGGACTTCGGATAGATTCGCGCGCTGATGATGCGTCGCATCGCAATCGCAATGGCCGCGGCCGCGTGTTCGGGCTGGCTCGCATGTGCGAAGCCGCCGCTTGCGCCGCCGCCGGTACCCGATGCGCAGCCCGAGACCCCCGCGGCATCGTTGCCGTGCAAGCGCGCCGAGCGCATCGACGTGAGCAAATCGCAGCGCTCGCTCACCGTGTGGTGTGTCGGCGGCGGGACGCTGACGTTCCCGATCGCGCTGTCGCGTGAGCG
The DNA here is from genome assembly GCA_031396445.1 of Deltaproteobacteria bacterium. GTDB lineage: Bacteria > Myxococcota_A > UBA9160 > UBA9160 > PR03 > PR03. Next base: position 23,634 of record JANNKU010000049.1, on the reverse strand, counting down.
CGGGCCGAAGCGTGAGGTGGGCGACGAGCGCATGCCCGAGGGCGCCTACAGGATCGCCGGTCCGCCGCGCAAGAGCCGCTTCCACGTCTTCATTCCAATCGACTATCCCTCGCGCGCCGATGCAGATCGCGGCCTGAAGGCGGGTCTGATCACGAAGGAAGTGCACGCTGCGATCGCGAGCGCGCACCGCGATGGTCGCCTTCCGCCGCAGGACACAGCGTTGGGCGGCGTCCTCGGCATCCACGGCGAAGGCGCCCGCTGGCGCGGCGATCTCGCCGTCAACTGGACAGAAGGCTGCATCGCCCTCACGGACCCCGCGATCACCCAACTCTCCCGCCTGACCCGCCGCGGCACCCCCGTCCAGATCACCCCGTGAGAAAGGTGAGAAAGGGGACGGTCCTCGTGTTGACTGGCTGGTGACCCGAGGGACGGGCTTGTCGAGGCGTGTCCCTTTTCTCAGCAGCCCGTCACTTCCAGGACCGTCCCCTTTCTCACCCTGAGGACCGTCTGGGTTCTCCATGCTAAGGTGCGCCGCCCACGGGTCTCTCGCTGGGCCTCCCATTTCCTCCAGCTCGATGGTTCCATGACGACGAATGAACTTTTTGAGGGCGTCCCCGCCCCGCTCGCGGCCGCGATGGTGCGCCGCGGCTTTTCCACTCTGACCGCGGTGCAGCGGGCTGTGCTCGAAGCCGAGTGCGAGGGGCGCGATCTGCGCATTTCCTCGCAGACCGGCTCGGGCAAGACCGTTGCGCTCGGCATCGCCTTGGCGCGGCATTTCCTCGCCGAGCCCAGCGGGCGTGCCGGCGCCGCTGGCCCCACCGGCCTCGTGATCGTGCCGACGCGCGAGCTGGCGATGCAGGTGCGCGAGGAGCTGCGCTGGCTCTACGAAGAGATTCCGGCGCTGCGCGTGGAAGTTGTGACCGGCGGCACGGACCTGTACCGCGAGCGCAAGCTGCTGGCGCAAAAGCCCGGCCTCGTCGTCGGGACGCCTGGCCGCATGCTCGATCACATCCGCACCGGCGCGCTCGACTGTTCGCAGGTCGAACACGTGGTGCTCGACGAAGCCGATCAGATGTTCGACATGGGCTTCCGCGAAGAGCTCGAGGCGATCGTCGAAGCGCTGCCGAAGGAGCGCCGCTCGCATCTGCTCTCTGCAACCTTCCCGGCTGGCGTGCGCCAGCTCGCGAATCGCTTCCAGCGCGACGCGCTCCATCTCGAAGGCACGCGCCTCGGCGCCGCCAACGAGGACATCGAGCACATCGCGTATCTCGTGCGACCCAACGAGGTGTACGCCGCGCTGGTGAACCTGCTGCTGCTCGCCGATGGCGCGCGCTGCCTGCTCTTCGTGCGCCGCCGCATCGACACCGTGCAGCTCGCCGAACAGCTCGCGGGCGACGGCTTCGTCGCGCTGCCTCTCTCGGGCGATCTCGCGCAGGGCCAGCGCACACGCACGCTCAACGCGTTCCGCAACGGCAGCGTGCCGATCCTCGTCGCCACCGACGTCGCGGCGCGCGGCATCGACGTGCCCGAGATCGACGCCGTGATCCACCTCGAGCCGCCCTCCGACGCCGAGATGTACACGCATCGGAGTGGCCGCACGGGCCGCGCTGGTCGCAAGGGCCGCAGCCTCCTCGTGGTGCCGCCGTTCGCGCAGCGCGCGGTGGAACGCGCGCTCTACGGCGCGCGCATCAAGGCGGAGTGGCAGCCGGTGCCGACGCCCGAGAAGGTGCGCAAGGCCATCGAGAAGGCGGCGCGCCGCCGGGTGCACGCGGTGCTCGACGCCGAGGGCGGTCCCAATGAGACGCAGGTCGGCTATGCCGCGCAGCTTCTCGAGGGACGCGACCCGGCCGTGGTCGTGGCGGCGCTGATCGGTTTCGCGAACCCGTCGATGCCGCGCGAGCCGATGACGGTGAACGTGCTCGATCCGGAGCAGGAGCGTCAGCGCGGTCGCGCGCGTGAGGATGCGCGCTTCCATGCGCGCAACCGCCAGGGTCCGAACCGCACGTCGCATTCCGATCGCTTCAACAACGCGCGCTCGTCCCGGAACTCGGCCCACAAAAAGCCCTGATCGATCGCGATGACGCGTCCGTGGCAAACACTCGACGCTGTCACGACCCGCGAAGGGCGCCTCGAGCTACGCCGCCGCGGCGAGCACGAGTTCCTGATCGCGATCGCAGGCCGCGTGCTGATGAACAGCCGGACGAGTCTCTCCGAACTCGCCCTCGGCCGACTCGCCTGCGAAGCGATCGCGCAGCGTTCCGCGCCGCGCGTGCTGATCGGCGGCCTCGGCATGGCGTGCACGTTGCGCGCTTGCCTCGATGTGCTGCCGGCGCGCGCGCGGGTGATCGTCGCGGAGCTGAATCACGACGTCGTGCGCTGGTGTTGCAGCGACCCACTTGCCGCGCTGACGAAGCGCGCGTCGCAGGACCCGCGCGTCGCGTTGCGCGTCGGCGACGTCACGGACCTGATTTGCGAAGCCGCGATCCCTGGCGCCGAAGGCTTCGACGCGGTGATCCTCGATCTCTACGAAGGCCCGCATCCCGTCTGTCCGCGCGATCACCCGCACTACGGGGAGCAAGCGCTCGCCGACGCACACGCCGCACTCCGCAACCGCGGAATCCTCGCCGTCTGGTCCGAAGACCCGAACCCCAGCTTCGAGAAACACCTGACGCGCGCGGGCTTTCGCGTCCGCAGCGAAAGGCCCGGCCACGGCGCACGTCGCCACGTCGTGTATCTCGGCGAACGGATCTGAGCGACCCGCCCAGATCTACAAAGTTCCTGACGCGATTCGGGTGAAAGGGGCTGAGAAGCCTCCGCGGCTCGGGCACGTTGCATGCAGATGCTCCTTGCACACAAGGAGACATGAGATGACGACGAAACATTCCGGGTTGATTTGCGCGGCGCTGCTGGTGATGGGGATGGGATCTTTGGGATGCCAGACGCTCGCTACCGCGGGTCGATCGACGGGCAATGCCGCTGGCAACACCGCCGAAGCGGCAGGCAACGCGGCGGGCACTGCCGTTCGTGGCGCAGGCGACATCATCAACGACACGGCGAAGTCCGCAGACGACGAGATGAACTGAGGCGGGCAACTTCGCGCAACGCGAGCAGCGCCACGGCGCCGGCTGCGAGCGCGTTCGGCTCCGGGATCAACAACGTTCCGAGCTGCGTCGGCGACCCGGCGACCACTGCGACACCTGGCAGCGTCGTCGTGTTCTCGCCGTCGAAGAACGTGATGTCGTAGCTGCCCGACGGCAGATCGACGAGTTCGAAGCTGCCATCGGCGGCGGTCACGATCGGACCATCGCCCGGCAGACCGGGGAGCTGGACGACGACACCGCCCGGCGCACTGCCGTCGCGGCGCTGGACGGCTCCGCGCGCGGCGCCGAGCGAGTTCGGCGGATACACGTGGACCGCGTCCGCGTAGCGGATCGACTCGTTGCCCGCGGCGTCGCGCAACTGCAAGAGCAACGTGCGCAGTGTCGGTGCGGCGACCGCATCAACCGCAATGAAGCGCTGCGTCGCGATGGGTTCCCAGCTTCGCGGCGGCGCTTCATCTGCCCACCAGAGCTTCATCTCCATGCCGAGCTCGCTGTCGAAGTAGAAGTCGACCAACGTGGCGATCGCCGACGAGTCCGTGCGCGGCGCCGGCGTGTCGATGCGCAGTGCACCGATCGGCGCGACGGGATCTTGCTTCACTGTCGCCTGCACCACGCGCGACACGGCGCTCTGATGCCCCGCCGCGTCGAGGCCGCGCATGCGGTACTCGAAGGTGACGCCTTCGCTGAGACCGCTGTCGGAATAAGCGCCGCCGAGCGCGCGCGGGTCGATCTGCGCGATCTGAATCCACGGCGCCGTCGGCGAGCCGCGGCGTTCGATCCGCACCGTCGCATATTGTGGCGCCGACGGAATGCGCAGCAGGTTGGCGAGCGGCTGGGGCACGAAGCGCGGCGTATCGTCGACGTGCTCCGAAACATGTGTCACCAGCGCGAAGTAGCCGGGCGCCGGCAGCAGGTCGTCGCCGGGGTCGAGCGCATGGCCGCCGCGCGCGACTTCCGAGCCGTCGTTCTCGCCGCCGCCATCGGTATCGGAGCGACACGGGTCGGTGCCGTGCAGCCGCTCGAGGCCGGCGCCGAGTTGATCGCCGTCGCGATCGTTCGTCGCATCGTTCGCAGCGGATGCGAGGCACGGATGCAGCGCTTCGTAGCGGTCGAGCATGCCATCGCCGTCGCCATCCACCGCATCGCCGAGTCCTACCCAGAACGCGGATTCGGTGAGACGCTGGAATACGTGGCCGCCGTTGTCGGTGCCGCTCGTGGTGACGCGAACGCGATACGAACCGGGCTCGCCGTTGCCGATCTGGTCGGGGAGCCCCGTCGGGCTGGAATCGTTGGTCGCGCGGAAGAGCGCGGTGTAGATGCCGTCGTCCGCGCGATCGTCGTCGAGCTCGCCATGGTTGAACGCTACGAGTACTTGATCGTCGATTTCGGGATGCACCACTTCGACCTCTACGTCGGCTCCGAGAATCGGTCCCGTCGCGTCGTAGAGCGCGGTCGCGATCGCGGCTGGGAGCTGTGCTGCGAAGGCGCCTGCGCGATCGCTCACCGCGGGTGCGTCGGCGCGGTGTTGCACCGACGTCAGGACGTAGACGCCGTCGCCCGTGCGCGCCGAAGCCGAGCCGATGAAGGTGGGCTGGCCGGTGCCGCTCGCGACAATCTGCCACGTGCCAGGCTCGAGGCTCGGCAGCTGCATCACAATATGGGTAGCTTCGTGCGCAATCCGCGCGCCGCCGACGCCATCCACCACCGTCACACCGTTGGGTCGGATCAGCACGAGATTGAGATTCGCGCTCGGCTCCTCCCAGTGGAACGCGACGACGACATCGCTGAGACCCGTTTCCGCGATCGTGAACTGTGTCGAGTAGATCGGCGCGTTGGTGCGGATCGCGCCTTCGATCGAAGCGATGCGCGAACGGCCGGCGGCGCGTTCGGCAACACGCGCAAAGGCGTCTGCCAGCGCGTTCGCGAAACCGAACGAGGGAAGCGGCAGCGGCACGAAGTCGTAGCTGCCGCCGGTCTCGAACGCGATCGCCGCGAGCAAGCCCTGGTCGGCATCTTCGCCGATCGCGATCGCGTGTACATGCGCGCCGGAGTCCTGCAGCGCCGAGCGCACGGCGTCGTAGTTCGAACCGCCGCCCTGGCCGCCGTCCGAGAGCAACAGCACGTGCCGTTCCTGATTCGTCGCGCCGTTCGCGCCGAATTCGCGCGCGGCGAGCGCGAGCGCGTCGCCGATGGGTGTCGAACCTTGCGGCGGCCCGATCGCGGCGATCGCAGCGCGCAGCGCCGCACGATGCGCTTCGTCGGTGACGTCGAGTGGAATCTCGATCGCGGCGTCATCGTCGCCGTCGTTGGCCATGCTGCCGACGCCGGCGCCGACGCCCACTTCGAGCAGACTCGCGTAGAAGGAAGCTGCGCGGCGCGTGGTGTCGAGTCGCGACTGCGTTCCCGCCGACTGCCCCATCGAAGCCGAGCGATCGAGGAGCACGATCTGGTCGGGAAGGCGCGGGCCGCGCAGGATCACGTCGTCGGCCGACACCTCGTTCGCACCCAGGTGCAGACGCAGCGGATGGCTGCCGACGCCCACGGAAGCGGGCATCTCGATGAGCACCTTGTAGCCGTCGACAGCTTCGATGACGCCACGCACGGGCGCCGCGACGGCACTGGGCGGGTCGCCGATCTCCACCGCGAAGTCCTCCGCCTGCAGCCCCGGGATCGGACCGTCGGGATCGAAGACCTCGACATCGACCGGCACGATCGCGAAGTCGTTCACTTCGCCGCCGTGCGTCGGGCGCGGTCGGTTGGCGATCGGGAACTCGGTCTGTGACGTCGAGCAGCGAAACTCGGTGTCCATCGTGACGTCGTCGGTGAGGCCAGACACCGGCGCGATCAGTCGGCCGTAGCGCGGCAGTGGCTGGGTGCGTGAGAGGTTCCAGCTCGTGCCGACCTTCTTGTGCACATCGACCACCTGGTCGCCGCGGATCACGAGCAGGCTCATCTCCGCGAGCTGCACGTCGTCTTGCTCGGCGGTGAAGCGCAGCACCGAGCCGATCGGGCACTCGCCGACGCGGGCCTGCGCATACACCGTTCCGTACTGGTCCGGCCCGAGCTGGGAGGAGAAGGGATTGCCGGGTGAGATCGTCGGGTCGAAGAAGATCTGCACCGAGCCGTAGTCGTCCTGCGCGAATCCCTGCTCCTCGTCGATGTAGGACCAACGCGCCTGGTTGGAGGCGGAGAGCAACGTGAGGTCGTAGTCCTTTGCAACGTTCGCAATCGAGAAATCGTGGAATGCAGCATCGACGCCGACACCGCCAAAATCCTGGATCGTGTCGCGCGTCAACTGAATGATGTCGGGCGTGTCGTAGCCGTCCAGCGCGTTCTCCCACCACTGCGCGATGAAATCGGCGCCCGCGGTGGGCTCCGTCTGCATGTCGCCGTAGCGCTGGGCGAGATACTTCCAGAACAGTGCGGTGTCATAGCTGTATTCCCAGAGCGTGCCGCCCGGATCGGACAGGTAGTTGGCGGCGGCGCTTTGCGTAGCGAGGCAACCACCGGTGATCGCGAAATCCACATCCGTGTAGATGTGATCCTGCAACATGCGCGCGTGCCCTTCGCAAGCCGCCGCAGGCCACGGACCGCAACCGTCGTCGGCGCCGTCCGACGCTTCGAAGACGTAGCCGAATTCCACGTGATGGAAGAGTTCGTGACCGAGCATGATGCGGTTGCACTGCTCGGATTTGGAACTTCCCTCGACGTTGATCAACGCCGAGTAGACCGTCGTCGGTACGTTGATGCGCGAGGCATACGCCTGTCCATTGTCACAGCCCTTGCAGTCGGGATCGCCGCTGACCTTGCAGTCCCAATAGAAGACGTCGCGGTCGCCGCTGAAGTAAGGCTCGGAAAAGCCGAGCGCGACATAGCCGTCGTGGTAGCCCTTGGGATTCCCCGATATCGCATTGCCGCCGCGCGCAATCGCGTCGGCGGCCTGCTGCGCCTGGAGAATTGAAAGAGCGTCGGAACCTTCATCCGTGAAGTGGATGAAGTAGTCGTCCTCGTCGCTCTCCTGAACGAACGAGAACTCCGGTTCTTCAGGCAGATTCGCGGACGCTTGTGCCGCGACGAAGAGCGCAATCACGAACGGACGGATCGTTCCGCGCCTGAGGATTCGCTGCATCGTGCCCCCGGCCCCCGCGCCAAGATATCCTTATTGCGACGAAGATCATGAGCGGGGCCGGGCGTCAGGTTATTTTTTGTCAGGTTATTGGGCGCGACTGCGCTGGCATCACCAACTGCATCCTTGTCCAATAACCTGACAAAAAATAACCTGACGCCCGGCCCCGTTCGCTGAGGAATCGTGAAATACCGCGTGATTCAGTGGGCGACGGGCAATCTCGGGCGCGCTGCGATCGAAGGGATCGTCTCGCATCCGGAACTCGAGCTGGTCGGGTGTTGGGTGCACAGTGCGGAGAAGGCGGGGCGCGATGTCGGCGCCATCGTCGGCATCCCGGATGTCGGCGTGCGCGCGACCGGCGATGTCGATGCGCTGCTCGCGATGGACGCGGATTGCGTTCTCTACAGCCCGCTGCTCGCGAAGCGGCGCGACGTGATGCGCATCCTCGACTCCGGCAAGAACGTGGTGACGCCGCTCGGTTGGTTCTTCCCGGATCGAAGCAGCGCAACGACGGCGGAACTCGAAGCCGCGTGCCGACGCGGTTCGGTGACGCTGCACGGCACCGGCATCCATCCCGGCGGCATCTCCGAGCGCTTCCCGCTGATGATCTCGGCGATGTCGCGCAACATCCGCCACGTTCGCGCAGAGGAGTTCTCCGACATCCGCTCCTACGCGGCGGTGAACGTCGTGCGCGACGTGATGCTCTTCGGAAAATCGCCCGAGGAGGCGGCGAAGAGTCCGATGCTGCGCATTCTCGGTGGCGGCTTCGAGCAGTCGATTCGGATGATCGCGTCCGCGCTCGGCTTCGATCTCGATGCGGAGACGCGCACCCATCACGAGATGGCCATCGCGACCGCGCCGATCGATTCGCCGGTCGGAACGATCGCGCCCGGCACCGTTGCGGCGCAGCGCTTCTGCTGGCAGGGCACCGTGCGCGGCGAGCCGGTGATCACCGCCGCGGTGAATTGGCTGATGGGCGAAGCGCATCTCGATCCGCCGTGGAACTTCGGTCCCGAGCGCGAGCGCTTCGAAGTCTCGATCGACGGCGATCCGCCCGCGAAGGTGATCTTCCACGGCCTGCACCCCACCGATATGCGCGCGGCACAGAAGCGAAACCCCGGCATGGTCGCGACGGCGATCCACTGCGTGTCTGCGATCCCGTTCGTGTGTCGCGCCGCGCCGGGGATCCTCAGCTATCTCGATCTTCCGCTCGTGCACGGCCGCGCGGACGCGTCGCTCGCGCGGCGCAGCTGAGAGCCTGTGAAGAAATCGCCTCGGTCGCATCGCTTGCGGCGACAGGCCATCTGCTGCGTTGCTCCTCCTCGCCATATCTCGATATGGCTCGTCGTCGCGCCTTGCATCTGGCCTGTAGTCGCGGCGCGCTGCTCGGTCGCCGATTCCTTCACAGGCTCTGAGCCGGCGGATTGCGCGGTATTCTGCCGCGATGAACTACGCACACATCTTGCTCGTGCAGGAAGCAGATTTCGCCGTCGTGACGATGCGCAATCCCGCGCGTCGCAACGCGCTCTCGGAGCCGCATTTGCGTGAGCTCCTGCACGCCTTCGAGACGATCGGCGCGGGATCTGCGCGCGGTGCGATCCTCGCGGCCGAAGGCCCCGTCTTCTCGGCGGGCCACGACTTCAGCGACATGCATGGGCGTAGCCTCGATGCAATGCGCAGCCTGTTGGCGCTGTGCTCGGAGTTGATGCAGAAGATCCAGGCGATCCCGCAGCCGGTGATCGCGCAAGTCGCGGGCCTCGCGACCGCGGCGGGTTGCCAACTCGTTGCGACTTGCGATCTCGCGGTCGCAGGCGAGTCGTCGCGCTTCCAGGTGCCGGGCGGTCGGGGCGGTTGGTTCTGCACGACACCCGGTGTTGCACTCGCGCGCGCCGTCGGACGCAAGCACGCCTTCGAGATGCTCGCGACCGGCGATGCGATCGATGCGGCGACGGCGCTCGCGTGGGGTCTCGTGAACCGCGTCGTCGCCGACGCAGAAGTGGAGCACGAGACGCGCGCGCTGCTCACGCGCGCGACGCGAGGCTCAGCGCTCTCGAAGGCGCTCGGCAAGCGGTCGTTCTACCAGCAGATCGATCTCGACCTGCCAGCCGCCTACGTCTACGCCACCGAAGCGATGGCGACCGCGTCGCAGACCGAGGATGCGCAGGAGAACCTGCGCGCGTTCCTCGAGAAGAGGCCGCCGAAGTTCACGGATCGCTGACGCGCGACGGCATCGAGTCGAGTTCGGCGCAGATTCTCCTCGCCGTCGCGAAAACTCCGCCCTTCGTACGATTCGGCGTTGCGAGCCCGCCGCGAATGACCAGCAGAGTGCGGCCTTCTCACCAGGAGGGCCGTTCGATGTCACTGAAGTCGTTGCGTGGGTTGGTCGTTGGGTTGTGCGCCGCTGCTGCTGTCCAGGCGGGTTCCGCCGCTGCCATCACGATCTCGTATGCCGGCACCTACGCCACGGGTGACCCCGGCGCGAGCGCGGAGATCTCCGCGTATGACACCGCGACGCGGCGCCTCTTCGTGACCAACTCCCTCGACCGGACGCTCGAGGTGATCGACCTCTCGAACCCCGCGGCGCCGGTGAAGATCAACACGATTCCCCTCGGCGGCGATCCGACGCATGTGTCGGTGAAGAACGGTGTCGTCGCGGTCGGCGTGGTTGCAGCCGTGACGACCAACCCGGGCACGGTGCAGCTTTACAACGCGGCGGACTGGGGCTTCGGCGCGCCGGTGACACCCGCGATCGCGACGGTCACGGTCGGCGCGCTACCCGACATGGTCGCTTTCACGCCCGACGGCACGCGCATCCTCGTCGCGAACGAAGGCGAGGCGACGCTCACTGCGAACCCTGAAGGCTCCGTCAGCATCATCGACATCAGCGGTGGCGCGGCCAGCGCGTCGGTGCTCGCGACGGCGGGCTTCTCCGCGTACAACGGCCAGGAAGCGACGCTGCGCGCGGCGGGTGTGCGCATCCTTCCGGATCCCGCCGGCCCCGCCGGCGTGACGGTCGCGCAGGACCTCGAGCCCGAGTTCATTTCGGTGTCGCCCGACGGCACGAAGGCATTCATCACGATCCAGGAGGCGAATGCGGTCGCGGTGCTCGATCTCGCTACCAATACGATTTCCGAACTCCAGCCGCTCGGGCTCAAGGATCACAATCTGGCAGGCAACGGCATGGATCCGAGCGATCGCGACAACGGCAGCAACGGACCGTCGATCAACATCCGCAACGTGCCGGTGCTCGGGATGTATCAGCCCGACGGCATCGCGAGCTACGAAGTCGCCGGTCACACCTACTACGTGACAGCCAACGAGGGCGATTCGCGCACCTTCGAGGAGATCCGCGTCGGCGCGTCGGGCTACGTGCTCGACCCGACCGTGTTCCCGAATGCCGCGGCGTTGAAGAACAACGCCAATCTCGGTCGCCTGCAGCTCACCAACGCCACCGGTGACACCGATGGCGACGGCGACAAGGACGAGATTCACGCCTTCGGCTCGCGCTCCTTCTCGATCCGCGACGATGCCGGCAATCTCGTCTTCGACAGCGGTGATGATTTCGAGCAGATCACCGCCAGCCTCGTGCCGGCGAGCTTCAACTCCGACGGCACCGCTGCGAGCTTCGACACGCGCAGCGACAACAAGGGGCCCGAGCCCGAAGGCGTGACGGTCGCGACGATCTTCGGCCGCAGCTACGCATTCATCGGTCTCGAGCGTGTCGGCGGATTCATGGTCTACGACATCACCGACCCGAACCTGGCGACCTACGTCGAGTTCGTGCGCGGTCCGCTCACCGACCTCGCACCCGAAGGCATGCTCTTCATCGACGCTTCGCAGAGCCCGACCGGCAACGCGCTGCTCGTCGTCAGCAATGAAGCGAGCGGCACCGCCTCGATCTACTCGATCGTGCCGGAGCCGGGCACGGCGCTGCTGCTCGCGAGCGGGATCGCCGGTCTACTCGGTGCTCGCCGCCGCGTCGCGTAGCGGCTAACGCGCCGGAGCCGCCGGCGCGGCGCGCGCGATCCACGGCGCTACATCGACGACTTCGAGATGGCTGCCGCCGATCGCGACGACGTAGCCACCCGCGGCGTCAAGTGCCGCGCGCCCCTTCACATCGACGGCGTCGACGATGCGCCCGCGCGCCGGATCGAGCACCTGCAGTCCGCGGTCTCCGATCACGAAGACGACGCCGTTCTGCACGACGGCGTCCGTGACGCTGCCGATCAGGTTGGGCTTGGGCCGCTCGAGCGCGCGCGCCGTGCGGCCGCCCGACACATCGAAGCATGCGATGCCCCGCGCGCCCAGCACGACGGCGATGCCATCGCCGAAGCGGAGGCCGCGCGGCTCGAGGCCGCGTCCGAGTTCCGCTGCGCGGACGAAGCCGGCGGCCTGCGGGTCGTGCGCCGATCCTGTGTAGAGCCACTTGTCGTCGAGGATCAGCAAGGTGTCGCCGCTGCGCGCCATGCCACGCAATGGGCGCTCGAAGAGGCGCTCGACGGGCCCGCCATCGAGCGGCATGCGGAGCAGTCCGCGCGTTCCCACCACGAGCAATTTGCCATCGACTTCCTCGACATCGACTACGGCGCCTGCCGTGCCGCGGTCGAGCGCGAAGGCCAGCCGGTATGCGCCGCCCTTGCGCGCGACGACCTCGAGCCCGTCTTCGCCGAAGAGCACGACGCGATTGCCCATGCGCCGCACGCGCGAGAAGCTCGCGATGCCGGTCGGACGCTTGTAGATCGCGACGACACGCGGAGCGGTAGGGTCGGAGAGATCGAGTTCGCGGAAGCTTCCGTTCGGCGAGAGCGCAATCGCCCGACCGACATCCGCCGATACACCGGCGAGCCCGCCGCCTGCGCTCCACTCTGATCTGCGCGCCGTCTGCGTCGGCCAGCTCGCAACCGGGACGAAGAAGCGCTCCCAGTACGGCGCGGCGGAGCGCGAGAAGAGTGAGGATCCGCCCGTGCGGCGGTCTGAATCCGGGATGCGCAGGCTGAAGGCTTCGCTCCAGATCGGCTCTGCGTCGCCCTTGCGTTGCAGCGATACCGTGGTCTCCGCGACCACGCCCGACTTCGTGAGTCGGCCGTCCTGATCGTTCGACGACGCGGCGCGTTCGTCGTGGCGGATCGTCAGCGTTGCGGGGGCGGAGCCATCGACGAGCGAGATGCCTGCTGCGGCGTAGGCCTCGCGTGCGCGTTCCGCCAAGAGATTACGGAGTCGATCCGCCTCGCCGACGCCGGGCGCAATCTCGATGCGCAACGCGACGGCGCCCCAGCGATCAGATCGCCGTGCATCGACGCCGGCGATCGTTCGCTGTGCCTCGATGCTGTAGTCGCTGGTCGGATGTTGTTGCACGAAGGCGGCGAGCGCGTCGGGTCGTCCGGCAAAACCGCCCGCACGCAGGTACGTCGCGTTGCCGGTTGCACGCGCGGCGGATGCGCCGCTCGGGAACGTCGCGAGGAAGCGGTCGTACGCGGCGAGCGTCGCTTCGGATCGCGCGGCTTCGAATGCGCGCACTTCGAGTCGGCGGCTCAGATCGCCCGTCGCCTGGCTGTCGGGGTGTTCGGTCCGAAATCGCGCGAGCGCTTCCGAAGTGGGATCGCGTTCCAGTTGCAACACCGCAAGGCGTTCCTTCGCTTCGGCCGCGTGCGAGGAGGTCGGGTGTTCGGCCAGGAAGCGGCGATAGACGTGCGTCTCGTCCTGGGCTCGCACCTTGTCCCAGCTCTGCGTGGCGCAGCCCGCGAGAGTGAGCGCGAGGACGAGTGAGAGACGGAATGACCTAAGGATGGGGCGCATGCCGGCGGACCTCAGCACTGGGGGCGGAAGCGCCCGTTCGTGAATCGGCTCGCCCTCGGCGGCTCTTGAGCTACGGCTAGAACTGCAAGTAGATGAACTGAATCGACTCGTTGAAGGAACCAAGCAACAAGAACGCAACTGTCATCGCGTAGTAGACGGTCCAGCGCTGCCAGGTCGGGCGTGTGCGCAGGTAGTCGCTGATCACGATCTTGCTCTGGATCAGCTGGACGACTTCGAGGAACACGATCAACAAGATCGCGACGAGGATGTCGTAGCGATCGAGGATCAGCCCCTGGATCAGCAGGTTCGCTGCGACCAGCGAGGAACTCGCTTCCATTACACCCCAGAGATCGCGCACCGTGCCGAGCGTCATGTGGGGGATGATGAAGAGCGCGTCGCGCATCGTGCTCGCGCGGAAGAACACATCCACGCAAGTGACGAACACCAGCATCGCGATCAGACATAGAAAGCTGTAGAGGCGCGGCGGAATGAAGGCGGTCGCCCGCTTGCGCTGCCGTCGCGTCAGCACTTCCAGACACAGTGCCGTGCCGTGGATCATTCCAAACACGATGAAGGTCCAGTACGCGCCGTGCCAGAGACCGCTGAGCGTGAAGGTCACCATCGTTGCCCACACGACTGCGAGCTGGAATCCCCAGTTCCGGCGCTTCACCACGGTGGGCAGGTAGAGGTAGTCGGCGAACCAGCTCGTCAGCGAGATGTGCCAGCGCCGCCAGTATTCGGGCACCGAACGCGCGGCGTAGGGTCGATTGAAATTCGTCATCAGGCGATAGCCCATGACCTTCGCCGATCCGATTGCGACATCCGAGTAGCCCGAGAAATCGCAGTAGACCTGGAAGACGAAGAAGACCGACGCGAGCAGCAGCGCGAATCCGTCGTAGTTGGTGGGCTGTGCATAGACGGTGTCTACCAACACGGCGAGGCGGTCGGCGATCACCACCTTCTTGAAGAGTCCCCAGAACATCTGCTTCAGGCCGTCGGTCACGCGCAGATAATCGAAATCGTGTTTCTCGAAGAACTGCGGGATCAGATCGCCGGAGCGCGCAATCGGGCCTGCGAGCAGTTGCGGAAAGAAGGAGACGAAGAGCGCGAAGATGCCGAGGTGGCGTTCGGCTTGCTTGTCGCCGCGATAGACGTCGAGCGAATAGCTGACGACCTGGAAGGAGTAGAACGAGATGCCGACGGGCAGCAGCACGTCGAAGATCGGCGCGCGAAAGCCGAGTTGCCAGTGGTCGAAGAGCTGTTGCAGCGAGGTGCTGAGGAAGTTGAAGTACTTGAACGCGAAGAGGATGCCCAGATTGAACACGACACTGAGCAGCAGAAAGAATTTTTTCCTTCTCGCGTCCTCAGCTTCCTCCATCCAGATCGCGGTCACGTAGACGACGAGCGTCGATGCGACGATCAGTCCGGCGTACGCGACGCGCCAGGACATGTAGAAGTAGTAACTCGCCGCCAGCAGCAGCATCCAGCGGTATTTGCTGGGGATCGCGAAGTAGAGGAATACGACGAGCGGGAAGAAGAAGATGTAGTGCAGTGAGTTGAACGGCATGGAAAGCTCGCGGCCGATCAGCTCTTGTGCTTCTCGACGCAGTCGCAGAGGTCGCCGACGTTCTTGAACTTCATGATCTCGTTCAGCTTGAACTTCACGCCAAAATGTTGCTCGACCGCGGTGATCAACTGGATGTGCGTGAGCGAATCCCAGCCGGCGACGTCGGATGCCGTCATGTTCCGCGTGACCCGGATCGAAGTGTCGTCGAAGACATCGATGAAGATGGCCCCCAGCGCGGTCATGATTTCGTCCTGTGTCACGTTCGTCGAGCCTCCTTGCCAGCGGTTATCGAGAATTGGAGAGCGTCTTTTCCATCAGGACCTTGACGCCACCGGGAACGATCGAGAGCAGGAGCGGGTCATCGGTACGCCGCTCCTGCGTGATCCGGAAACCGAGTTTCTGGTACGCGCGAACGGCGCTGTCGTTTCCGCTCACGAGAATGATCTGTGCCTTCGCGAGCCCGGCGACGCGCGCGCGCAACCGCGACAGGTGTTCCTCGAGGATGCGGCCGGTGATGCCGCGACCGCGATACGCCGGCCGCACGTAGATCGACTCGAGTTGCGCGGCGCCGCTCTCGCGCGCAAGCGCGAGCGCTTCGAGGCGGTCGAACCAGGGCCGCGCGCGCGAGAGCGCATCGGCGTCGAGGAAGTGATGAAGCAGGTTCGCCTTGATCAACGTGCTCGGCAGCTCCGACTCGCCTTCGATCCACGCACACGCGGCGCCGGCGCACTCGCCATCGACTTCGGCAATCAGGAATCCCGAGATGCAGAGTTCCTGCCCTTCGAAGTCTTCGTCGAGGATCGATGCGAGCAACGTTCGAAGCGCGGATTCCGTGAGCGAGAAGATTTCGCAATAGGAGATGCGCTGCGCGCCGCTCTTCTCCGCCTCGATGATCGCTTCGATCAGGAAGTCGCGATCCTTCGGGGCGGCGCGCCGCAGCACGAGACCGTCAGCCATCGCGGTTCGACTCGGCCTTGGCCCGTGCGGCCAGCGCGACGCGATCCACCTTGCCGCTCGGATTGAGCGGCAACGCCGACACCGCCGTGATGCCGGTCGGCACCATGTACGAGGGCAACGCCGTCGCGACGTGGCGCTTGATCTGCGCGGCCGTCTCGGCATTGCCTTCGACGAAGAGGTGGATCTGGCTGTTGCCGATCCGGTTCTGGAACGCGATCGCGCAGAGATTGATCTTCGCCACCGCCGCGCGCGCGTGGAACTCGACCTCGCTCAGCTCGACGCGATAGCCCTGGATCTGCACTTGATGATCGACGCGTCCGCAGAAATGCAGGTCGCCATCGGCGTCGATCTCGGCGAGGTCGCCGCTGCGGTAGTAACGGATCTGCGAGGCGTCGTCGCGGAAGAAGCTCGTGCTGTTCTTGTCCGGGTTCTTCCAATAGCCGGGCGTCAACTGCGGGCCGCTGAGGCAGATCTCGCCGCGCGCGCCTGCCGACACCGGATTGCGACTCTCGTCGATCAGGATCGCGCCCATATGCGCCATCGGCTTGCCGATACACACGATCCCGTTGATCGCCTTCGTCGCCGCCTTGCCAGGCGCCCAGTCGTAGACGAGGCTGAACACCGTCGCCTCGGTGGGTCCGTAGAAGTTCTGGATCAGCGCGCCGGGAACGCACGCCGACCACTCCTGCACGACATCTTCGTAGAGCGCTTCTCCGCAGAAGTACGCATGCCGCAGTGCGGGGAGCCGGATCTCGCCGAAGTACGGGCGCAGGTAGGACAGGATCGATGGCACCATCGGCGCGATCGTGATGCCGTGATTTTCCAGCAGATCGAAAACGTAGGTGTACTTGATCGCCTCGCGCGGAACCGTGCAGACGCAAGCGCCGCGGACCAGCGGCGTCATGTACGTGGCAATCGAGAAGTCGAAGGTGAGCTCGAACATCTGCAGCACGCGGTCGTGTTCGGTGAGCGGGCAGGTGCAAGCGAAGAACGCATCGATGAACGCATTGAGATTCGCGTGCGAGATCGGCACGCCCTTCGGCTCGCCGGTGCTGCCCGACGTGAAGAGGATGTAGGCGAGCGCGTCCTTCGCGAGTTCGGGTACCGAGAGATCGATCGGCGTCGGCGGCAGCGTGCGGGTGCCGATCACCTGCATGCCGGCCGGGCCACTCAACACGATGTCGGCCTCGCTGGAGAAGACCGTCGTGACGCTCGCCTGCGTCAGCATCGATGCGATGCGCTCGGCTGGCAGCGTCGGGTTGATCGGCACGAAGGTGTGTCCCGCGAAGAGCGTGCCGAAGATCGCCGCGTAGGTTTCGAGATCATCGAAGGCGACGATCCCGATGTTTTCGCCGGGCGCGCGGCCCTCGCCGGTCAGCGCGCGTCGCACCGCAGAAAGCGACTTCGCGAACGCGTCGTACGAATGCAACGCGCCGTCGATCAGAAAGGCAGGGCGGTCGGGAAACGCGGCGCAAGATTGGGCGATCCGGTGCAGCATTTGCGCTCTCAGCGTCCTCCCGACCTCGGCCCCGCGTGGCGGGGCAGTTTTCCTGATCTGTACCGACGTTGCTACGAGCCCCTGGGGGCCAAAGCTGTGCTAGACGGAGCGCTCGTCTTTCGAGATTGCAGGGTCGAGGCGCATGTTCACAACGGCCGAAGTCCAGAGCATCCGGCTCTTCGTGAAGAAGGGTCTGCTCTTCTCGATTCCCTTCTTGATCTACGCGGCGCTGCTCGTCGCGGTGGATCCCTTCAACTACTTCGGGGTCTCGCCGCTGATCGACGACGCTCACAAGCGCGCGACGGCATCGAAGATCCACTACACGCTCTGGAAGACGATCGATTTCCTGCGCGATCCGCGGCCCAACTTGATCCTCGGCGATTCGCGGATGGGACAGATCCAGGTTCCCGACGTCGAGAAGGTCACCGGCGACCGCTACTTCAACTACTCGTACGGCGGCGGCACGATTCCCGAGCTGATCGATACCTTCCGCTTCGCTACGCAGCACGTCAAAGTCGAGCGCGTCTTCATCGGCGTCTCCTTCATCAACCTGAATGCGTTCCAGAATCGCAATCGCTTCCGCGAAAGCCAGTCGATTCTCGCCAATCCGCTCCTCTATTTGATCAATCGAAACGTGCTGAGAGCCGCGTACTACGCCGTGCTTGCACAGTGGAGCGGCGAGGCGGCCGAGGTGGAAGCGCCGCGCGCGGGCCGCGATGAGTTCTGGAAGCACCAACTCGGCACCGCGATCGTTTCGCACTATGGAAACTTCAAGTACTCGCGCGAGTTCATGGAATCGCTGCGCGAGCTGGCGCAATATTGTGACGCCAACGGCATTGCATTGACGTTCCTGATTCCGCCGACACACGTCGATCTGCAGGCCAAGATCGCGGAGTTCGGCCTCACCGCCGATGCTGAAGAGTTCAATCGCGAGCTGCGCAGCCTCGGCCACGTGATCGACATGGACTTCCCGAACGACTTCACGCGCGATCGCGAGAACTTCCTCGATCCGTTTCACACCGCCAACGGCGCGGTCGTTCGCGGCCAGCTATGGGGTGATCACCCGAATCCCGCGATCCAGCGCTGATCCGGCGCTACTTCGCGTCGAGCGTCAGGATGCCGTCCCACTCCGCCGCCGGCGGCGAGTCGCAGAAGCGCCGCGCGCGTTCGAGCAGCGAGTGGGTCGCGCCGTCCGTGGGACTCAGCGCACCGAGCAGCGCGACCGCAGTTGCGAAATCGCGCGCGCGATATGCGGCGAGCGCAGCTTCGTAGCGATCGCGCGCCGCAATCTGCGCTGGCGCGACGGCGTCGGCCATGCCGAGCGGCTCGAAGATGCGCAGTGGCGCGACGCGACCCACGACGCGGATCGTCTCGATCTCGCGAAACACGAATGCGTCGCCGGCCTGGTCGCGGGTTTCCTGCGAGACCAGCGTCGGCGTGCCGAAATGCTTGCAGACGGATTCGAGCCGGCTCGCGAGATTCACCGCGTCGCCGATCATGCCGTACTTGGTCCGCTCGTCGGTGCCGATCTCGCCGACCACGACGACGCCGGTGTGGATGCCGATGCGCCACACCAGGGTCGGTCGCCCACTCGCCTGCCATTGCAGCGCGAGTGCGGCGAGGCGCTCCGACACGAGCAGCGCTGCGCGACAGGCGCGCAGCGCGTGATCAGGATGCGCGATCGGCGCGCCCCACGACGCGAGCACGCCGTCGCCCAGCAGTTCGTTCACGGTGCCGCTGGCGTCGAGCACGACGTCGCAGAGCACGGCAAAGTATTCGTTCAGGCACGCGAGGACTTCCTCGGGCGGACGCTGCTCGGAGAAGGTCGTGAAGCCGGCGAGATCGGAGAAGAGCACCGTCACTTCTCGGAGTTCCCCGCGCGGCGCCAGCGCTTCGGGGTGGCGGAGCAACTCGGCGGCCACTTCCTTCGAGACGTGTCGCTCGAAGGTGCGGCGCAGCCGGTCGCGTTCGCGCAGGCCTTCGACCATCCGGTTGAACGCGCCACCCAGTTGCTCGAGTTCGTCACCGGTGGCGATCTCGACACGCGTATCGAGATCGCCCGCACCGACACCTGCGGCCGCGTGCGCGAGTTTCGCAACCGGGCCCGCGACGCCGCGCGCCAGCACGAACGCGAACGCCAGCGCCACCACGAGGATCGCGGCGCCGAGTCCGAGGAAGCTCCACTCGAGCGCGCGGAGGAAGCCGAGTTCCTGGTCGATCGACGCGAGCAGCAGGAATCCCGCGTGCGCTTCGCCCGGCACGATCTCGGCGCGCGCAGCGAGCCAGCGTTCGCCCGCGAAGCGCCACTCCGCAACCGATGTCGCGCCGGCGCTGGCACCCGCGGCGGCGATCGGCGCGTCGTCCGTTTGCAAGCGCGCCGCGAGTCCCAGCCCGCGATGCGGCTCGAGCGTCGTGAGCAGCGGCCCGCCTTCAACGAGCAGCGCCACATGCAGGCCCGAGATCGCGCGCATCGCGTCGAGTGTGTCGCGATCGACGCGTGTGCCGACCAGCACCAGCCCGTGCAACTCCGTTCCGAACACGACTGGTTCCGCAACCACCTCATACACCGCATGCGGTGGAGGCTCGGGCGCGAGCGGCAGATTGGCAGGCAGATCGGACGCCTCGCCCCACAGCGCCACCGCCTCGTCGCCGCGCGCGGCGTCGGCGAGCGGCGGAACGCCGAGCAGCGAATCGCCAAAACGCTCCGGATCGGCGCGCGTGTAGACCAACTCGCCCGCGGCGCTCGCGACGACGAAGACATCGTGACGCGACGCCACCGCGAGCGACGGCAGCAGCGAGCGCAGCCGCAGGTTGCCGTCGCGCAGCTGCTCTTCGCGCGGCGGCGCGCCGCCGAAGCCGAGATCGTCCTCCGCCACCGACACCGTCGAGAGGACGGTGCGGAACACCGGGTTGCTCTGCGCGAGTACGTCCACTTCATCCGCCACCGTGCGGCGGCGCAGATCCTGGAGCTGGCGGAACGCCGCGAGCGTGCGCGCGAAGCGCTCGTCGAAGTCGTCGCGCACGCGGCGTTCGGTCTCCACGCGCACCACGCCGAGCGCCGCGCCGAGCGCCGTCGCCACCAGCAAGCCGAAGACGAGGAAGAGCTTGGTGCGGAAACGCAAGCGCGGCGGCGCGTCCAACACTATTCGTCGTAGCTGGGCGGCTGTGGGTAGTCGCTGCCGTCTTTGCGCTTGTGCGGCGCGATGCCTTCGGTCTGTTCGATGCGGAGTTGGATCTCGGCGCCCGGCTGCGCTTCCACACGCAACGGCTGCGACACGCGCTTCGCACCCGGCGCCCATGCATTCAGGACCAGATCGGTGTCGAGCGGCACGCCGTCGATCGCGAAGCGGCCGTCCTCTTGCGTCACGGCATACGCGTCGTTCTCGAGCACGACCACGTACGAGAGCATCTGCGGGTGGATGTTGCAGTAGACCGACACGAGGCCCGGCTTCTCGAAGGTGACCGTGCGCGGCGTGTCGGTCGACTTGTACTGGCCGAGGTCGAAAGTCGCGAGCGGCGACACCGAGAATACGTTGTGGTAGATGCGGTCGTGGTTGGGGAACGAGACGGTCTGCCCCTGCACCACCGGCAGGATGCGCGGGTCGAAGCGTTCCTTGCGCTGCTGCAGCTGCGCGTCCGCATTCGCGGCGACGCGCGCAAATCCAGTCACGTAGACCACGACGCCGCTCCTGTCGTCGCTGTCCTTGAGGCCACCGAAGAGAGACCGGCTCAGCAGCTGCACGCTGCCGCGCACGCTGCCGGTCGCCTCGGTACTGCCGGTCGCGATGAGCGTGGGGAGCGCGATCGTGGCGAGCAGCAAGTACACCAACCGCGGGCCGGTGCAGAAGCGGACGCGAGCCATGGCGACCAGTTATAGCCGCGAACGCAGGCGGGCGCGCTGCACGGGGCAGCGCGCCCGCGAGTAACTCGAGCCGGGATCATCGGGATGTCGCGACCCCTCCGCCGATGCCGACCGACGTCGACGGCTCCGCAGTGCAGAACGGTTGACCGCCGAAGAACACCTCGCTCTGACCCTTGTCGGCCGCGAGCAGCACCGTCGCTTCGAGCTTGCCCGACGTCGGCGGCGCGCCCGTGATGGGCTGGGCGATGTCGTTCACCGCGAGTGCCACGCGGTACGCCGCGGTGGGGTTCGGCGGAATCACGCAGCCGTTCTCCACGAGCGCTCGCGGGGTCGGATTGAGCACGCTCGTCGTGTTGCGGCGCGCGAGCAGTGCGCCGGCCGGGAAGGTGCGAGCCGGCAGCTTCGTCACGTCGCGCGTCAGACCCTGCAGCCGTGCCCACGCGTTCTGCCGACCTCCGAGCACCACCGCGACACCGGTCGGGCTGTATGCGATCGGGCTCGGCACCGGAACGTCGTTGCTCCACCAGTTGAAGAGACCCGATCCGTCGAGCACGAACTTCGTCGTGCACGTCGCCGGCGACTGGCCAGTCGAAGCCTGGCACGAGTCGTAGGTTCCGCCGACGATGATCGGCGCGAGCATGCCGGCCGGCAGCAGCAGACCTGCGTTCGGGTTCGCCGTCTTGTCGGTGAGCGTGGTGGTCGACACGTTGACGCGTACGCGTGCGCTCGGCGGCACCGTCATCATCTCGATCTCGCCGTTGCCGATCCGCACGTCGATGACGCGGCAGCCGAAACACACCGTAATGTGTCCGTCGTCGTCGGCGCCGAAGCCGGCGGAGAGCGTCTTCGCGAGCGGCGCCGCGATTCCGGCCTCGTCTGCCTTCAGGTCGGTGAGGATCTGGTAGCCCGGGATGGCTTGACAGACGCCCGACGCGACTACCGCGACGCGCGGGGCAATGATCCACTGAAGGTTGACGCCGTCGCCGCTCGGCACCAGCCGGAACGAGCCGTCCGCGAACACGGTGGGATTGCAGCCCGGCTTCTCGACCTTGAAGCTCATGCTGAACGAGACGAAGCCGTTGCGGATGCGGATGTCGGTGCCGCGATAGCGGGTGGGATTTGCGAGCACCGTCTGTTGCGCCCAGTTGAGTCCGTAGACGCGGGTTCCGTCGGGCTGCCAGAACTGGTCGTAGTCACCGAAGTTCTCGTACATCGAGGTCACGAAGTCGTTGCGGATGCGCGTCTCGGCGACCGTGGTGCGCATCGCCGGGTTCACCGCAGCGACGTTGGAAAGCGTCAGCGTTCGCGTCGTCGAGGCGGTGCCGGTGCTGGCGGCGACCTTCACCGTCAGCGCCGCGGTCTGGCCGTCGCCGAAGTTCGGCGTCTGTACGCGAATGCGATACCGGACCGCCGGCACGCCGTTCACCGTCGTCCCGCTCGACCCCAGGAACGACCAGCTCGTCGAAGCGGTCTGCACGTCACCGCCGCTGCCGCTGAAGCCGTTCAGCGGCACGCCGTTCACTTCGCTGATCTTCGTGCACTGAGGGATCGTGACGTCCGCATCGACGAGTTTGCCCGCGACGTAGTAGATGTTGCCGCGCTGGAGCAGTCCGCCCGTCGTGCACGAGCCGGAGACTGCGTTGACGTCGAAGCCGCAGTACTCGCCGGCTCCCGTGCATTGGGTGTCGCTGACGCAACTGTTGCCGCTTCCGGACGACGGCACCGAGAGCGTCATCGCGTGGATGACCGGCGTCACCACCGGGCAGGTGATCGCCTTCGAAACCAGGCCGGTAGACACAGTCGCGAGGGTCGTCAGGCTTTGCGCGACGGCCGCGCGCGGTGAGATCGAGAGGATCGAAGCGATTGCGAGAACGAGGGTCAGTCGGATCGAGCGTGTCATGGCGTTTCCCCTGGGTTGGCGGCGTTGCACCGCATGGCCAATCGCAATCGCAACGCCCGTGCCGGAGGGGCGCCTTGCTGCAAGTCACTGGAATCAATGGAATGTTCTGAAAAGCGCCCGATCGGTGCGGGGCTTCTCATATCGCGCTGATGGGTCTCACCCTGATATGGCGGCGGGCGCGATCGGGTTCAGCGCGCTGCCGCGACGAGGTCGCGCAGCGGCGCCGGCTCTGCGACGCAGCGCTCGTGGGTGCCGAAGAGCGCTTCGCTCTGCGCGGCGTCGGCGGCAATCAGGACGGTCGCTTCGAGCTTGCCATGTGTCGGCGGCGCGCCGTTCGCCGGCGCGGCGACGTCGTTCACGCCGAGCGACACGCGGTACGGCGCGCGCGGATTCGGCGGCATTACGCAGCCGTTCGTCACCAGCGCGCGCCGGTTTGGCGAGCCGTCGCCGACAGGCGTGCGCCGCGCGAGCAGCGCACCGACCGGAAAGCTGCGCGACGGCAGCGCCGCGACGTCACGCGCGAGACCCTGCAAGCGCGCCCAGGCTTCGTAGCGACCCGCGAACACCGTCGCGGCGCCGGATTCGTCGTACGAGATGGGACTCGGCACGGGCACGTCGCTTCCCCACCAATTGAAGAGGCCCGCCATGTCGAGCGCGAAATAGGGCTTGCAGGTCGCAGGCGATGCGCCAGTCGAGGCCTGACACGCGGCGTAGCTGCCGCCAGCGACGATCGGCGCGAGCATGCCGGACGGCAGCAGCAGCCCGCGCGCCGGATCGGCGGTCGCGTCGGCGCCGCTCGCGGTGGGGACGTTCACACGCACGCGATC
>JANNKU010000036.1:0-8008 GCA_031396445.1 Deltaproteobacteria bacterium | reverse complement strand
GCCGGCGCCGAGTTCAGCGCCATGGCTCGGCGCAGCGATCACGATCGCGAGAAGGAGCAGAGCGAGTCGGATGTTTCGATCGATCATGGGCTAGCCGTGAAGCCTCCGGCGGCGCAATGCCGCGAGTATGGGGATCAGGAATAGGAGTTCGGCGCCGAGGCCACAGGTCGGGTTGGTGCGCTCGTCGTTGTCACGCGCGTTCTTGCAGCGCGTGTCGGCGGGATGATCGACCTGGCCATCGAAGTCGTCGTCGATGCCGTTGCTGCATTGCGGAGTCTCGCGGATCGTGAGCGCGCTGCTACAGCCGGGGTCGTTGGTCGGCGCGAGGCCTCGTCGCAGACCGCGGGCCGCACCGTCAGCTCGACGAAGTCGCCGGGCATCGCGAAGGGGCGATCGGTCGCGCCGAGTGCGGCGCGGAAGGAGTTGGTGGTGCCGGGGATGACGTTGCAGTTGGCAGAACTCGATTGGGGCGCGAGAAGCGCGACGACCGACAGAACCAGTCCGACGCGCAGGCGACCGGCGGCAGCCGTGGTGCGGGCGACTCGCATTCTCCGCTCTCCCTCATGGGTCCCACTGGGGGCTTGGACCACTATGGAGCGGGGGCACCCGGGCTGCTGTGAGCCCGCCCACACCGATGCCGGATCATCTCACGCGATGCGGACCCGGGTCAACCCGTATGGGTGTCGGAGGGGGGCGGGCCGGCCTTCACACACTTGACCTGCTCTTGATTCTTCGGGCCACGCATTGCGAGAAAATCTCCGGGACGAAGGAGATTCGATGCGCAGGTCGAGGTTCAAGGAAGAGCAGATCATCCGGATCCTGCGGAACGCAGAAGCGCGTCGCCTGACGGCGGTGGCGGCGAGCCGTTCGGCCGGCATCGCGCAGCGCTCCAAGGCTCGTGCCTCACCTGCGCTTCGGGAAGTGGCGCGCCGCCAGCCGCTTTCACTTTCGCCGCTCGAAATCCACCAGACCACCCCAACCGGTTCGCAACGTATCCGCGAGGATCGTCTCGTAGTAACCCTTCTCGAGGATCCGGCCTTCTGCGTCGAAGGTGTCCTGGAGCCGGGGCGCCGCACCGCAGCCCGTGTGCTTCCGGATCAGCTCCGTGCTGCGCGTGTTCTCGAAGACCTTACGCCGCACGATGTAGGGCAGGTAACCCTCCATCAGCTCGATCTGGCGCACGCGCTTGCGATGTCGAGGATTCCGCGTGACGGCGTGCAACGCGCGATAGCAGCGCTTTGCAAACGCGACCATCGGCGGAAAGCACCAGCTGGGCACGAAGCGGATATCCGGGATGCGATGGTCTGGCATCGGATCGTGAGCGCGGTAGTACGACATCCCTTCGTCGTAGAGGGTGGCGATCGTGACCGCTTCGGGGCCGCTGGCCATGCGCAGCACTCCCTGTTGGAAGCTGCCGCGTGTCATGATGTCGGAGACAACGGCGGCCACCCAATCGACCGGCACGATGTCGAGGCTGTTGCTTCGAGCGGCCAGACAGGGAATGCGTCCGAGATAGCCCAGCATCATGAGCAGATAGTGCAGGTGGTAGGCGCGGGTGCGACCGGTGGTGGACGAGCCGCCGATTATGGTGGGCTCGAAGATCACGATGCGGTCGTCGAGGCGCTTGATCTTGTCGAGCACGAAGTGCTTGGCCTCGGCTTTCGTCTGGGCGTAGGTGTTGTCGGGCCGCCGCGGTCGGAACTCCGGGTAGTCCTCCGGGATGGGCTCCGGGTGGACACCGTAGGCGTAGGCCGTGGAGAGGTAGTAGAGAGTCGGAGCCGACTGGCCATTCGACGCGCGACGATCTCGCACGGCGGAATAGAGCGCGTAGATCTTCTCGGTGAAGACGACATTCGATACGCGGATGGCCTCGTACGACTGATCAAAACGGACGTCGGCGGCGCCGTGCAGGATCTTCTCGACGCGCAGCGCGAGCTCTTCCCAAATGGCGGGCTCGATCCCGAGCCGTTCGCGCTCGACGTCGATCGTGACGAGGCGCGAGCGTGCGCGGAGCGCGTCCTTCTCGCTGTCCGCGAGCTCGAGGCTCGCAACGAGCGCGTCGAAGCGGCTCGCCACGGGGTTGCCAGCGCGGTCCGGGCGGAGGCCGAAATAGAAGAAGGCGTCGGGATCCTTCCGAATCAGGTCCTCGACGATGATCGGAACCACCGCTCCGGTGAGGCCCGTCACGAAGTAGATCACGATCGCTCCTCAGTGTCGCGACTCCTGACGGTCGGATGGCCAGTATCCACCGCGTGTACGCTGGATGTCAAAGCATTCGAATGGGGGCCGATCGAGTGGCCTGGCGGGTTGGCTCATGGCTTCGCGGAGCGACCGGCGTCGAGCGCCTCCAACGTGAGCAAGCTCGGCGCGAGCGGCACGTCCACCTCGACGCCGTCGATGTGTAGGCTGCGCACGATGTCGTCTTTCGGATCGCGGAAGACGAGCTCGCGCGGAATCCAGCTGTTGGCTTCACGGCTCACTCGGGCTGGATCCACCCGCATCTCGCGCGGTGCTTCGGCGTCGGCTTCGTAGAATTCCGCGCGGAGCGGAACGCAGAGCTTCTGATCGATGAAGGTGAGGGTGCGCACGTAGTGCGGGTGCTCGCCTTCGGCCGCCCGCCACTCGAACGCCCAGGCCGGACGCCCGTCCACGGCCGTTGCGCCATCGAGGAGCCGGAGGTTGGGATCGCCGATCGGATCGAGGAGCAGGGCGATCTCTTCGAGCCCGATGTCTGCGCGGCCGAGGAATCGCGTCAGCTGATCGCGGCTCAAAATCTGTTGGGACTTGCCAAGATCGGGAAGGTAGAGGTGCACGCGCGGCCGCGCGTCTCCAAGTCCTTGGAGCAACGCGGCCGATCCCGCGAGCTCCTCGGGCGCGAGGAAGCGGATCAGCGCGCGTCGCTCGCCGTCGGGGAGGCGTCGCCAGTAGAGCTTCAGGCGAGTCGGGGCCGATTCGCCCTTGGTGTCGCGCGCCTGCAGGGTGACCTCGAGCACGACGGAGCTGCGCGGTGCATTCGCGCGCACGCAGTCGCGGATCTGCTCGACGTTCTCGGCGCCGGCCGTCGCGGCGAGCAGGAGCGTGCCGAGCAGAGACACGCATGCGTGTCTCACGGCCGCCACCGCCCGTCGGAATCGATCCAGCGTTGAACGTTCTGGACGTAGCGAAGCACGGTCTTGCGGCTCATTCCGCTCTGCACGAAACGCGGCACCCCGCTCCCGACGTCCACGTCGGAGCCGAAGCGCCCGAGCGTCTGCTCGGACCCGCGGTCGAAGTCATGGAGCTTCCAGAATCCCTGCATGCGCGCGATCGCGTTGTCGAAGCTGTCGTCGAGGCGCCAGGTGAGCTCGCCGGTACCGGGATCCTCGTGGTAGCGCAGCCGGTAGACGAGTTCGGTAAACAGGATCTTGATCCGCTGCTCATCGATGCGGCCATCAGGGAGCTGCTGCACCGTGCGGACCGTCACTAATTCCGGTCGGTACTCGGCCTGGCGCTCTGCCTCCCGGAGCAGGGCCGCAACGCGGCTCTGGGGTTTGTTGAAGAGCACGAGGGCCTCTACGGCGCCGTCGGCGTCGCCAACCTGTTGGAGCAGCACCACGCGCTCCTTCTCGAGCCGCGTCGCGATGTCGGGCGTTTCCGCGCCGAGTACGGATTCAGCGCTGGGCTGGGCTCCGAGTCCGAGGGCGGCCGCGACGATGAGCGGGAGGGCGGCGCGAACTCGGACCCAAGCTCCCGGACGTTCCGGCATTCAACTCATTCTCCATTCACTCAGGCTTGCAACGACCCTACTGTACAGTGCGGCGAGTCGCGGCGGGGGCGTAGTGGTGCACGAAACGGCCATCTCGTCCGGATCACAGGGAATGGCGTGCGAGCATCGTCGATGAAGCGCTTTTTCCGGCTCATCGCAGAGCGCGCCTGGCTCGTGCTCGGCCTGCACGCCGCGATCCTCCTCGGTGTTCTCTTCGCGATCGTCGATCCCGTGACGCCGGGACTGCGCCTCCGGATCGAGACGGCGGTCGAGAAGATCCTTCCGACGGAAGGGCTTACGCACGATCGCTACAAGCACTTTCGCGAGACGTTCGGCAACGACGAATTGCTCGTGGTGGGCGTCAAGACCGACGGTCTCTTCACACGAACGAACCTCGAGCGGATCGTCACGCTGACGGAGCGCTTCTCGAAGGCTCCGGGCGTGCGCCAGGTGGTGAGCCTCTCGACGGCCCCCGACCTTCGAAGCGTGGACGGTCAGGTCGAAGTCCGGAATGCCCTCGACGAGTTGCCCGAGACGCCCGAGCAAGTGCAGGCGCTCCGGGACCGCGTTCTCGGCAACCCCCTGCTCGTCGGGACTCTGGTCTCGCCTGACGCGCGGATCGCCGCGTTCTTGATCTACCCCCAGGAGATGAGCGAGGCGGAGTATCTCGAGCGCGGGATGGACGCCGAGATCGAGCGCATCGCGCACGAGATCGCACCCGACGCGGAGATCCTCATTGCCGGCGTGCCGCCGCTCAAGGCGGAGACATCGCGCATCCTGCGGCGCGACCTCTTCCGCTTCGTCCCGCTCAACTACGCGATCATCTTGTTGGTGGCTTTCGTCGCTTTCCGTTCCGCGAGGGGTGCCGTACTTCTCCTGGCGTCCGTGGCGATCGCTCAGCTCTGGACACTGGCGGCCATGGTGCTCATGGGCCGCTCGCTGAATCTCATCACCTTCATCGTGCCGGTACTCGTGATCGCGGTCGGCTTCGCCTACGCGGTTCACGTGGTGTCGGAGCACGAAGAGGTCATCCGCCGCGGCCGACGCGGCACGGGCGCTGTCATCGAGGCGCTCTCGCACGTGGCCCCTCCCGTCTTTCTTGCCGCGCTCACCACGGCCGCGGGATTCGTTTCGCTCTGCGTGTCGCGCCTCCCTGCGGTTCAGGAGTTCGGGATCTTCTGCGTCGTCGGGACGCTCGCAGCGATGCTGACCGCGCTGACACTGGTGCCCGCCGTGCTGGCGGTGCTGCCCGATCCCGTGCTCGCCGAGCGCAGGACCCAGGCGGGCGCCGGCTTCGACCGCTTCATCACCCGGCTGGCCGAGGCCATGGTGCCGCGCCGTCGCCTCGTGCTCGTGGTTGCGGCAGTCGTAGCGTTGGTGGCCGCCTTCGGTGTCACGCGCATCCACGTGAGCACGTCCTTCGTCACCAACCTCGACGAGGATCATCCGCTCCGGCGGAGCATCGAGACCTTCGACCGCGAGCTCGGCGGCTCGACCACGCTCCATGTCGTGATGGAGTCGAAGTCGAAGGGCGCATTCAAGGATCCGGCCGCGCTGCGAGAACTGCGAACGGTGCAAGAGTGGCTCGATCAACAGCCGGAGGTGTCGAGCACGGCCTCCGTCGCGGACTACGTCATGCTCGTGAACCGCGCGCTCCACCAGGGCGACGAGGCGTCGCTGTCCATCCCCGACTCGAAGTCGCTGCTCGGACAAATCTTCTTCTTCTTCTGGCACGAGCGGCTCGCGAGCTTCATCGATGCCGACTTCAGCGCCTCGGACATCCTCGTGCGGGTTCCTGCCGCGTCGTCGGATTTCACGGAGCGCCTTCTCGACCGCATCGAGGCCAGACTGGCGGAGCTCCCAGCAGGGCTGCAGGGCTACGTGACGGGCGATACCCCAGTGGTCGTCCGCACCATCGACGACATCACGCTGGGGCAGGCGCTCAGCCTCGCAACCGCTTCGATCCTGATCTTCGCGATCCTGGCCGTCTACTTCCGCTCTTCGTGGGTGGCGATGATCGCGATCCTCCCGAACGCGCTCCCCGTGCTGATCTACTTCGGCGTTCTCGGCCTCAGCGGCGTGACACTCAACATCATCACGTCGCTCATCGCATGCATCGTCCTCGGCATCGCCGTCGACGACACGATCCACTTCATGGTGAGGTTCCGGGAGCAGGCCGCGCTCTTGCAGGACGAGAAGAAAGCCGCGGTCGAAGCGCTGCGCATCGTCTCGCGTCCAGTCGCCTCGACCAACCTCGCGCTCGCGGCCGGCTTCCTGGCGCTCGCGGTGAGCGGGTTGCGCCACATGGTGGAGTTCGCGGTACTCGCGTCGGTCATGTTGCTGCTCGGCTGGCTCATCGACATGACCTTCACGCCCGCGCTGTGCGTCGGCGCGAACGTCACGAAGAAGGCAGAGAGCTGACGGCGGCGGCCGGATCGCGGAGCCGCTCGCAGGAGGAGGAACGCAGATGCAGGAATTCTTCAGCCGGATCCTTGGCGCTGCTCTGCTGCGCTCCGAGACCTACGAACAAGTGGAGGCGGACCGCTCGGCGACGCTGCAATCGGGCGCGGTCGTCGCGCTCTCGGCGGTGGCGACCGGCATCGGCAGCTTCGAGAATGGCGGTCTCGGCGGAGTCGCATGGGGAACGCTCACGGCGCTGCTCGGGTGGTACCTGTGGGCGTACGTCACCTACTGGATCGGTACGCGTTGGTTGCCCGGTCCCGAGACCTCCGCCGATCACGGAGAGCTGCTGCGGACCATCGGGTTCTCGAGTGCGCCAGGCATCCTGCGAGCGTTCGGGGCGGTAGGCGGCCTCGGCGGAATCCTCTATGTCGTCTGCGGGCTTTGGATGCTGGTGACGATGGTCGTCGCCGTGCGGCAGGCGCTCGACTACCGCAGCACCGGCCGCGCGATCGCCGTCTGCCTCATCGGCTTCCCGATCTACGTCGCGATCCTCGTCGCGACGCTGCTGCTGACGGGGCCCTGGCCGGTGTAGGGCGCGATCTCGGATCGATCCGCGCAGCCGTACGAGGTCGCCGCGGACGTTGTCGGCGCCGCGGAGCGCGTCAACAGCTTCAGGTGTCGCAAAGTGACCGGACCGGCCTTCACATATGCAACGAACAGCCTGGTCCTCTGCTCTTCGGCGAGTCAGTCGGAGGCGGCAGAACTAGGTTCTGAGTTTCGAGATCGATGCGCAGCCGGCGCTAGTTCTCCCCCCACCACCGCATCGCCAAATCGATCCGCGCCCCCGCCGCGATCGCCGCAACGCCCTGGTGTTCGCGACGCACGAGTGGGTCGGCGTAACCCGCGAGTGCGTCGTCGAGCGGTGTGCGGAACCACGGGAAGATCGTGTCGGGCAGCGCGGCGATGTCGAACCATGCGACGCGCGGCGTTTCGCGACTCGTCGTGAGCGTGCCGCCGACCGCGCTGCACTCGAAGACCAACGCGTCGTGCGCGCGAAAGCCGCTGCGGTGGTACGTACCGACGAGTCGTCGCGGCGCGACCTCGAGTCCCGTCTCTTCGCGCACTTCACGCACCGCCGCGTCTTCGTCGCGCTCGCCGGGATTCACTTCGCCGCCGGGCAGCTCCCAACCGCGAAGCTCGCGTCGCAAGCAGAGCAGCACGCGGCCTTCCGATCGCACCACCGCTTGCGCGATGCGCGCTCGACCGGCGCCGCCGATCGCGCGCGGCGCGAGCGCCTCCCAGACGATCTCGGCGTAGGCAGGCAGTACACCGGCGATCCGCCAGAGCCGACCCACCGCGTGCTACGCGACGATCTTGGAGAGTGGGTACTCGACGATGCCTGCGGCGCCGCACGCTTTGAGCTTCGGGATCAGCTCGCGCACCAGCGTCTCCTGGATCACGGTGTTCACCGCCACCCAGCGGTCGTCGGAGAGTGTCGAGATCGTCGGCGTGCCGAGCGCGGGAAGGTGCGCGAGCACGGTGTCGAGACTTTTGCGCGGCACGTTCATCATCAGCCCGACGCGGTCGATCGCTGTGATCGCGCCGCGGATCAACATCAGCAGCCGCTCCATCTTGTCGAGCTTCCAAGCGTCCTGCAGCGATTCGGGATTCGCGATGAAACGCGGCGTGCTCTCGAGCACCACGTCGATCACGCGCAGGTTGTTGGCGCGCAGGCTCGAACCCGTTTCGGAGACATCGACGATCGCGTCGGCCAGCACGGGCGGCTTCACTTCGGTGGCGCCCCACGAGAACTCGACCTCGGCTTTCACGCCGTGCTTCTTCAAGTAGCCCTTGGTGAGC
>JANNKU010000004.1:0-77278 GCA_031396445.1 Deltaproteobacteria bacterium | reverse complement strand
AAAAAAAAAAACTTAAAACCAATCCCCCCGCGGGGTGGGCGGGGGGGGTTGGGGGGGGGGGGGTTTTTTTTTTTTTTTTTTTTTTTTATCAAAAAACCCTCACACAAAAAACCCCCCCCCCCCGGCCCCTCGACCCGATAGCTTCCGCGCGATGAAGCTTCGACGCGTACTTGGCATCGCAACTGGGATCGTTGTTGCGCTGGTCGTGCTCGGCCACTGCTCCGGTAGCCAGCCGCGCCTCGACGCGGTCGAGGCTGCGCGGCGCGAGCTCGGCATCGAGCTCGATGCGCGCAAGGTCGATGTCGGTGACGTCGAGCTATTCGTCGTGCGCGCGGGTCCGCCCGATGGACCGCCGATCGTGTTGCTGCACGGCTTCCCGGAGTTCTGGTACGCGTGGAAGGGTGTGATCGCGCCGCTCGCGAAGGCGGGCTTTCGCGTGATCGTTCCCGATCAGCGCGGCTATGGCGATTCGGACAAGCCGCCCGCGATCGACGACTACCACGTCGACAAACTCGGCGACGACATCGCGAATCTGATCGCCGCGCTCGGCTATGAGAACGCCGGCGTCGTCGCGCACGATTGGGGCGGTGGTGTCGCGTGGAACCTCGCGATCCGGCATCCCGAGCGCGTGCGCAAGCTCGCGGTGATCGATACGCCACACCCGGATGCGTGGCGCCGCGTCGAGACGAAGGAAGAGGCGGTTTCCTGGTATCGCACCTACTTCCAGATTCCGTGGCTGCCCGAAGAATCGGCGCGCTGGGGCAACTGGGCGCTGCTCGCGAAATCGATGCGCGGCACAGCGAAGCCCGGCGCGTTTCCCGATGAGAAGCTCGCGTTCTACCGCTCCGCGTGGGATCGCGACGGCGCGTTCGGCACGATGGTGAACTGGTATCGCTCGTCGTTCCGCACCTTCACGCGCGACGCGACGACGCCCGAGCACCGCGTCGCGCTGCCGGTGTTGCTGCTGCTCGCCAAAGACGATGCGTACATCCCCTCCGACATGACGCGCGCGAGCCTCTCGTTTCTCGACGACGGCAAGCTCGTCGAACTCGGCAGCGGAACGCACTGGGTGGTGCAAGAGGAACCGGAGCGCATCGCAGAGCTGCTGATCGCATTCTTCGCTGCAAAGGAGAATACGCCGTGATTCCCGACGTCGGCGCGCTCGCGCCCGAGTTCACGCTGAAGGATTCGACCGGCGCGACACACACGCTTGCGTCGCTCGTCGCGGATCGATCGCTGATCCTGATCTTCTTCCGCGGCCACTGGTGACCGTTCTGCCTCCGCCAGTTGGCGGAGTACGCGAGCAATCAGGTTGCGATTCGCGAAGCCGGTGCGGAAATCGTCGCGCTGTCGGTCGATGCGCCCGAGCGCTCCGAAGCGGTGCGCGCAGAGCTCCGGCTGCCGTTTCCGATTCTCGCTGACCCGTCGCGCCGCATCGTTCGCGCGTGGGATCTCTACAACCCCAAGGAGATGGGCGGCATCGCTGTGCCGGCGGTGTTCGTGATCGGCCCCGATCGCCGCATTCGCCATCGCTCGATCGACACGACGCGCGCGCGTGTCAGCACCGATGGCGTGCTCGCGTTCCTGCGCGGCGACGTGCCCGCCGACGCGATCGAGCGCGTGCGGGTGCGCGCGGGGCTGCGCGAGTTTGCGCGGGCGACCGCGAATGTGGTGCGGCGGGGGCTGCGCACGCCGGAGGCGTGAGCCGAGACTAGGACGACGCCATCGCGCGACGCCGTGCCAGCCCGCAGAGGCTCGCCGCGGCCGCGAGCGCGCAGCCGACTTGCCCCGGCTCCGGCACGGCCGTGTAGACGACGTCGAAGACGTAGCTCGATGCGGTCGAAGGCCCGAAGTTGGGCGCGGTGGCCATGATGCCGCCGTAGATCTGGCCCAGCACGACGCTGCCGCCGATGGCATCGAGATCCACGAAGTCGCCGACCCTCGGCAGCGTGCTCGACGGCAGGAAGCGCGCACCTGCGCCAAAGAGCAGCGGACCCGTAGCGCCGTTGATTCTCGGGAACGACGCCGTTTCGAGCAGGTACTGGGTGTAGTCGCCTTCCGCCGAACGCACGATCGACGTGCTCTGGTTGATGAACGGCGCGTTGTTGTCGGTGACGAAGGCCGACGTCTCATAGTCGTAGTACTGCAGGCTGATGCCACCCAACACGATCGTGTGTGTCGAGTCGTCCGTGCCGCGATAGAGGCTGATGGTCGGCGAGTCGTAGTTGTTCATGCCCTGCTTGAAGGTCGCGGGGTCGTTCGGGTCGGCCATCGACGGCGTGCCGTCGGCCGTGATTTCCACAGGCACCGTCCACACGCCGTTGTCCGGCGACGGCAGGAACACGCCAGAGAACGCGACGAGTCCCTCCGTGAAGGTGCCGACACCCGTGCTGTGCAAGAAGGGCACGACGTTGAGATCGCGGCGGCGAAACGCAGCGTCGGGCGTCGAGCTGGTCACGTTGGAAATCGCGAGCGGACCGCCACTGTCCTCGATGTCGAAGGCGCGCACCTGCTGCGTATAGACACCGTTGGCGCCGGGCGTGTAGGGACCCTCGAAGTTCTGCCCGAACACGAGCAACGTGCGGCCTTCGATCTGCTGCATGATGCCGCCGGTGACCTTGACGATCGGGTCGCTCACTTGCCGGAAGTTGGCCGCGAGGCTGCCGGTATTGTCCTTCACCCATTCGATGACGCCGGGCAGGTCGAGTGCGGTCAGCGTGTCGAAGGTGTCGAAATCATCCGCAACGGAGTCGTAGACATAGCCGCCCGCGATGTAGAGCGTCGAATCGCTCTGGAAGAACTCGGTGTTGGTGGCGGAGAGCGAGTCCACCTGCGAAGCGGTCAGGCCGGCGCTGGGGTCGTTCAGCGAGCGACTCCAGCTCAGCCCCAACACCGGGTCGAGAACCCAGACGTTGGTGTTCTGGAACTGCGGCGGGAAGTTGTCGATTCCCGTGCCAGTGAAATTGTGTAGCCCGTTGGTGCGGCCGGCCACGACGACCCACTCGTCGCCCACCTGTCCGAAGGCGAAGGACTGGAGCGTCGGCACCGTTGCGCCACCCATGCTCCGCACGAACACGCGGATCTCGTAGGGCAGGCTGCCGCCGACGACGATCGGCGAGAGTGTGGGTGTCTGGTTGGTCTGCGCGTGCGCTCGCGGAACCAGGGCGAGGAGGCTGACGGCGAGCGTTGCGACCATCAGTCGGGTGCGCGAACGCAAGAGCGATTTGTTGATCATCGCGCGACTCTAAACAAACTCCGACCGCGCGGCTCATCGCGCGCGCAGTCGCAATTGGAGCGGCCGGCACTCGAGCGATCCGTGCCGACAGTTCGCCTCGACTCCGGATAGGCGTCATCCTCGCTCCGTCTAGTGATGAGGATGAGTAGAGATGAATCAGAGCGAGATCGAAAGCAAGATTTGGAGTATTGCGGACCTGATCCGCGACACGTTCAAGCGCGGCAAGTATCAAGACGTGATCCTGCCGCTCACGGTGCTTCGGCGGCTCGACTGTGTGCTCGCCGAGAAGAAGTCGAAGGTGCTGGAGACCAAGGCACGCTTCGCGGGAAAACTCGACAACCCCGACAAACAGCTGCGGAAGGCTTCGGGCTTCGCCTTCTACAACGCGTCGCTCTTCGACTTCGAGCGGATCTGCGCCGAGTCCGCAAACGCGGCTCCGAATCTACGCAACTTCATCGCCGGCTTTTCTTCGAACATGCGCGAGGTGATCGAGAAGTTCGACTTCGACAACACCATCAGCAAGCTCGACGAAGCGGGTCTGCTGTTCCAGGTCGTCGAGCGCTTCAAGAACCTCGACCTGCATCCGAACACGGGTCTCGACAATCACGCGATGGGAATGGTCTTCGAGAATCTGATCCGGCGTTTCAACGAAGCGCTGAATGAGAATCCCGGCGAGCACTTCACGCCCCGCGACGTCGTGCACCTGATGGTCGATCTGCTGCTGTCGGGCGATGAGGAACGGCTTCACCAGCCCGGCGTCGTGCTCACGGTCTACGACCCCTGTTGCGGTTCTGGCGGCATGCTCACGATTGCCAAGGAGCACGTGACGGTGGGCGTGCGGCGCAATGGTGGGCTCGCGCGTGATCCCGTGAATGACAAGGCTGAGGTTCACCTCTTCGGACAAGAGGTGAACCCTGAGACCTTCGCCGTCTGCAAATCCGATCTCTTCATGAAATCCGAGAAGGGCGAAGACGCCGAGCGCATCGCGTTTGGCAGCGTGCTCTCGAGTGACCGGCATGCCGGGACGAACTTCGACTATCTGATCGCGAATCCGCCATACGGCAAGGACTGGAAGCGCGACGAAGACGCCGTCAAGGCAGAGCGTGCGCGAGGTACAGCGGGTCGCTTCGCAGCCGGTCTACCGCGCATCAGCGACGGCCAGCTCCTCTTTCTCCAACACATGCTTTCGCATTGGAAGGCGATCGAAGATGGAGGCGCGCGCACCGCGATCATCATGAACGGCTCGCCTCTCTTCACGGGTGACGCGGGAAGCGGCGAGAGCGAGATCCGTCGTTGGATTCTGGAGAACGATTGGCTCGAAGCGCTGATCGCGCTGCCCGAGCAGCTCTTCTACAACACGGGCATCGCCACTTATGTGTGGGTACTGACGAATCGCAAGGCGCCGGAGCGCAAGGGGATGGTCCAGCTGATCGACGCGTCGCACTTCGATCAGGCTGCGCGGCAGGGACTGTTCTCGACTCAGATGCGCAAGACGCTCGGAGAGAAGCGACGTGAGATCCCGCTCGAAAGGGCGCAGGAGATCGTGCAGCTCGTCCGCGACTTCGCCGATGGTGCGTCGCGTCCGCTGGAGCAGCGAAGCAAGCAGAGCGACGTCGTCGTCTCGAAGCTCTTTCCGACGACGCATTTCGGTTATCGCAAGATCACTGTCGAGCGCCCGCTGCGACTCGACTTCCAGGCGAGCGCCGAACGAATCGCACGGCTCGACGACGAGACTGGATTTCGCGCACTTGCGATTTCAAAGAAGCGAGGCGCTGCTGGAGTGGCCGAATCCGAGGCCGGGCGCGAGCAGCAGAATGTGATCCGACACGCGCTCCAAGCGATGCCGGCTCAACTCTTCCTTTCCCGCACCGAGTTCGAGTCGGCGCTCGATGTTGCGGTGGCGGCGGCAGGCCTGAAGCTCGGCGCTCCGCTTCGGAAGACCGTTCTCTCGGCGCTGTCCAGTCGCAACGAGTCGGCGGAGATCTGTCGCGACAAGGACGGCAACCCGGAGCCGGATCCGGAACTTCGCGACAACGAGAGCGTCCCGCTCGCTGAGAGCATCAAGGCGTTCTTCGAGCGCGAGGTGCGCCCCCACGTCCCGGACGCGTGGATCGATACCAGTAAGCGCGATCCCAAGGACGGGGAGGTCGGGGTCGTGGGTTATGAGCTCAATTTCAACCGCTACTTCTATGTCTATGAGCCGCCCCGCCCTCTGGAGAAGATCGAGGGAGAGATCCAGGAGATCGAGCGAGACATCCTCGTGATGCTTCGCGAGGTATCAGGGGCTTAGAATTCGTCGGCACCTGATCTCAGTTGCCGACTTTTTGACTCTCCGCTGATCCCGCTCTAGCCTGGCTCCCATGGTGAAATCAAGTAGTCGGCAACTATCCGTATTTGCCGACGATTCAGACGAGTCTGGGCGGATCTCCGTGCAGCTCAGAGAAGATGGCGTCGGCGCATTCTTCCGGCTCCGCGATCTCTCCGCTGCGGGCGTTCCCACCGCTCGGCTTCGGGTGCTGCTCGAGTCGGGTGCCGCCGAGCGGGTTGCGCGCGGCCTCTACCGACTCACCGACTCCGAACCCTCGGAGCACTACACCCTCGCCGCCGTCTGCGCGCGCGTTCCCGCCGCAATCGTCTGTCTGCTCTCCGCGCTGCGCGTTCACGAGATCGGAACGCAGCTACCGCGTGAGGCGTGGATCGCGATCCCGCACAAGGCTCGAGCGCCGAAGCTCGATGGCCTTCCGATCCGGCTCATCCGCTTCTCGGGTCCGTCGCTTCGCTACGGCATCGAGGCCCGCGACCTCGGCGGCGTGCCGGCACGCATCACGAGCCCTGCGCGCACCGTCGTCGATTGCTTCCGATTCCGCCGCCTCGTCGGTCGAGAGGTCGCGATCGAGGCGCTTCGCGAGGTGCTGCGCGAGCGCCGCGTCACCCGCGACGAGATCGCGCGTGTCGCAGAGATGTGCCGGGCGCGCTCGCTCCTCCGTCCCTATCTGGAAGCGCTGACATGACGGCGCGCGAGGTGAGCAACGTCCCTGCGTCCGTTCGGCAACGGCTGCTGAACCTCTCGCGCGAGCGAAACACCGAGTTCAACCGCGTGCTCGAACGCTATGTGGCCGAGCGCTTTCTCTATCGCCTGGGTCTCTCGCCCGAGGTCGATCGCTTCACGCTGAAGGGCGCGGCGCTCTTTCTCATCTGGACGGGTCGCGAAGTGCGGCCGACGCGCGATGTCGATTTCCTCGGCTCGGGTCCCGACAATCCGGTCTCGCTGCGCGCGGCGATCGAAGCGATCTGCGCCGTGCCGCTGCCCGACGACGGGCTCAGCTTCGATTCGGCGAGCATTCGGATCGAATCGATCCGCGACGAGCAGGACTACGGCGGCCAACGCGTCCGCCTGCGCGCGAGCCTTGGCAAGGCGACCGTTCCGCTGCAAGTCGACATCGGCTTCGGCGACGTGGTGACGCCGGAACGCGTCGAGGCCGACTACCCGACACTCCTCGACCATCCGGCGCCGCGGATCTGGACCTACCCCCGCGAGACTGTCGTTGCAGAGAAGTTTGAGGCGATGCTCAGCCTCGGCGCTGGCAACTCGCGTCTCAAGGATTTCTGGGACGTAGCCATGCTGGCCGAGCTCTTCGCCTTCGACGGCGACACGCTGCGCACCGCGATCGACGAGACGTTGCGGCGACGCAAGACGGCGTTGACGCGCGAGATCCCAGACGCGTTGCGGCCCACGTTCTACGAGAACGCGGCGCGGATCGAGCAATGGCAGGCGTTCATTCGGAAGGGTGGCGCCGGCCTCACTGGACCGACGAGCTTTGGTGAGGTTGGGGAGAGCGTGCGCGTGTTTCTGGGACCGGTGCGGGAGAGCCTGGTGCGGGGCGAGGAGTTCGCTCGAAGTTGGGATGTGGGCGGGCCATGGCGTGTGACCGGCAGCAAGACCAGCGAAGGAGAGACCGATGGATGATGTGGCGCTCCAAGCTCCGGTGCGGCGATTCCGGGCATACGCTGAGCACAGAGAATCTGGTGAGGATTTTCTTGGAGCGATCCCTTCCGACTGGGCGGTCCAACGAGTGAAGCGGCTGTTTCATGTAGTAAACGGATCGACCCCCGCGAGCAGTGAGCCGGACTATTGGGACGGCGAGATTCCCTGGGTGACTCCTGAAGATCTTGGGAAGCTGGAACAGCGATCAGTCAGCGACTCCGCGCGATTCATTACCGACCTTGGATACAAGAGATGCGGGACCAGCATGGTTCCGTCCGGCAGCCTCGTGCTGTCGACGCGAGCGCCCATCGGCCATGTAGCGATTGCCGCTCGGGATCTCTGTACGAATCAGGGCTGTAAGTCTCTGGTGTTCCGGGATCCGCAGAGCAGCGACTTCTTCTACTTCCAGGCTCTCGCTGCCAGAGGAAGGCTCGAAGCCACCGGTCGTGGAAGCACATTCAAGGAACTGGCAACGGATGATCTCGAAGACGTCCTGTTTGCAGTCCCCTCCCCGGGCGAGCAGGCCGCGATCGCCGCCTTCCTCGATCGCGAGACCGGGAAGATCGACGCGCTCGTCGCGAAGAAGCGGCGGCTGATCGAGCTGCTTCAGGAGAAGCGCACCGCGCTCATCACCCGCGCCGTCACGAAGGGTCTCGATCCCAGCGTTCCGATGAAGGATTCGGGAGTGGAGTGGCTGGGTGAGATTCCGACGCATTGGGAAGTGAAACGACTTTGGCATCTCACCGCTAGTGATAGACGCATCATGTACGGGATCGTCCTTCCCGGACCGAACGTTGATGACGGTGTTCCGATCGTGAAGGGCGGAGACGTCGCAGCCGCAAGACTCAAGCTCGAAGGACTAAACAGAACCACGTATGAGATCGAATCCAGCTACGCCCGTTCACGGCTACGCGGGGGTGATCTGGTCTATGCGATCCGCGGAAGTATCGGCGAGGTCGGCATGGTCCCGAGTGAACTCGAAGGTGCAAACGTCACCCAAGACGCCGCACGAATCTCGCCCGAAAGCGATGTGAACGGTCAATGGCTCCTCCAGGCGCTGCGCTCGTCTCGCGTGTTCGCGCAGCTCGAGGCCGGTGCTGTCGGCGCGACGATCAGAGGGATCAACATCCGAGATCTGAAGCGCGCTCTCCTTCCGGTTCCACCCCCTGCT
Source organism: Deltaproteobacteria bacterium (assembly GCA_031396445.1). Classification (GTDB taxonomy): domain Bacteria; phylum Myxococcota_A; class UBA9160; order UBA9160; family PR03; genus PR03. Next base: position 68,887 of record JANNKU010000004.1, on the reverse strand, counting down.
GAGCAAGAAGCAATCGCGGTCTATCTCGGAGCGCATGCAGAGCGGCTAGCGAAGATGGATGAGCGCATCTGCGATGCCATCGACCGCCTCATCGAATTTCGCTCCGCCCTCATCTCCGCCGCTGTCACCGGTAGGATCGATGTGCGAGAGGACGCCGGATGACGGTCGAGATCTCCGAGCGCGCTTTCGAAGAAGCGATCGAATGCGCCCTGCTCGCGAACGGCTCCGATGCGTGCGAGGGCGACCCGACCTCTTGGCGCGAAGCAGCGCCGCACTACGGTGACACGGTGCCGGGCGGTTACCTCCGCCGTCACTCAGAGAACTACGACGCTGCTCTCTGTCTGCTGCCGAACGACGTGCTCGACTTCCTGCTCGCCACGCAAGCCAAAGAATGGGAGAAGCTGCGGCAGCATCACGGCGCGGAAGTGAAGTCGCGCTTTCTCGGCCGCCTCTCGCGCGAGATCGGGCGCCGCGGTGTACTCGACGTCCTGCGCAAGGGCGTCTCTGATTCGGGCTGCAAATTCGCGCTCGCCTACTTCCGCCCCGCGAGCGGTCTCAACGAAGACCTCCAGCGTCTGCATGCGGCGAATCTGTTCTCGATCGCTCGCCAGCTCTACTTCAAGCCTTCCGAACCTGGCAAGAAAGACGGCCCGTCGATGGATCTCGGCGTCTTCCTGAATGGTCTTCCAATCTTCACGGCCGAGCTGAAGAGCCCGCTGAACGGACAGGACATCAAGGACGCCATGCGCCAGTACGAGAAGCGCGACTCACGCGAGCCGCTGCTTGCGTACGGCCGCTGTCTCGCGCACTTCGCGGTGGACCCGGAGCTGGTGCGTGTGACGACGCATCTCAAAGGCACTGCGACCCGCTTCCTCCCGTTCGATCGCGGTTGGAATCGCGGCGCCGGGAATCCTCCCGTGCCGCCCACGCAACGCGGCTTTGCTACTCGCTATCTCTGGGAAGAAGTCTGGACGCGCGACAGCGTGCTGGAGCTGATCCGCCAATTCATCCACGAAGTCGAGGAGGAAGACGACAAGGGCAAGAAGACTGGCAAGCGATTCCTCGTTTTTCCGCGCTACCAGCAGCTCGACGCTGTGCGCAAGCTCGTTGCGAACGCGCGAGAGGTGGGCCCTGGGCGCCGCTATCTGATCCAACACTCTGCTGGCAGTGGCAAGAGCTTCACGATCGCATGGCTCGCGCATCGTCTTGCGACACTGCACGACGCAGGTGATCAACGCGTCTTCGACTCGATCATCGTCGTCACGGATCGCCGCATCCTCGACCGCCAGCTCCAGCGCACGATTCGCCAACTCGAACAGACGCTCGGCGTGGTCGAGAACATCGACCAGACATCGCGCCAACTTCGCGAGGCGCTGGAATCGGGCAAGACCATCATCGTCACGACGCTTCAAAAGTTCCCGGTGATCGCAGAGGAGATCGGGTCGCTACCGGGTCAACGCTTCGCGGTGATCGTCGACGAGGCGCACTCTTCGCAGTCCGGTGAGACCAGTAAGAGCCTGAAGGCCGTGCTCGGCGCCGGAAGCCTGGAAGACGCGGAGCAGGAAGAATCGGAGGCGCAGACTCCGGAGGAAGAGCTGGAGACCGCGGTCCTCGAGGAGATCCGTAAGCGCGGCCCGATGGCCAACCTCTCGACCTTCGCTTTCACGGCGACGCCCAAGGAGCGAACGCTGGAGCTGTTCGGCGAAAAGCGGGACGACGGCAAATTCGAGCCGTTCCACCTCTACAGCATGCGCCAGGCGATCGAGGAGGGATTCATCCTCGACGTCCTTGGCAACTACATCACGTACAAGTCGTACTGGAATCTGATCAAGACGATCGAAGATGATCCACGCTACGACAAAGGCAAGGCCACCTACCTGCTCAAGTCATTCGTCGATCTGCATCCGCATGCGATCGACGCGAAGGTGCGGGTGATCGTCGATCACTTCGCGGCACAGGTACAAACGCTGATTCGCGGACGCGCCAAAGCGATGATCGTGACGCGCTCGCGCCGCCACGCAGTCAGATACAAGCTCGCGCTCGACCGCCACCTGGAGGAGCAGGGTCATCCGTGGAAGTCGCTCGTCGCGTTCTCCGGAACCGTCGACGACTCTGGTCATTCGTATACAGAGTCTGGAATGAACTCCGAAGGGAAGGGCCGCGTGATCGGCGAGGCGCGGACGGCGGCGGAGTTCGAGCGGTCCGAGTGCCGCTTCCTCGTCGTCGCCAACAAGTTTCAGACTGGCTTCGACCAGCCGCTGCTCCACACCATGTATGTGGACAAGAAACTCGGTGGCGTGAACGCAGTGCAGACGCTCTCGCGGCTGAATCGAACGCACTCAGACAAACGCGGTCCCATCGTCCTCGACTTCGAGAATGAAGCCGAGACGATTCGGGAGGCGTTCGAGCCGTACTACGAGACGACGCTGCTCTCCGAGGCGACGGATCCGAATCTGCTCTACGAGCGGCAAGGGAAGCTTCTCGACTTCCATATCTGCACGGAGGCGGACGTCGATGCCTTCGCACGCGTCTACTTCGATCCGAAGGCCGAGCAGGATCAGCTCTACGCCGCGCTTGCCCCGATCCGTGAGCGCTTCGGCGAACTCTCGCCTGACGAGCAGCGAGATTTCCGCACCCAGCTTGACGACTACGCCCGACTCTACGCGTTCCTCTCGCAGATCCTGCCGTTCGCGGATCCGAGCCTGGAGAAGCTCTACGTCTTCGCGCGCTATCTGCGCCGGCTCCTCCCCATTGATCGCGACGAGCTGCCGCGCGAGGTGCAGCAGAACATCGACATGGAGTCGTACCGGCTCCAAGAGACCGGCCGTGGCGCGATCCAACTGGAACGCCGCGCGGGTTCGCTCGATCCGATCGGCAGCGCAGAGCCGCGCAGCGCGAGCGCAGCGCAAGTCGAGCCGCTGTCACAAATCATCGCTGAACTGAACGAGCGCTTCGGACTCAGAATGGGCGCCGAGCACCGCGTGGCGCTAGAGCAGATCCGCAGCGCGCTCGACACCGATGCGGGACTCGACGCGAGCGCGCGCGTGAACACCCGGGAGAACGTGCGACTCACCTTCGATCCGAAGGTGGAGGACAAGATCCAGGAGATCGTCGAGAGCAACTTCGATCTCTACAAGCGCATCACCGACGATCCCGCGTTCGGTCAAGCGATCAAGAACATGCTCTTCGACGACTACATCAGCCGTCACCGGCGCGCTGAGGAGCTGCTCAAACTAGGCGAGTCGAAGACGCTGGAGTTCAAGTCGAGCCTGCGCTGGAACCTGAAGGAAGACCGCAAGGACGACGAGCGGATCACGCACGCCGCGCTGAAGACGATCGCGGCCTTTCTCAATACGGAAGGCGGCGACCTACTGATTGGCGTCGCCGACGATGCAAGCGTGCTTGGCATCGCGCACGATCGCCTCGAAAGTGACGACAAGTTTCTCCGCCATCTCACCCAGGCCGTGCGCAATGGACTCGGCGATCCCGCGAGCACGTGCATCGATCCAAAGATGCAGATCGTCCAGGGCAAGACGGTGTGTGTCGTCTCCTGCCAGAGAAGCCCCGAGCCAGTGTTCCTGCGCTGGAAGGGAGTCGAAAAGCAGCCGCGCGGCGACTTCTACGTTCGAAGCGGTCCGGGAAGCATCAGCCTCGACTCGAACGATGAAGCGAGTTTCATTCGAACCCGCTTCGAAAATTCTCCGACGCTCTAGAGCGAGACGATCGCGCGCCGCCGCGCCAGCGCCGGGTGGCCCCACGCCGAACGACCCGGCTCCGCGACGGCGCCGTTACGCACTGCTGCGGCAAGGTGTTCCGCGGCGAGCGCGTTCACGTCGCTCGGAATGCCGTGCGACTCGCGGAAGATCTGCGCCACCGTGAGTCCCGTAAAGAGTTCGCGAACGTCGGGCGGCGCCTGACCGGCGGCGAGCGCCGCTTGCAGATGCTCCTGCGTTTCGCGCAGCGACATCGGCGTTCGCAGCGCGACCGGCTCCGACTGACACCCAAGTGCGTGTGCGAGTGCGGTCGCCGGCTCCTGCGCCGCGGCGACGATGCGCAGGCTGCCGCCCGCCGTCATCGCGAGCGCACCGAGGCGTCCCGCGGTGGCGATCGGGAGCTGCTCGGCGGCGTCGATCGCGATCACCAGCGCAGAACGCTTCGCGCTCCAGTTGGCGGCGAGCATCAGAACGGCCTGCTCGGGATCGTTGCTCGCCTGCTCGCGAAGCTGGGCGAGCACGAAGGCGCAGAGCGTCGGCGCATCGATGTCGCCCGCGCCGAGTGTCACCGTGCGGAGCGTCTGTCGCAGTCGCTGGACGAGCATGCGGAGCAGCATCGTCTTGCCAATGCCGGGCGGCCCGACGAGCAGCGTCGTCTCTGCGCGATCGACGAGGATGCGCCGCTCGAGCGCCGTGAGCGCGGCTTCCGTCGCGGGTCGCGGCAGGTAGCGGCGCGTGTCGTCGCTCGCGACGAAGAGATTGAGATGGGGGCTGTGAATCGGTGCGAGCATCAGAGCACTCCAGCAGCAGCGAGATCTGGTTCTCAATGCGTGCGTGGCCTGCAATCACAGTTGGGTGGCGCGCGGCGCCGCGAATCGGCAACCCGCGTGCAGCCGCGGCGCAGCCAGTGCCGGCATCGTTCGATGCGCGCGGTCGTTGCAGCTACGCTGCCGCCCGCTCGCCCACCCCATGATCTAGAGGGCCAGGCGCTTCGCGCCCTGCTCGCAGAGGAGTTTGCCGTGGCCGCAACGTTCCCCCCTGGCATGCGATTCGGGATCTTCATCGCGCCCTTCCATCCGACCCGCGAGAACCCCGACCTCGCATTGCGTCGCGATTTCGAGTTGGTCGAGTGGCTCGATCATCTCGGTTACGACGAGGCCTGGATCGGTGAACACCACTCGGCGGGCTACGAGATCATCGCGTCGCCGGAGCTCTTCATCGCCGCGGCCGCCGAGCGCACCAAGCACATCATGCTCGGCACCGGCGTCTCATCGCTGCCGTATCACCACCCGCTGATGCTGGCGGATCGCATCAATCAGCTCGATCACCAGACGCGCGGTCGGACCCTATTCGGTGTCGGCCCCGGCGCGCTGCCGAGCGATGCGTTCATGATGGGCATCGACGTGCTGAAGCAGCGCGAAATGATGGACGAGGCGATCGGCGTGATCGTGCCGCTGCTGCGCGGTGAAACCGTGACGCACAAGAGCGACTGGTTCGAGCTGCGCGATGCGCGCCTCCAGCTCGCGCCGTTCACGCGTCCGCACATCGAGATCTGCGTCGCGTCGCAAGTGTCGCCAGCGGGCGCACGCGCGGCGGGCAAGCACGGCGTCGGGTTGCTGTCGATCGGCGCCACTTCGACGGGCGGCTTCAATGCGCTCGCGATGAACTGGAAGATCTGCGCCGACAAGGCCACGGAGCACGGTCACGAAGCGCAGCGCAACGCGTGGCGCCTGGTCGGCCCGATGCACATCGCCGAGACGAAGGAGAAGGCGCGCGAGAACGTTCGCTTCGGTCTCGCCGATTGGCTGCGCTACTTCCAGGAAGTGGCGGCGCTGCCGCTCGCACCGGCCGGCTCGGTGGACAACGCAATCGACGCGCTGATCGCGTCGGGTTTCGTGGTGATCGGCGATCCCGACGATGCGATCGCGCAGCTCGAGCGACTCGAAGTGCAGTCGGGCGGCTTCGGCTGCTTCCTGCAGATGGCGCACAACTGGGCGGACTTCGCGGAGACCAAGCGCAGCTACGAGTTGTTTGCCCGCTATGTCATGCCGCGCTTCCAACAGCTCAACGTGAACCGCGACGCGAGCATGAACTGGGCCGCGCAGAATCGCCCGACCTTCATCGGCGCGATGGGCAATGCGATCAATCAGGAGATCCAGAAGCACGTTGCCGAGCAGCGCGCCAAGCAGGGCTAGCAAGGTGCTGCTCGTCTCGGACTGGGTGGAGGCGCACTACGGCGCGGCGCTCGATGCGGCCGCGCCGGGTGTGCCGCGTATCGTTCTGAACCCAGATGGTGTCAGCGGCGATCCGACCTCGGTCGAGATCGCGTTCTTCTCGGGCGACGTGTTCCCGGAGCGCGTGCGTGAGTTCGTGCTGACGTTGCGCGATGCGAAAGAGCTGCGCTGGCTGCACACCTTCAGCGCCGGCGTAGACAACCCGTGGTTCCAGGCGCTGCGCGCGCGCGGCGTGCGGCTCACCACGTCGTCGGGCGCCAACGCCGTGCCGATCGCGCAGACCGTGATGCTCTACCTGCTCGCACTCTCGCGCGATCTCGCGCGCTGGAGCGACGCACAACGGCGACGCGCTTGGGAACCGCACGCGATGATCGAGCTCCAGGGCTTGACGCTCGGCGTCGTCGGCCTCGGTCCCATCGGTCTCGAAGTCGCGCGACTCGGCGCCGCGCTTCAGATGCGCGTCGTCGGCATGCGCCGCACACCGCAAGGCGACGAGCCCTGCGAGACGTGGCCGATGGCGCGACTCGACGAGTTGCTGCCGCAACTCGACGCGCTGGTGCTGGCGCTGCCGCTCACCGAGGACACTCGCCACCTGCTCGATGGGCGCCGGCTCGCGCTCTTGAAGCGCGGCGCGTGGCTGGTGAACGTCGGTCGCGGCGCGCTCATCGACGAAGCCGCGCTGGTCGCTGCCTTGCAGAGCGGCCAGCTCGGCGGCGCGGGCCTCGACGTATTCGAAGTCGAACCGCTGCCGCCCGAGAGCCCACTCTGGTCGATGCCGAACGTGATCGTGACGCCGCACAACTCCGGCGACTCGCCTGGGAATCTGCACCGCGCCACGGCGATCTTCCTCGACAACCTCGCGCGCTGGCGACGCGGCGACGCGCTGCGCAACGAGGTGAGTTGATGCGCGTGCTGCGAAGCTCGGCACTGGCGTTCACGATCGCGCTCGTCGCTCTCGCCGCGGCGGCGCAACCGCTCGCAACGAAGCTGCCCACCACCGACGTGATGATCGGCGGCGAGCGCTTCACACTCGAAGTGGCGCGCGACCCTGCGACACAGTTCCGTGGCCTCGGCGGTCGCACGCAGATCGACCCGCACGGCGGGATGCTCTTCGTTTTCCCATACCCCCGCGCCACCGCATTCGTGATGCGCGATTGCCCGATCGCGATCGACATCGCATTCCTCGACGCCGATGGCCGCGTGCTCGCGATCCACGAAATGCAATCCGAAACGCCGCGCGGTGAACGCGAATCGAGCTCCGCCTACGAATCGCGACTCCGCCAATACCCGAGCGGCCTGCCCGCGCTGTTCGCCATCGAAACCGCCGGCGGGCGATTGCGCGCGCTCGGCGTGCGCGGTGGCGACAAGATCGAGATCAAACCGTAGCGGTGCCGGGCGTCAGGTTATTTGGTTGTCAGGTTGTTTGAGCGGGTATTCCACTGGCAGCGGGCGTCACGCGGCAGCGCTCGGGCGTTCGCGGAAGCGCTCGTCCCAGCGCGCGAGTTGCGCGGGCCACGCGATCTCGAGCTTGCCGCTGCGCGCGAACTCGAATGCTGCGAAGAGCGTGCAGTCCGCGATCGTCACGTGATTGCCGGCGACGAAGCGGCGGCCATCGGAGAGCTGCGCGTCGAGGAAGTGCGCGGGCTTTTCGAGATCGCGCCGCGCGATGGCGGCGACTTCCGGATTCGGCACGCGGCCGGGCAACACCGCATGCGTGTTGTGCAGTACGCGGGCAACGCCCAGCAGCACACCGAGATCGGCGGTGCGTTCGAGCGCGCGCACACGCGCACGCTCGAGCGGAGTCGCGCCAATCATCGGCGGCTCGGGATGCAGCTCCTCGAGATACTCGATGATCGCGAGTGACTCGCGCAGGCAGGTGCCGTCGTCGAGTTCGAGCACCGGCAGGCCGCCCATCGGATTCATCGCGGCAAACGCGGGCGTGTTCTGCTCGCCCTTCACGATGTTCACCATCACGCGCGGGATCTCGATGCCCTTCTCGGCGAGGTAGACGCGCAGCTTGCGCGGGTTCGGCGCGAACGGAAAGTCGTAGAGTTTCATCGGCGCAGACTAGCGGCATCTCGCCGCGTGACTACGTGGACAGCTCCGGTCGATCGCGAAACAACGCGAGCGCCTCCGGATTCGCCAGCGCCTCGCGATTCTTCACGTCGCGTCCCGCCACCACGTCGCGCACCGCCAGCTCGACGATCTTCCCGCTCTTCGTGCGCGGGATGTCGGCGACCTGCGCGATCACCGCGGGCACGTGGCGCGGTGTGGTGTTGTCGCGGATGCGGCGCTTGATGGTGTCGCGCAGCGCGTCGTCGAGTTCGAGTCCATCGCGCAATCGAACGAAGAGCACGATGCGCACATCGTCCTGCCACGGCTGCCCGATCACGATCGCTTCGACGACGGCTTCGAGTTGCTCCACCTGCCGGTAGATCTCCGCAGTGCCGATGCGCACGCCGCCCGGATTCAGCGTCGCATCGCTGCGACCGTGGATCACCATGCCGCCGTGCGGTGTCCACTCGGCGAAGTCGCCGTGGTGCCAGACGCCAGAGAAGCGCTCGAAGTATGCGGCGCGATAGCGCGCGCCGTCGTCGTCGCGCCAGAAGCCGATCGGCATCGATGGGAATGGCGCCGTGCAGACCAGCTCGCCCGCGCCTTCGCGAACCGGCGCGCCGACATCGTCGAACACGTCCACCGCCATGCCGAGACCCGGGCGTTGGCACTCGCCGCGCCACACCGCGCTCGTGGGATCGCCACATAGGAAACACGAAACGATGTCGGTGCCGCCCGAGATCGACGCAAGCTGCACGTCATTTGCAATCGCGTCGTAGACGAAGTCGAAGCCTTCGGGCGCGAGCGGCGAGCCGGTCGAGAGCAGCGTTCGGACGCGCGAGAGGTCGTGGGTGTCCATGGGTCGCAGGCCGGCTTTGCGCACCGAGTCGAGAAACTTCGCGGAGACGCCCATCACGTCGATGCGTTCTTCGGCGGCGAGATCGAAGAGCGCAGCGGGGCCGGGATGAAACGGCGAGCCGTCGAAGAGCACCAGCGTCGCTTCGCTCGCGAGTCCCGACGCGAGCCAGTTCCACATCATCCAACCGGTGGTCGTGTAGTAGAAGAAGCGGTCGCCCGCGCGCAGATCCGTGTGCAGGCGCTGTTCCTTCAAGTGTTGGAGCAGCGTGCCGCCGGCGCCGTGCACGATGCACTTGGGAACACCCGTCGTGCCCGACGAGTAGAGGATGTAGAGCGGGTGATCGAAGGGCAGACGCGCGAACTCGATCGGCGCAGGCGCGAAGCGACCGGTGAAGTCGTTCCACGTCGTCGCGTCGCGAAGTCCGGCGAGCGACGGCCGCGCTTCGAGATTCCCCGCCACGACACAGCGCTGCACCGACGGAAGCTGCGCGAGCACCGCGGCGACGCGTTCGCGCAGATCGTGCGTCTTGCCGCCATACGCGTAGCCATCGCAGACGAAGAGCACGCGCGGCTCGATCTGGCTGAAGCGATCGACGACGCCTTGTACGCCAAAATCGGGTGAGCACGACGACCAGATCGCGCCGATGCTGGCCGACGCGAGCATCGCGACGATCGCCTCGCTGCCGTTCGGCAGGTAGCCCGCGACGCGATCGCCAGCGCGTACGCCCGTCGCGCGCAGCGCCTGCGCCACGCGCGACACTTCGTCGTGCAGCGCCGCCCATGTGAGCGTGCGCCGCACGCCGCGCTCGTCACGCGCAATCAAGGCGGGCGTGCCGCCGCGTCGGCGCAGCAAGTTCTCGGCGAAGTTGAGGCGCGCATCGGGAAACCAGCGCGCGCCGGGCATGCGATCCGCATCGAGCACGATGCGTTCGCCGCGATCACCGACGACGCCGCAGAAATCCCAGATCGCAGACCAGAACTTTGCGCGGTGCGCGATCGACCACGCGTGGAGTGCGGGGTAGTCGAGGAGCGAAACGGCGAAGCGTCGCTCGATCTCGAGCCGGAACGCGTTCATCTGCGTCGCCGCCGCGCGTTCGGGCGAGGGTTGCCAGAGCGGGCGCGAAATCACGGCGAATTCTCGCCGGGCGCTTCGCGACTCACGATCTGATCGTTCTCGGCCATGCGCGTTCGCCATGCCGCGGCCCTCTGGGGCATGAAAACAAGGTTCCAGTCAAGGCTCTGATTTTTCAAGCTATTTCACTTCACGTCCGGTTCATTGCCGGACCGATCTGCAAACAAACCGGCAGCCGGGATCGTGCCCGGGCGCCTGTAGCGGCGGAGCTGCTTAGCCGCGCCCGGATTCGCGGCTACCAGAAAGCCCCGATCCACCCAAGCTTTGAACAGACGTGATGCTCGGACCGGGTCGTCGGTGCCCAAGATTGCTCGGACTTCCGCATTCCCAATTTCGCCGTGCTCCTCGAGGCGATGGTTCACTTGGTCCCATAGCGAGGGACGCGCCTCGTTGAAGAGAACCACGACCACCGCTTCCCGCGGCAGTTCCGGCCTCGTCACGAAGAGAGGTGGATACAGGCTGGCTCGATGCATGGTTGCTTGCATCATCCGAACGCCTTCTCCCGCATCGAGATTCGGCGGACTCGGGAACTCCCGAAGATGATCGACGATGGCCCGGTTCCGAGGGCGAGAGCCGATCGAGCCGATGTTCCCGGGAGTGATGTTCGACGGGAGGAGCCCCGGGCTCTCTACCTCGATTCGATTCGCGAAAATGCAGATGTGGATGTCCGCGGACAGACGGTAGTCGCGATGGACGATCGCATTGGTGATCGCTTCCTTCAGAACTCGGACCGGGTAGCGCTGGGCAATCTCGAATCCCAGCGGTCCCATTTGGATGCCACTCGCCAGAGCATCGATCGTGGCATCTGCAGCGTCCCGGATCTGGCGAATCAGAGAGCCGCCGATCGTACGTGGCGGTCTCAACAGATTCGTTTCCGTCCCATGCTCGATACGATCCCCTTTGAAGTGGAAGAGTCGGCAACTCGACTTCGTGTCGAGTAGCCCAGAAGGTTCTTCCCCAAAGAGGAGAACGGCTGCTCTGACGGGCTGAAGCTCTCCACTCGGGCCTCGCCGCGCGAGGCCGAGATGCAGCATCGCTTCGGCAATCGGCCGCGTGAGGCGACGCTGCTCGCGATAGGACCGCCATACATCGGTGTCTAGAACTTCAAACGGAACATCTACGAGCGCCGTCACCGCGCTCGTGGTCCCCCGCTGCATCGAAAGGTCCGTGATCTCTGCGGCGGTTGGATGACGATTGGTTTTGTCGAGCCGCACATAGGTGCCGCCGTCCACGAGAGAATGAACAGCGGCGCTCTTCGCGACCTGCACGACAATCACCGAGCCACGGCTCCCATCGCGGAGTGTGCAGCCGATCTCGATGAATCGTGGGGGCTCGCAGCTTGGCGTACCGAGTTGTGGCGTGACCCGAGCTCGAAGGAGTCGCTGCAGATCGTCGATCGACTCGGGATTCTCTTGAATTCCGCAAACGCGCTCGCGGCCATTCGCACGCGAAGCGTCATCGACGCCGATCAAGAGAAGTCCTCCGTCGGCATTCGCGAAGGCGACGATCGTCTTCAGCTTGGTGATGTTCTCACCCGCTCGCTTGGTCTCGAAGACGTGGCTCTCGTCGATGCCGAGGAGTGACTCCACCACCCCGTCATCGAAGGGCGGTGCGTTCGGGCTGGTGGGCGGCGGCTGACTCATTTCGGTGCATCTCTCAACTGATCGAGAGTTTCTCGTTCCAGCTCGTTGATCGCCGCTTCGTTCACCCCGAGTTCTTGCGGCGGCTCGTCGCAACCGATGCGCCGGAGCACAGCCAAGGGCGGGATCCCGCAATTCGGTGAGCGGAAGCAAGAGCCGACTGGCTCGGACGCGCGAGGCTCCCACCGACCCCGTCAGCCCGCAAGCCCCGCCCGCTTGCTGTGGACCGTGGTACACGTGTGTCACATGAGTGAACACGATCTCCGCGACGATGAAGGCCTGCGTTCAGCTTGCGCTGAAGTGGGGCAGCCGGCGACTTGGGGCGATGACTATCAAGGTTGGGTTCCCAAGCTCGCCGAAACGATTCGGTGGGTGCGAGCCGCGAGCGTGGGCGAGCGCAGTTCATACGACTTCCAGCACCGGCTCTGGGAACGAAACTACGTTGCCGCTGAACCGCCCCGACTATCTCGACTACCTGCGCGAGCGATACTTCACGCCGTTCGATTGATCTGCCTTGGCGAGTGCAGCGTCGGAGTTGCACTCACGGCGCGAGCACGACCTTCCCATGCGTCTTCCGCGACCCCAACGCCGCAAGTGCCTCCGCCGCGTTCTCGAGCGGATAGCTCTTATAGATCACCGGCCGGATCTTCTTCTCGTCGTAGAGCTTGAACAGCGCCGCGAAGGTCTCCGGAATCCGCGCCGGTTCGTTCTTCGCATACGCACCCCAGTGCAGCCCCACAACCGAAACATTCTTCAGCAAGATCCGATTCGCCGCGACGCTCGGGATCGTGCCGCCTGCGAAGCCGATCACCAGCAACCGCCCGCACCACGCGATGCACTTCAGCGACTTGTCGAAGATGTCGCCGCCGACCGAGTCGTAGATCACGTCGGCGCCTTTGCCGCCGGTGATCGCTTTCACGCGTTCTACGAAGTCTTCGCTGTTGTAGTCGATGCCGAAGTCGGCGCCGGCTTCGATCGCGACGCGCACTTTGTCGGGGCCGCCGGCCGTTGCGATCACGCGCGCGCCGAGCGCTTTGCCGATCTGCACCGCCGCGAGGCCGACACCGCCTGCTGCCGCATGCACGAGCAGCGTCTCGCCCGGCTGCAGCGCCGCGCGATTGACGAGTCCCACATACGAAGTCGGATAGACGATCGGGAACGACGCGCCTTCTTCGAAGCTCATCGCGTCCGGCATCCGGTGCGCGTATGCGGCGGGGAACACGCTGCGATCCGCGAAGCCACCCATCGGCGCGGCCGCGAGCACGCGATCGCCAACGGCAAAGTTCTTCACGCCGGCACCGACTTCGCGCACGACGCCGGCGATCTCGCCGCCCGGTACGAACGGGAAGGGCGGCTTCACCTGGTATTTGCCCTGCACGATCAGGATGTCGAAGAAGTTGCAGCCCGCTGCCTTCACGTCGACACCGATTTGCCCCGGTCCCACGACGGGATCCGGCAATTCGCGCACGACGAGTTCGGCGGGCTCCATCCAGCGATCGACGACGACGGCGCGCATCTCATTCCTCCGAAAACGCGCATGCTAGCGTGGCCTCGCAATGGAGGGACGCGCTTGAGCGATCTGCCGCGCGAGATCGATGTCGCGACGATCGGCGAAGATATGCCGCTGCTCGAAGCGATTCGCACGACGCGCGCGATTCGTCGGCTGCGCTCCGATCCGGTGCCGCCCGCATTGATTCGCAAGGTCTGCGAGGCGGGCACCTTCGCGCCGAGCGGTGGCAATCGACAGCCGTGGAGCTTCATCGCCGTCACCGATGCAGAGCGGCGCGCGTTCGTTGCGGATCGCTATCGACGCGCGTTCGAGTCTTACATCGCGCCGGCGCTCGAGGCGGCGAAGGAGCCGTCGTTCTCGCCCGCGAAGCGGCGCAACATGCAAGCGGCGCTGCACCTCGCCGAGCACATGCACGAGGCGCCGGTGCATCTCTTCGTCGCGGGTTGGCTGCGCCGCGGCGAGACACAATCGCAAGCGCTCTTTCCCGCGGTGCAGAACATCTTGCTCGCGTGTCGCGCGGTGGGACTCGGCGCGTCACTCACCACGGTGCACCGCGCATTCGGTGCGGAGATCGACGCGTTTCTGGGTCTCCCCGAAGATCGCCAGACTTGCGCGCTGCTGCCGATCGGTTGGCCGATCGGTCGCTATGGCCGCCCGCCGCGCAAGTCGGTGGACGAGTGCCTGTTCTGGGAGCGCTACGAAGCAACCTGAGTCGCTGCGTCTCAAGCCCGCGAGACAGGGCTCCGAAGCGCCCTTCGGATGCAGCTCCTCGAACTCCTCGCCGCAATCTCATTCTTCGCGACGCTGGTTGCGGGCTTCGCCGTCGGCGGTCGCCTGCTGTGGCTGGCGCGCGAAACGCATCGCGCGGCGGAGTCGTTCCTCGGGCTCGCGGTGACGGCGCTCGCACTCGCTGCGGTGGGCGAAGTGGCAGCGATGGAGATGGCGCGCGGCGGCGATGTTCGCGCGGCGTATCCGCTCGAAGTGATCGCGCTCTTCCTGCACAGCGTGAGCGCGTCGAGCCTGTCGTTCGCGATCTGGCGCGTGTTCCATCCCGATCGCCGCTGGGCGTTCTACTTGTGCGTGCTGACCTCGGCGTTGGTCTTCGATTCATGGATGGCGGTGATCTTGCCCGGCCTCCACACCTCTGTGACGGGCTTCACCTTCTGGTTCGATCTCCACGTCGGCGTGCGCGCGTTCGCATCCACCTGGGGAACCTGCGCGGCGTTCGCCTATCACCTCCGTTTGCGGCGTCGCCTCGCGCTCGGGCTCACCGATCGTTTTACCTGCCATCGCTTCGGACTCTGGAGTCTCGCGCTCGGTTGTACCGCGGCGATGCTGACGATCGGGCTCGCCGTCAATGTCTCGATGGACGTGCTCGTATTCGCGTGGCCACCCGGCTTGCTCTGCGTCGGCATGCTCGGTGTGCTGGGGTCATGGGCGCTCTGGTTCGCATTCATGCCGCCGGAGTTCTACCTGCGATTCATCGAAGGACGCGCGCAGGTGGCGGCCCCGGACGCGCTCGCGTAGGGTCGCGCAATGGTCGAACCCGACCCGAGGAGCGCGGGCGGATTGCGCGAGTACGAAGCAGCGCGCATGCGACTCGCCCGCTTGCGCGTCGGCGACGGCGTTGCGCTCGCCGACGCGTTTCGCAGCGCGGCCGAGATCGCGGCGGAAGTGCTCGCCGTGGACCGCATCAGCATCTGGCTCTTCGTCGAAGATCGTCGCGCGCTGCGCTGCGAGTTCCTCTTCGAGCGCAACACCAACGCGCACTCCGCCGGCGCGATGTTGCGTGCCGCCGATTTCCCGGACTACTGCCGCGCACTCGAAGAGCGCCGCGACATTCCCGCCGGCGCCGCGCGCACCAACGAGCTCACACACGAACTGGACGCTTCGTACCTGACCCCGCTCGGGATCGTCGCGCTGCTCGACGCGCCGATCTTTCGCGCGGGCGAAGTGGTCGGCGTCATCTGCCACGAACACACGACGCAGCGGCTCTGGAGCGACGAGGAACGCGACTTCGCTTCCGCGGTGGCCGACAGCGTGGCGCGACTGCTCGACGAAGACGCGCTCTCCGATGCCGAGGCGCGTCTGCAAGCGCAAGAGTCCTACTTCATGGAAGCCCGCAAGATGGAAGCGCTGGGCCGACTCGCCGCGGGTGTCGCCCACGACTTCCGGAATCTATTGAGTGTGGTGGTCGGCTATGCGGACGACATCCGTCGCGCCTCTACGCTGCCGCGCATCACGAGCGCGTCGAGCGAGATCCTCGCGACTGCCGAGCGCGCGGCGACGCTGGTGAAAGATCTGCTCTCCTTCGGCCGCGAGGAGCCCCGCACGCCGCGCGTGCTCGACGTTGCCGAAGTAGTCGAGTCGATGGCGAACGTGTTGCGCACCGCCGTCTCCGCCACGCATCCGATCGAGATGAACTGCCAGCGTCCGATCGGCCGCGTGCTCGTCGATCGCTCGCACCTCGAACGCGTGCTCCTGAATCTGGTGCTGAACGCGCGCGACGCGATGCCCCGCGGCGGCGTGATCGGCATCGATGTGCGCGAAGAGCAAGTCGCGAGAGGACCGGGCAAGTCGGGTGTCTATGTGCGGATCGAGATCAGCGACACCGGTTCCGGTATGGACGCCGCCACGCGCGATCGCCTCTTCGAACCGTTCTTCACCACGAAGCCGAGCGGCAAGGGCAGCGGCATCGGTCTTTCTGTGGTCTACCGCGTAGTCGAGCGCTGCGGCGGGTTCCTGCAGGTGGACAGCGAGCCCGGCCGCGGAACGCGCATGCGCGTGTTCCTGCCGCGCGTCGCGGCGGAGAGCTAGCGCTCCCTGTCCCAGCGTCCTCTCGGTTAGACACCAGGAAGAGACGCAGTCCATCTGCGTGGACGGCTGCCGCGCTGGCGCCATCGCGCAGCCCCCCTCGCGACGGGCACGCGTCTTGCGATGACCCCTCGCAAGAGCGCGCGCGGAAGAAGTCTCACGCGCGAGTCTGCTGATTTCATCGCTCGTCTTCGCGGCATAGCGCGCCGCGAAACGGGTGCGGAGGTCGCCGCGGGTCTCAGGCGTTTCTAGGAGAAGCGTCAGACCCTGCAGTTGTTCGGTCGTGCTCGCGCTAGAGCCCGGCTCCGATCGTTTGCACCCATCAATCGGAGACGTGAGGCCGACGGCAGGCTCGCGCCAGAGCCCGCTCCCGCGCGGTGTCATCCGTCGTTGCGAGCGGAGCGAATCGGCGGAGCCGGAGTCGGAGACGACGAGAGCCCGCGGAAGAGCAGATCCACCGACGACGAGATCGACGCGGCGCAGCCGTCGGCCGACACCAGGCCGTTCGCCCATGAGATGCGCGCGCCGAGTGCGGCGTGGAAGAGGGCGCGGGCGCCGAGCAGCACATCGGCGTCGCGCGCGAGATCGCCGCGCACGCGGCCGCGCAGCAGGATCTCGGCGAGCAGGCCGATCGTGCGGTCGTGCAGCGCGAGCACGCGTTTCGCCACGCGCGAATCGGGATGCGTCAGCGCGCGCAGGGCGATCGTCGTGAAGTCCGGATCTTCGGAGAGCAGGCGGTGCTGCTCTGCGAAGAATGCGAGCACACGATCGCGTGTCGCGCCGCTGCGATCGTCGTTGCTGCGGAAGTGACGCCACGCTTCTTCCTGGCGCACCGCGAGATCGTCGATCAGCAGCTCTTCCTTGGTGGTGATGTGGCGATAGATCGAGGACGCGCCCATCCCGGCGCGCTCGGCGATCTGGCGCAGCGTGGCGCCGTCGAAGCCGTGTTCGTGGAAGAGTTCCCGCGCCGCGGCGAGAATGCGCGCGCGGCTCTTGCGACCACGCACCAGACGTCCGTCGTCGGTACGCAGCGGCGGTCGAGTCGGGTGCGGGGTCGGTTCCACGCGACCAGCATGGCGAAGCTCGCGCGCGGAGCGCAACCGCTACGCAAAAAGCAGACGGGGCGGGCAGCAACGCGTGGCGCGCTAAGTGTCGAGTTCGGCGTCCACGCGCGCCATCAGCGCGCCGAGGATCGGGCGCGCAGCGAGCATTCGATTGCCGCCGGGGATGTGCCCCGTTTGCAGGCTGCGCAGGAACGCGACCACGGTGAGATCCGCGCGGCTCGGACGATCCGCATGAAAGAACGGTCGCGCGCCGAGGAAGCCGATCAGATCGTCGAGGCGGCGCGCGAATTCGTGATCGAGATGGCTGAGATCGAGACCGCCAGAACGCTCGGCGATCGCCTCGCGCACGCGCGACAAGACACCGAGTCGTGACAGCTCGCCGATCATCGGGCTGGTGCCGGTCGTCGGCAGCTCGGCGACATCGGGCAGATCGAAGATCGCGTGCAGCCAGCGCAGCCAGTAGTAGTAGAAGGTCTCGCCGGTCCAGTGTTCGAGCGCGCGTTGCGCACGCGCGGTGCGCGGATCGCGCGCGAGCAGCGGCGGCTCCGGGAAGTGCGCGTCGAGCCAATCGAGAATCTTCGATGAATCGGCGACGCGCGTGCCATCGACATCGATCACCGGCAACAGGCCCGTCTCCGGATTCCAACGCTGAAAATCGGCAGCGCTCGACGGCTCGACGATCTCGAACGCGAGTTTTTTCATGCGCAGCGCGAGCCCCACCTTCACGACGAACGGCGCCGCGGCGGGTCCGAAGATCGTGACGTCGGGCGCCGCGTGCGGATCGCGCTCGCTCATGACTCCCACTCCTTGCGGATACCGGGCGGATCGAACGCCGCGAGCGCTTCGAGTTTCGCGCGCGCGTCGGGATCGAGGCCCACCGGCACGCGGATCTGCACGGTCACATAGAGATCGCCGCGCGCATCTCCCTTCGGATCGGCGATGCCTTTGCCGCGCAAGCGCAGTCGCCGCCCCGAATCGCTGCCCGGCGGGATCGTCACGGTGGCGGTGCCATCGAGTGTCGGGATCTCGACGCGCGCACCGAGCGTCGCTTCGCTCACCGTCACCGGAAGATCGAGGAGGAGATCGCGACCTTCGCGCCGGAAGATCGCGTTCGGGCGAATCCGGATCTTCGCAAAGAGATCACCGGCCGGACCGCCCGCGCGACTTTCGGCGCCCTTGCCGGGAATGCGGATGCGTCCGCCGTCATCGACGCCCGGCGGAATCCGCACCGTGACACGCTCCGGTTGCGGGCGACCGTCGCGGCCGGGTCGCATCACGTTGATCTGGCGCGTCGCGCCGCGCGCGGCTTCGAGGAACTCGAGTTCGAGCGTCACCTCGACATCTTCGCCGCCGAACGACGCAGCACTCGGTCGCCCGCGGCCGCGGCCGCCGAACATGCCGCCGAGCACGTCGTCGATGTTGAAGCCGAATGCTTCGGCGCCGGGTTGTGCGAAGCCACCGCCGAAGCGCCGCGATCCGCGCGCGGCTTCGGCGTTGAAGCCAGCGTCGAGCGAGATCGCGCCGAACTCGTCGTAGAGCGAGCGCTTCTCTGCATCCGACAGCACCGCGTACGCCTCGGCGACTTCCTTGAAGCGATCCTCGGCTTCGCTGCGGCCCTGGTTCAAGTCGGGATGGAACTTGCGCGCGAGTGCACGGTAGGACGTGCGGATCGCGTCGGCATCGGCGCCGCGCGCGACACCCAACACATCGTAGAGATCGCGCCGCGCTGCCATCGCGTCAGTTTTTCTCTGGGTTCTCGAGCCGCTCGCGCAGCTTCTCGATCGAGCGCGCACAGTAGAGGCCGTCTTCGATGCGCTCGTCGTAGGTGTACTTGAGCGTCACGTGGCGACGCCCGGAAGCGTCGGGCGCGATGCGACCGATGACGCAGAAGATGGGGCAGTTGCCGTGCTCCCACAGATGGTGATAGCCGGCTTCGAGGCCGACCGAGCCGAGGTTCGCGACGAAGGCCGACGCGTAGAGCGGATCGGCGTGGATCATGCCGGCCGGCAGGATGCCGAGCGCATCGGCCTTTTCCGCGAGCCACATCGCGACGCGGATCATCGGCACAGGCAAACGCAGGAGCAGATCCACCTCGGTGTCGGACGTGGTCTTGTTGCCCGCGCGTCCAGAACCGAGCTTCTCGAGTATCGCGTCGACCATCTCCGGGATCGAATGGTCGGGCTCGATGCGCTGCTTCACCGTGAGGATCGGCGAATCGTCGTTGAAGGCGCGTTTCGCGGAGAACGAGATCCAGATGCCGTCGCGCTGCCAGAGGCGTCCGCCGGCGACGAAGCGATTGAGTCGCGGCCGTTCGTGGAAGGTCCGCATCAGCCCGTGCAACACCAGATGGAAAAATGTGATGGGGCGATCGGGCGGTCGGTCCTGATTCAGCTTCTCGAGGTAGGCGAGCGCCTCTTCGGCGTCGAGCGTGTGCGAGAAGTAGACGACCGATTCGTTGCGACGCGGCGAGATGAACGGCATGAAGCGGCGCACCGCGGAGAGATCGCGCACCAGCTCCGCGTCGGGTCGCCGTCCGAACATCTTGCCTCTCCGATCGATCGATGGAAGCCGAGCTTCAAAACGAGGTTGCTAGCTTAGCCGTCCGTGCTGCGACGAGCCTCCCTGCTGATCGCCTTCCTCGCATCGACAGCGCTCGCCGCTGCGTCATTCGCGAGCGATGCAGCAGCGACACCCGAAGTGGTGATCTGCGGCCCGCACGATCACGCGCTCATCTACTGGATGGAAGCGGTGCGAAGCGGCCGACTGCCGCGCGAAGGCGTCACCGTCGTGCACATCGATGCGCACCCGGACCTCTCGCTGCCAAGCGCGCCGTTCGCACGCGGCTGGCACGACGATGCGCGCGAGGTGCTCTCGCACACGCACATCGCGAACTTCCAGCTCGCCGCGGTGCGCATGGGCTTCGTCGACGAAATCATCTGGCTGCGCCCGCGTTGGGCGGAAACGTTTCCCGACGGCGCGCGCACTTTCCAGATGGGCGCGCTCGCAAACGGCGAACTCGCCGTCGATGATCCGAGCGATCACTACGTATTGGAGGATGGCTACGCGCCGAGCGCCGCGCTCCGCGACACACAGCCGGTGCAGTTTCGCGTGTTGCCGCTCGACGAAGCAGCCGGCGTTGGCCTGCTCGCCGCGAGTCCCGTGATCCTCGACATCGATCTCGACACCTTCGCCACGCACAATCCCTATGCAGATCGTTTGCGCCAGGCTGGCTTCAACGACGCCGACCTCGATCGGTTGCGCACGATCTTCGCGCCGAGCGAGCTCGGGCTCGCGGCGGATCCAGCGACGCGCGTGGCGGAAGTGCGCGCGCTGAGCTCCGCGGTCGGCGAGCTCGCGAATGGTGAGTGGACATCGCTGCCGCGCGCGCTCTCTGTTTTCTGGCAGCGCGGCATCGGGCCGGGCGATCTCGCGTCGCTCTACCCAATCATGAGTCGCGCGGCCACGAGCGGCGCGCCGCTCGACTCCGTGCTGCAAGACGCGCGCGGCATGATCGGCTTGCCGGAGCGCCGCGCCGATCCCGCCGAGATCGCCGAAACCGCAGCGCAGATCCGCGCGCTCCTCGATTCGGGCGCACTGCGCCCCGCGCTGATCACGATCGCGCGCTCGGTGGACGACGGCTATACGCCGCGCGATGCGTGGCCGATGATCGAGTGGTCGCTGCTCTTGCAACTGCAGGCGGCGCTCTCGGCCGACAGCGTCATCCGCTTCGACGCCGGCCAGCGTCCGGCGCCGCGTCCGCCGGGCGGCGCGCTCCCCAGCGAAGTGTCGCCGCGAGCAGCAGCAACAGCGCCGTGACGAGCGGCCAGTCGCCCGTTCGCGCGTAGAGCGGCGGCGCGCCGGCGGCCGCCACTTCTACGCGCAGCGTTCCTTCCTCGAAGACGGGGATCTCGGCGCCGACACGTCCCGCCGCGTCGATCACGCCCGAGATGCCGGTGTTCGCGCCGCGCACCACCGGCATGCGCATTTCGACGGCGCGGTAGATCGCGTGATCGAAGTGCATCTCGGGGTATCCAATGCGACCGAACCACGCGTCGTTTGAGAGATTCACCAGCAACTGCGCGCCGGCCGCACGAAAGCGCCGTATCAGATCCGGGTAGGTGATCTCGAAACACACCGGTGTCGAAAACGGGATCTTGGCATTGCGAAAGACGGTCGCTTCGGCGCCCGGCACATAAGGCTGGCCTGCGACGACGGGGCCGATCAGCTTCGCGAGCACCGCGCCGAGCGGCGGGTCGTACTCCGAGAACGGTACGAGCCGCTGCTTGTCGTAGCTCTCGACGAGTCCGTGCTCCGGCGCAAAGAGCACGACCGCATTGCTGTGTCGCGGACCGGTCGAGCGCGGCGCGCCCGTCACGATCGGCACGTTGATCTCGCTCGCGAGCCGCTCGAGTTGCGCGCGCAATGTCGGCGTGCGATCGAGGTCGATGTCCACGGCCGTCTCGGACCACACGATCAGGTCGAGCGGCGCGCCGGCGGCGAGTTTGCGCGTCGCGGCTTCGTGGAGCGCCACGTTGCGCGCCGCCGAGCCGGGCTGGAAACGCTCGGACTGCGGCACCGAAGCCTGCACGATGCCGACGCGCAGTCGCGGCGCATCGCCGGGGGTCTGCGTCGCGAGTTGCAGCGCGCCGTAGCCGAGCCAGAGCGCGGCGATTGCGAAGGGCGCGAGTAGCGCGAAACCGCTGCGCCGTCGCAGCGCGATGCCGATGCCCGCGGAGATCGCGATCAGCACGAACGACACGAGATACTGTCCACCGAGATCCGCCACCTGGATCGCGATCGGGAAGCGCGTGACGGTCTGCGCGGCGAGCAACCACGGCATCGCGAAGAGCGTGCCGCGCAGCCACTCGCCGAGCGTCCAGATCGCGGCGAACGCGAGCGGCGCCGCGGCAGTGCGCAAGCGGGGACGCAATGCGGCGTAGACCGCGCCGGCCGTCGCCGGCACCAGCGCGAGTCCGCCCACTACGATCGACGTGAAGAGCCACGCGGGCAGCGCCGCGACCTCGTACTCGACGACGAGCGCGTGGATCACCCAGCGCACCAGCCAGAAGCCGAAGGTGGCGCTGTAGAGCCACGCGAGTGCGAAGGCGCGACGCGGCGCTGCGTCGTCGAGTGCGAACGCGATCGGCGCGAGCATCACCAACCCGAGCCCGGGCACGCGATACGGCGAATACGCGAGCACCGTCAGCACGACGCCCGCGGCGATCGCCACCGCCGTGGTCTCGCGTCGTCGCAGTCGCAGCGGCTCGTCGCGCATCGGCGCAGCTTACCGGGATCGCGCGGCGAACGTTCAACGATCAGCGTTGGCGGCGGCGTGCTCCGATCGCGGTGAGGCCGATGGCGAGCAGCACGACGGTACCGGGCTCCGGCACGAGAACGAGCTGCGTCACGCGGACGGCCCAGGTGTTGTTGGCGAGGGCGAATTCCTGGAAGGTCCAGAATGCGCGCGGGTCGCTCGGGTCGAGCACCGTTGCGCTGTAGTCGCCCCAGCGATTGCGCGTGGTGCTGGTCTGGTAGCTGTCGATGCCTGCGGCGAGCAGCAGCAGATCGCCGAAGCTGGTGACGCCGTCGATCACGTCGCCGACCACTGCGTATGCACTTGGGAACATTTCCTCGCCCGAGCCGCTCATGCCGATCACGATCTGATCGAATTCATTCACCGCGATCGAGGGGTAGATGAGATCGAGCCCGTCTGCGGCGATCACACCGCTGTCGAGCACGATGTCGTTCTCGGGATCGAGCTGCAGCCAACGCACCGCCGCGCGGCCGTCTTGATTGACCGCCTGCACCGCCCAGGTGACGCCATTCTGGAGCACCAGGTTCGATCCGAAGCGGCTGTCGCCGCCGTCGAGGTTCCGCTGCGGTCCGGGCTGCTCCGCGTCGGGCGGCTCGGGCATCGGATCCACCGCGATGAATCCGCCACCCACAAAGGTAGGCGCGTTGATCGGCCCCTCGATCTGCGATTGCTGAATCTGCCCGAGGAAGGAGAGCGTGCCCGAATAAAACTTCGCGGGCGTTCCGCCGCCGTCGAGATTCACGACGGCCTGCGGCTGAAATCCGGCTTGCGCGAGCGTTCGGTTCGCGAAGATCGTTGCGTTGGCGATGTTCGGCACCGGCGCGATCAGATCGGCCTTCGGCATCACGACGTAGGTGTTGCCGCTCGGCAGGTCGGGACCGTTCACCGGAAACGCCGGCGAGGAGATGTACACGCCCTCGGCGTCGAGTCCGAGCATCGGGAAGTCGCCCCATGTCTGGTTGGTGGCGTCGGCATCGATGCGGAACGCGTCCCAGCCGGCGGTGGGGTCGGAAGTCTTCGACACCCCGACCAGGAAGCCCGCTTGCTCCGAGTTGGCGTCGTCGGCCGACACGGCGAACCAGCGATCCACGGATGCGTCGTAGAGAATGCGCGGGTCGTAGCTGTGGAGCGGCGCGATCCCGGCGTCGGTCCAGAACTGGTCGAGCGTGCTCGTCGCAACCAGGGCGCCGTCGCTCTTGCGATACGCCGAATAGCGACCATTCAGCAGCGCAACGACATGCTCGTCGCCCGCCGCGCCCATCGTGTCGGGCGGAACGAAGCCACTCTCGTTGCGAGTCGGCCCGGTGAACGCGACACCGATCTGCACGGTCGGCAGCGCGTCGGCAGAGACTGCAATCAGGGCGAGCGATAGGGCGACGAATGCGTTGCGCATGGGAGTGAGGTGGCGCCGCACGTCGCGTGCGTGGCAGCAACCGAGTGCAGCGGCGCCATTTTGGGATGCGATCGCCACGCTACTCTGCCCGCCCGATGAACCCGGATCGCTGGTATTTCTACGGAGTTGTAGGCCTCGTTGCCGCGGGCGCCGTGTCGTTTCTCGCGCTGCTCGTGATCCCCGCACCCTATGGTCGCCACGAACGCGCGGGCTTCGGTCCCGGTCTGCCGACGCGCCTCGCCTGGGTGCTCCAGGAACTCCCCGCGCCGCTCGTCTTCGCGATCGTATTCCTGCGCGGCGAACACGCGTTTCGCGCGGTGCCGCTCACGTTCCTGTTCTTGTGGGAGCTGCACTACCTGCAGCGCACCTTCGTGTACCCGCTGCGCATGCGCGTCGGCGTGGGGCGCACGCCGCTCACCACGATCGCGCTCGCGATCCTCTTCAACATCACCAACGCGAGCCTCAACGCGTACGCAATCAGCCACGGCGCGCTGCGCCACATCGAGTCGTGGTTCAGCGACCCGCGCTTCGTCATCGGCGTCGCGCTATTTCTCTTCGGCTGGATCGTGAACCTGCAATCCGACACGATTCTGCGCAACCTGCGCAAGCCCGGCGAGACCGGCTACAAGATCCCGCGCGGCGGCTTCTTCCGCTTCGTCTCGTGCCCCAACTACCTGGGCGAGATCATCGAGTGGTGCGGCTGGGCGCTCGCCACCTGGACCTACGCGGGATTCGCGTTCGCGTTCTTCACGACGGCGAACCTGTTGCCGCGCGCGCTCTCGCATCATCGCTGGTATCGCGAGAAGTTTGCGGAGTACCCGCGCGAGCGGAAGGCGATCATTCCGGGGTTGCTGTAGGAGCATCCCCGATGCGCGAGCGTCTCCAAGCCACGATGCAGCAGAGCGCAATGAACGCGACTCGCTCTGCTGCGGCGGCGCTGGGGGCAGGGACGAAGTCGATGCGCGGGTCGTGAAGGCGCACGCGGTAGTTCCCGTTCGATGCAGCGTCGTAGCTGGTCAGCACGAGCCAATACGGGGTCTCGGGCGCGAGCGTGATGCCGTCGCTCGCGTGGAAGCGGCTGAGGAGTTCGTCGCCATCGTCGTCGTCGATGGCCACGAGATTGGCGGTTGGGTCGCGCGGATCGAAGGGATCGCAATAGAGCGCCAAGACCGTGTCGGTGAGTGTCGTCTGCGCGTCGGCGACGACCTCCACCGCGAGGTTTGCAAGCGCCGATGCGCGAATCGGGAATGCCTGAAACGCCACGTCGTCGGCGGCCGCGTCGGTAACGGGCAAGTTGCAAGAGAGATCGACACTTGGATCGGTCGCTTCGATCCGATTCCAGCGCGTCGAGTCGGGGCCGAGGCTGCCGCTGCGCTCGTGACTATCCACGAAGCTCGCCGTCTCGCTCTCGAGCCGCACCTCGAACGCGCCGACTTCGGACGGCGCGAAGGTGGTGAGCACGAGCCAGTAGACGACGTCCGGCTCGAGCGTGACGCCATCCTCCGCGCTGAAACGACTGAGGCTCAGCTCCCCGTCGTCGTCGTCGTACGCGACGAGATTGGCTGCCGGGTTCGCGGGATCGAACGCGCCGCAGTAGAGAGCCAGCACCGTATCTTCGAGTGCCGTCCCAAGTGCCGGTACATCCACGACGAGGCTCTCGAGAACGGTCGTACGAATCGGAAACGCGTTGTACGACACGCCGTCGTGCTGCGAATCGAGGGACGGCAAGCCGCAGGTCGCACTCGCAGGCGCCGTGCTCTCGATCCGATCCCACGTCGGGGAGAGGGCATCGAAGCGCCCCGTCCGCAGGTCGAGAGCGGACGCGACCATGCCCGTGCTGAGGATCGCGAGCGCAAGACTCGCAGCGACAGTGTGTTGCACCAAGGGTTTTGCATCCCAGGCTGCCCGGAGACGAAGCCCGCGTGGCGCGGCAGCGTCGCGCATCGTATCAGACGAAGCGTTGCTGCGATCCGCTAATACGCTTGCACGGCAGCTCGAGATGAGGCCCAATGGACGTGCGGCGCCGCACCTGACACACGAGAATGCCTTGCGACACCTGGATTGGTATACGCGAATCTCTGTAGTTGATGGACCCCAGGGGGGTCGCTCGGGGACGAAATTCTCGCAGCGATGCACCGTCGCGTCGCCGTTGCTTCTCGTTGCCGCGCTGCTGCTGCGATCGTTGCCTGCCGAGGCGACTCCTCCGCTCTGGGACCCGCAGCTCGGAGGCGTGCTCCCCGGGCTCGCGGA
The DNA here is from genome assembly GCA_031396445.1 of Deltaproteobacteria bacterium. GTDB lineage: Bacteria > Myxococcota_A > UBA9160 > UBA9160 > PR03 > PR03. The sequence continues at coordinate 42,910 of JANNKU010000004.1, read as the reverse complement.
CCAGGACGACGCCGACGTCGATGTCGCGCTGAGCTTTGCGTTTCCCTTCGCGGGTTCGACCTACGACGCACTCTCGGTGGGCACGAACGGAGGGATCGCGCTCGGAGCAGGACACAGCATCGCGCCCGATGGCTGGTTCAACTTCGATGGCGAGTTCCTGCACTTCGGATCGCCTGTCGTCTACCCGTTCGAGACGGACCTGAGCCAGGTGGCGAAGGGCCAGATTTTGTTTGCCGATACCGGGAATCGCGCCGTCATCACGTGGTTGGACGTCGGCTCGTACCAGAACGAACTCGCGTCCTTCACGCTTCAGGCTCAGCTCCATTCCGACGGGACGCTCGTGTTCGCGTATGCGGAGCTGCCGGCTGATCTGAACGCGGAGCTCGACGATGGGATCGTGATCGGCGTCACGGCAGGTGACGGCTCGGTGGACCCTGGGCTGGCCGACTTCCGAGCGGATGCGCCGTTTGCTTCCGGAACGACCGTCTACCAGGTCTGGTGTTCCGATGATCCGCCGTCTTGCGGCGTCGCAGGCGAGCCAAACTCGGCGTTCGATCTGCACGGCGCCAGTCTTCGCTTCACGCCCGAAGCCAGCGGCTTCGCGGTGAGCTTCCTCCCGGAGCCGTCGTCGTTCAGTGTCGCCGCGGCGGCTGCGGCCGGGCTTGCTTGCTTGCGATGCGGCGTGTCGGTTTGGGATCGCAGGGTCGCGCTCGTCCCTGCAGCAGCATCGCGAGGAGTCGTTTGATGACGAACGGGGCTGCAGCGGTCCGATGGTTGCTCGCGTCGCTGATCGCGATTGCGATCGCCGCGCCCGACACCGCGTTCGCGAGCGGCGCACTCTCGGTGACGATCGGTCCGCCCTCGGCGGTGGCGCGCGGCGCCCGATGGAGCGTCGATGACGGGCCTCTCCGCGCCAGCGGCGACATCGTCTCCAACCTGTCGGAGGGACCGCACAAGGTGACCTTCACGAAGGTCACGCCGTTCCGAGCGCCGGGAAAGCTCAAGGTGCTCGTCGACGACGCGCGCACGACGTCGCTGCGCGTGAACTATCAAGAGGCGTCTGGTCTCTCGCGCGTTCCGAATCTGATCGGGTTGACCTCCAATGAGGCGTCGAAGAGCCTACTCGCATCGGCGCTCGGCGTCGGCGTCGTCACCTCGCGCGCGGTCGCGCACGATCCGGCAATCGCGGTTCTCGCGCAGGCTTACCTGCCCGGCACGCTGCTATCCCGTCGCACGCCCGTCGCCTTCGATCTCTCGTTTCCGCTCGACGCCGACGCATTCCTGACTCTCATCAACACGCCCGCGCCGCTCTTCCCGGGCCGCTCTGAGGATCAAGCGGCTTTCGACTACTACGACGCCGTCGATCCGCTGGCAGAGCGGACGACGCTCGAAGACTGGTTGCGCGTCAACGGAGCGGGCGGCGCCGGCGAGAGCGCCGAGGCGATCTACTTCAATGATCGGGACCTCGGATTCGGCCGACACATGCACATGTGGCGCGACACCGAGCGAACGATCTACTGGGTCGACAATTACCGTTCCGTGGAGGATGCGATCGCTGGAACGGGTCTCCTCGCGACGGTGGCCATGGAGCTGAGCCCGGTTCGATGCGGCGGTGTCGGTAGCGCGGATTGCGTGGACAACGGCGGCGACCCCTTCATCAAGTTCTTCACCTTCGATGGCGCGGGGAATCGGATCATCAAGGTCGATCTCGACGGCCGGGGCGAGAAGGTCCAGCCCACCATGTGCCTCACCTGTCACGGAGGCGATACGGACCGCCTGGTCAACGTCACGACCGACACCGTGATCTATCCAGACTTCGGCGACACCTCGACGCGATTCATCCCCTTCGATCTCGATTCGTTCAAGTACTCGCTAGTGGATGCGCGCTACAGCAGGAGCGCGCAAGAAGCGGCGTTCAAGCAACTGAATGATGGGGTGCTCGATTCGTACGCCCGCGTCGGCCGCCGCGTGTTCCACTACACCGGCACGTGGCCGACGATCGTCGATCCGGTGAACAACCGCGGCGTTCCGCTTCCGTCGGTGACGGAGATCGAGGTCACCGGCATGCGGGGACGCATCGCCGATCTCGACCTCAACTTCGGTGGCGCATATCCGTGTACGACTTCGTATGCGGACGCTGGCAACGGCCTCGGTGCGCGGCGCCTCGGTGACCTCGTCGTGACGCTCCGATCGCCGTCCGGCACCGTCGTCCCGCTGATCGACCACCTTCCCCGTCAGCTCCCCACGCAGGTCGGTCGCAACCAGACTCTGTGTCACCTGCGTCTCGACGACGCCGCCATCGCGAAGCTGCGCGACGCTTCGTTCCCGGCCGGATACGGCCGCGGCGTCTATCGGCCAGATGCTCCGCTCGCCGCCTGGGTGGGCGAGGATCCGAACGGAAGCTGGACGCTCACCGTCACCGATACGATCGCCGACGACCCGAAGATCATCGGACCGGATCCGGTCGGCGCCGTCCGGGAGTGGTCGCTCGAAGTCGTCACCGACGGCGGGGACGAGGCGGCGACGGAAGTGATCCGCGGTTGGTACGCGGGATCGGCGGGACGCTTCGACGGCAGCTTCGTGCCGTCGGGATGGCGCCCGCCCGAGGCGCCTGAATCGGCGAGCGCGCTCTATCTCGACGTCGTGCGGTCGAACTGCCGGCTCTGCCACCTGCAGCAAGGGGATCGCATCGCGAGTCTCGATTTCTCGACCTTCGAGAAGTTCTCGAGCTTCCGCGATCGCATCCGCTTTCTCGTCTTCGACGCGGGGATGATGCCCGCCGCGGAGCGAACCTTCGAAGAATTCTGGCTCTCCGAACACCCGCGAGCGTCGGCCGCACTCGCGAACTTCGTCGGAGCGACGCGCGGTCCGGGAAGGCCTGTCGGCAGCGCGGGCAGCGATCGCAGCGTCGAAATTGGAACTGCCGTCAGGCTCGACGGCAGCGAGAGTCTCTTCGCATCTGAATACCACTGGAGCTTCGAAGCGCGGCCGATCGGCAGCGAGGCTTCGTTGCAAGAGCCGGATTCCATCACGCCGACCTTCACGCCGGATGTGCCGGGGGCCTTCGAGGTGAAGCTCGCCGTCGGCGACGGCATCCTGCTGAGCGAGCCGGCTCTGGTGACGATCACGGCGACCGTATCGAGCGCACCCAAGAGCTTCACGAAAGACATCGTGCCGCTGCTCACCGACTGCCGGAGCTGTCATGCGCGTGAGACCGCGCCTGCTGGATTCCGCATGGATGACCCCGAGACCCGGTACTCCGAGATTGCGATCGAGTCGAGCCGCTTCCGGCCGCCGACACCGCGCGTCGATCCGCTGAATCCGCTGAACAGCTTGATCTTGCAGAAGCCTTCGCGACAGGTGTCGCACGGCGGAGGCAAGCGCAGAGGCTTCGACCTCGCCGGGGACCACAGCCGCTACGACATCATCCGTCAGTGGATCGAGCAGAGCGCTCCGGAACTGCCCGTCAGCGAGTAGCCCGCCGCACGCGAGCGGCGAGCACGGCGAGCGCAGCCGCCGCCGCGCAGATCCCTACACCATCCGGTTCAGGCACGAGTTCGATCCGGGCCTCGGACGTGTGGAAGAAACCAACTCGAAACTCGGTGCCGTCGAAGAGCGTGCCGGTCAGCACGCCGGCCATCGCGTCGATTGCGCCGAGCGGTCGATTGAAGCCCGTGCCCCGGATCTCGATCACCGCGGAATCGCTGGCGATGATTCCGTCGAGAAAGGTTCCGCCGGAGATTCCCAGGAAGCTGGAGTCGCTCGCTTCGACATCCTGCACGAAGGTCCCGCCAGCCAGCTCCACCAGCGATGTCCCACCGACGTGTACCCCACCTGCGATCGTGCCACCGGTCACCAGCGCGTGGGCCGAATCGCGCGTCGCGAGATCGGCGAGGATCAGGCCGTCGATGACCTCGACGTAGCTGGAATCCTTGCCGATCACGCTTCCCAACACCTCGCCGGCTTCGATTCGCAAAACGGATACTTCCGTGGAGATGGCATCACCGCGTACCGCTCCGCCGTCGAGGCGGGCCGACGAGCTGCCCCTCGCCTCCAGGTTTATCCCCACGACGCCGCCGGTGACGATCGCAACGGAGCTCGCCGCCCCCGTTGGGTCGTTGCGAATCACGAGGGAATCGTCCGTCACGCTGGTGTCGGCGTCGATCTCGTGGGCGGCGCCGTCTCCGAAGTCCACGGCCTCGAGCGGATCGGTGGGTGAAGTGCAGCCTGCGTCGAGAACATGATCGGCGAGCAAGTCGCTGTCGTTGTCGAGCCCGTCGTCGCACTCGATCTCGGTGTTGCGCTCGCTCGGATCGTCGGGCGTCGCGCAGCCGGGATCCGCCGTGCGGTCCGCCAACCCGTCCTCGTCGTTGTCGCGATCGTCGTCACAGGCGAGCGCCGCGTTGCGCTCGCTCGCATCATCGACGCCGCTGCAGCCGGGATCACCGGGGTAGTCAAACACGCCATCGTTGTCGTCGTCTACGCCGTTGTCGCAGACGCGTGTCGCCGAACGCTCGGAATCGTCGCGTATGGATTGGCAGCCGGGATCGGCGGGAAAGTCCGCGAATCCGTCGCCATCTTGATCGAGGCCATCGTCGCAGGGGAAGTCGGCGTCGCGTTCTGATGTGTCCGCCGCATTGCGACAACCCGGATCAGACGCGACGTCGGCAGCGCCGTCGCCGTCGTTGTCCACGCCGTCGTCGCAGGCGAGCACGAGCGACTGTTCGGAGGGATCCGTCGGGCCGTCGCAGCCGGGGTCATGCGCGACGTCGATGACGCCGTCGTCGTCGTTGTCGAGCCCGTCGTCGCACGGCAGCGCGGTCGATAGCTCGAAGAAGTCACCAGGACTGTCACAGCCGGGATCGGCGGGGAAGTCCGCCAGCGCGTCGCCATCGTTGTCGCGACCGTCGTCACACGCGAGTGTTCCGGAGCGCTCGGAGTTGTCGCTGGGCGCGTTGCAGCCGGCGTCGGCGGGGAAGTCCGCGAAGCCGTCGCCGTCCTCATCGACGCCGTTGTCGCAGATCAGAACAGCCGAGCGTTCGGCCGGATCGTCGAGACTGTCGCAACCCGGATCGTCCGGGTAGTCGGAAAGCCCGTCTCCGTCTTCATCCACGCCGTTGTCGCAGACGCGTGTACTACCCCGCTCCGACGTGTCGCCGGCGGACTCGCAGCCCGAATCGGAGGGGAAGTCGGCGAGGCCATCACCATCGTTGTCGACGGCGTCGTCGCAGGCGCGGCCGTCCTCGCGTTCACTCAGATCGGTCGCAGCGATGCAGCCCGGGTCGTCGGGATGATCCGCGACGCCATCGCCGTCGTTGTCGAGTCCGTCGTCGCAGACGAGCGCGGCGCTGCGCTCGGAGGTGTCGGCGCCGGCCGCGCAGCCGGGATCGTTCGGAAAGTCGATGAGCGCATCGCCGTCGTTGTCGATGCCATCGTCGCAGACGCGTTCGGGCGCGCGCTCGGAGCCATCGGCAGGGGCCGTACAGCCGGCGTCCGCCGGGAAGTCGCTCGCACCATCGCCGTCGTTGTCGCTGCCGTCGTCGCAGGGCAAGGCCGGCGAGCGCTCCGACGGATCATCGAGACCGCTGCAGCCGGGATCGGCCGGGAAGTCGGCGAGCCCGTCGCCATCTTCATCGAGCCCGTCGTCGCAGACGAGTGCGCCGCGCTCGGAATCGTCGCCAGCCCGCGCGCAGCCCGGGTCGGCGGGGAAATCCACGAAGCCATCGCCATCGTTGTCGAGGCCGTCATCGCAGGTGAGTGCGCTCGATCGCTCGGACCCGTCGGTGGGCGCGCTGCAGCCGCCGTCCGCCGGAAAGTCGATGAACCCATCCGCGTCGTCGTCCGTGCCGTTGTCGCACGGAAGTGTCGAGGATCGCTCGGACGCGTCCACGAGATCGTCGCAGCCGGGATCGGCGGGGTCGTCGGCGAGTCCATCGCCGTCGTTGTCGATGCCGTCGTCGCAGGCGAGCGCGCTGTGCTCGGATGCATCGTCCGGCCCCGCGCAGCCGGGATCGCTCGGAAAGTCGAGGTGGCCATCGTTGTCGTTGTCGAGACCGTCGTCGCAGGCGAGCGCCGAACTCCGCTCCGAGCTGTCCGCGCCGGCCGCGCATCCGGGGTCGGCGGGGAAATCCACGAAGCCATCGCCATCGTTGTCGAGGCCGTCATCGCAGGTGAGTGCGCTCGATCGCTCGGACCCGTCGGTGGGCGCGCTGCAGCCGCCGTCCGCCGGAAAGTCGATGAACCCATCTGCATCGTCGTCCGTGCCGTTGTCGCACAGAAGTGTCGAAGATCGCTCGGACGCATCCACGAGATCGTCGCAGCCGGGATCGGCGGAGTCGTCGGCGAGTCCATCGCCGTCGTTGTCGATGCCGTCGTCGCAGGCGAGCGCGCTGTGCTCGGATGCATCGTCCGGCCCCGCGCAGCCGGGATCGCTCGGATAGTCGAGACGGCCGTCGTTGTCGTTGTCGAGGCCGTCATCGCATGCGAGCAGAGAGTTCTGCTCGGTCGGATCCGACGGACCATCGCAGCCAGGATCGGCGGGATAGTCGATCCGCGTGTCGCCGTCGTTATCGTCACCATCTTCGCAGGGCAGGTTGGGCGAGCGCTCCGAGACATCGGCAATCGAATCGCAGCCGGGGTCCTGCGGAAAGTCGATCAGGCTGTCGCCGTCGTTGTCGGCCCCGTCGTCGCAGATGAATGTTCCTTTTTCGGAAGCGTCGTCGGGAGCGGAGCAGCTGAGATCCGCGGGGAAGTCGGCGAGCCCATCGCCGTCGTTGTCGTTTCCGTCGTCGCACGCGAGCAGCCCGCGCTCGGAAGTGTCGCCGGGGCCTGCGCATCCGGGGTCATTCGGCGCGTCGGTCTGGCCATCGCCGTCATTGTCGATCCCGTCGTCGCAGGCAAAGATCGACGACTTCTCGGAGTCGTCGGTCAGATTCACGCAACCGGGATCCGCCGGTGCGTCGGCGGCGCCGTCCCCGTCGTTGTCGATGCCGTCGTCGCACGGAAGCGAGGATGCGTGTTCGGAGTCGTCGTCCCCGTCGTCACAACCGGGATCGGCTGGATAGTCGCTTGCACCATCGCCGTCGTCGTCGTCACCGTTCTGACACGCTGGCGCGGCACCGTCGAAGCGCAGAGAGAAGATCGAGAACGCCGGCACCACGGCCGAAGCACCGATGTTCGTGCTGATGAAGATCGGCGTGACCATGTTCAGTGTTCCGGCCGGAGCGCCGGTGTTCGAGGCCGGAGCCACGCCACCCATCGCGGTGAACGCCTCACCGATCGCCGCGGTGCCCGTCGTCCACGGAGCGCCGATCACGGTCAGGTTCACGGCGGCCGTCACGAGCCCAACACCACCCTGGCCCACGACCGTCAACGGCACGTTCAGGTTCGAGACCGCTGCCGTGCAGGCGCCGAAGAGACACACTTTTGCGAAGCCGTTGAGCGGCATCGCGCCGCCGAACGTGCCACTGCCGCCGACGCCCGCGAAGTTGCCGGTCGCGTTGTGCGCCGTGACCTGAACGCCCGCGATCGGGAACACAGCCGGGTCGGTCACCGGAACCACGAAGCCCGTCGCCTGGAACGGCGACGCTGGGACCTGGAGGCTCGTGAGATGACCGTTGCCACCATCGCCATTCACGATCGCGCTACCCGCGCCCGGAATCTCGACCGGGTCCAACGACGCGATCTGGACGGCGAGGGTGCCCGTGAAGCCGAGAGTCAACGCGTGTGTCGCGCTCTCCGCACCGGGCGTCGCGATACTTGTGATGAGCGCAACACAGATGGCTGCGACCGACTCGAGAAAGCGACGCGCCACCCTCAGCGACCTCACGACAAAACGGAGGTGCATTCTACGCCGGTTCGCGTCGCCAGAGGCACAGAATTGTGCGCAGCGGATGCGGCATTTGCCTCGGCCCGGCTGAATGCGACGGTGCGCTGTGCCGGGATCGCGGCGGAGTTTGGGCGGATCGGCGCTGTGTGTGGCAAATGCCGTCAGGACCCGCGGCCCAAGGCTGCGGGAGTGTCTCGAAGCGATCCCGCCTCGGCGGCATCCGCCCCGCTGAGCACGCCGTACACAGTTGGGGATCTGACGAGTCGCCACGCAGCACACGAGTCGCCGGTGGCAGCGGCGAGCACGACACGAATTTTCTGAGGTTTAGGTGGCGCCCCGGGAGGGACTCGAACCCCCGACCGGCGGATTAGAAATCCGCTGCTCTATCCAACTGAGCTACCGGAGCGCGGAACCGATTTCGTTGTACCCACTGTGGTTTGCGGCGTCCGTCTCTTTCTGGTGTCTCCAGCGTGTCTCGACGAAGTAAGGCCCAGGGAAGGTGGGACTCGCCGCGCGACCTTGCGGAGCCGACTCCGCGCGGTCGCGCAGTTTAGGGCGGACCTTACTTCCCGTCCCTAAGGGCGACTCGGGCCCGCTTGCGAACAACACGCTCGGTTCGGAGCGCGGTCGCGTCGCGGGCTGCGCCGCGAAGGCTGTGCTCCCTAAATCGTCATAGTGAGGGGCCCGTGCGACGAAGTCTTTAGCGACTCACCGCGTTCCGGCTCACGTTGCGCGCCAGCTTCGGGATCCAGTAGCTCCGATTCGACTTCGCGGCGTGGCCGTGCTCGGCCCAGGAAGCAAAGAAGCAGCCGTCTAGGAAGAAGACCAGCCGCAGCCGCGGCACAACAACATCGGGTCGTCCTGGAAGGGTGCAGACGTTCACTCTGGCGGCGACCCTGCGCGGGAGGTGGGGACCTGTACTACACCGGTCTAGCGACGCACCGCACGAGGCCCGGAGCTCCAAATTCGGGACATGATCCGCGCCTATATCACTGTGTCGAAGGCGTCCGACACGCCCCCTCTCTGGACGACAGCGAGATCTCGAAGTTAGCTTCTGCCCCGTGCCCAGCTCCCGTGCTCCCAGAGAGCAGGTCTTTCCGATAGTGGAAGCTTTTGGATTCTCGGTGGACGCCGAGACGCCCGAGAGTATCGACGCGTTCGAGCGTCGATACTGTCCCTTCGCCAAGCAGCCATGCGAGAAGTTCCGGCAGTACGGCTTCGGCTACTGCTCGGTGACCTACGCCGCGGCCGACGATGAGCGACAGCGGAGAACATACGCAGTCTGCGACCACCGGCTCGACGGGCCACCGATCCAACACGCGATAGCCGACTACTTCAAGGAGCGCGCGGCGCAGGTCAGGATCGCTGCTGAGATCGTGCTGCCAGACCCGCGCACGTCCTTCGACTACGTCGCGTTCGAGTGTCGGGACGGAGTAGTTGGCGACGCGATAGCGATCGAAACCCAGGCCATCGATATCAGAGGAGGTGGAGTTGGCCCAGCGTGGAGGGCGCACTTCGAGAAGAAGCGGGCGGACTGGCGCACCTACTTCACGGAGGAGGCGGCGGCCAAGGGAAGGCGCGACACCGTTGCCTACGGCGTCAACATGGCGAACATCTACAAGCGGCTCGGACTTCAAGTAGCCGCCAAGGGCGCGTACCTCAAATCGATCGGCGTGCCTCTATACGTGGTGATGCAAAATCGCCCGTTCCGATACCTAAAGAGCCGAATCAATTTCGCAGAGACGCAGGCAGGGTGGGACATCACATTCATCACGTTCGACTACACGGGCGAGGTTCTGCCTGACGGCAAGCTGGAGTTTACGCACGCGGCGACCGTACGCACCAGCGTGGAGAGCTACCTCGAGGCCCTTGTTATAGAGAGCCGCGGAGCGGTGCATACGCGTGAGAAATTCTTAGAGGCCGTGAAACGAAAAGGTGGCCTGTCGGATTGATGGCCGACGCGCGAACGGGTCGCGCAGCCGATGCTTAGCCTTGCCGAGCAGGCAAGCCTCGATCTCGCGCGCGATGGCATGCGCTAGCTGGGGCGGCACTGCGTTGCCTACTTGGTCGTAGAGCTCGCTGAGCGAGCCGTCGAATACGAAGTCGTCCGGGAAGCCCTGAATTCGCGCTGCCTCCCGAATCGAGATTGTCCTGTCCTGATCGGGATGGATGTATTCACCGCTCTTCGGATCGCGAAACCTAGTGATGATCGATCTGGGCACGCCTTGCCACGTCATGCGCCGATACCGTCGTGTGTGGTCCTTGCGCTTTGCGCGCTTCATACCGTCAGGCAGCAGCTCCCTCGGCAAGTCGCGCCAATCTTGCCCAGGCTTTAGCGCCTTGATACGAGCAATGTTCGCGGGAGAGAGGCGCGGAGCGTAGTGATTGAACACCTCGCCGTTCGTTCGAGCGCGGCACTGCTTTTGGAATGACCGCGTCGGTTTCTGGACGTAGGCGTGCGAAGTACCGCCGGCAGCGACGGGTGGCAGGTCCGCAATCGCATCGTGCGCCGTGAGGAACCCCTTGAGATCCTGCGCGTTGATCGTGCAGTTGGGGATTAGCTCTCCGATGCTACGCCGACCGTGCGTGGGTTCAGGGAAACCCATTCCGACCGGAACCTTCTGATCTGTCCGGAACCCGATGATTACAAGGCGCCAGCGCATCTGGGGAGTGCCGTATTGGGCCGCCAGTAGTTCGGCGAACGTCGCCGAGTAGCCGGCCTCGCGCAGCTCATCAACGATCGCGCGAAGTGCGCGCCCTCCATCAAGCGTCAGCAGGCCCGGCACATTCTCAATGACGACGCATCTTGGTTTTAGCGACCGAGCGATTCGTAGAAGAGGGCGGAACAGGTTGTTGCGAGGATCGTCGAGGTTGCGCGCGCCCATGATCGAGAACCCCTGGCAGGGAGGGCCCCCAATCAGCAAGTCGAGTTCGCCTGGCCCGAGCTTGGTTGCTTCTGCAATGCGACGGTTAGACAGGTTGTGAACGTCGCCCTCGAAGAACGGCGTATCCGGAAAGTTTCGCCGGTACGTGCGAGCAGCGGCAGCGTCAAGGTCATTGGCAAGTAACACGCGAAAGCCGCCCGCCTCTAGACCGAGCGAAACGCCTCCGGCACCACAGAACAAATCAACAGCACTGAAGCCCATTCACCTCGCCTTTCCGGAGTGCCGTCGAGATAACATTTTCGTATTATTTTCGCTACAAGGTGAGAATCATCCCTCGGCAATTTCGTTGCTCAAGCATCGGTGACTTTACGGGAACCGAGTGCTGGGTTCCCGCCGCTCAGGCATGCCCTTTAGCGAGCTGTCTAGGGCCCCAACCTTTCTAGATCCAATCCCTGACCTCATCTCCGCAACCACGTCCGCGTGGGCGAAGCATTCCTGGGACCGGCGCCACCGGACTGCGACTCTGCGGGCAATTGCGATCTCATCGCCGTGGCCAGCCATGCGCCCGGCGATCATTGAACCTCAGCCCGTTGCGCCCTCGTCATCGCGGCGTGGCAGCACTTCCTGAATTTTCGACCGCTGTTGCAGACACAGCGCTCGTTGGGTTTGCACATTCTCAGTGTGATCCCTCGAATGAGCCGAACCTGCTGAACTTGCAGCTGTTGTAGCTGTTCAGCGTCGGCGCCTCTTAAAAGAAGCGGGCCAGACCTTGCCGGGAACTTCGCTTTGATCGCGTGGATCTGCTGTTCAACCCGAATGAAGTCAGACACGTCCGGGTGTTGATCGATCGCATGGAAGAAGGAAGGCAGCCGAGCATTCGGATTGACCGCGTCGAACTCGATCGAGGGGTCTTCGACGAAGAGGACGCGCTGTTCGTCGGCGGTATCTGGAGTGACGCAAACCAAGTTGTCTCCACGCCTGAGCACGGCATGACCAATGAACTGCACCACTACGCGAGGCCAAATGAAGAGCTTCCAGCCGACGACCACGCTTCCGTCTCCTCGTGAGGCGGCTCGATGAACGTTGTGGATGCATCGATTCGTGACAGCATCCGCTGCCGCATCGATAGCTACGAACGTCGGGGCGCTTTGCAATCCGAGCGAATCGCAAGCGCGAAGGATGCTGGCAGTTACTGCCACGGGACTTCGGGTGAGCACGACCTTCAACAGGTGACTCGCATTGTGAAACCTAAGGATGGCGCCTTCAAGAAACCCGCTACCCCAGGCGACGCCGAAGCCGCGGTGACACAGCGGTGACTTCGGTGCGCCTGCCCAGGGGCGCGTTGCTGGCCGCGAAATCGCAAACCTCCAACCCGGACGAGGCGACCCCGTGGAGGAGCGAGTGGACGATCACCTCTGGCTGCGACATCGCGGCAGCGATTTCCGCGCTGTCCAGCAGACCCTCGTTGACGACCAGCGCCAGAACTTCTGACTCAAGCTTCGGGACGTCCAACGTCGAGCGGGCGAACTCGCGAACGCCTCTCGGTGTCACTGCGAAGTAGGCAACCCGCACCCCAGGCCCACCGGTCGTCTTGACCAGCCCATCCTCCGCTAGCACCTCGGCTGAATCCGTGATCCCAGCGACGTTCATTCCCTTAGACTCAAGTGCCGCCAGCAGTTCGGCTGGCGACACGTCCGACTTGCCATGCGCAATCAGCTGTCGGCACGCCTCGGCCAACACGAGGGAATCCCGCCCATCCAGTCCACCAATCAAAACATCCTTCGCCGCGTAGGCCGGGGGTGGTCCGAGCGGAGGGCGGGCCGTGTGCTGGAAGATGGCGCCCAGTAGCTTCTCGAACTCGCTGTCGTACGCCGCCGGATCAGCGATGCGCAGCCATATTCTGGTGCGAAGCGGCTCGGGAATCTCGCAGTTGTCGATGAGCAGCGGGATGACGCGCACGCGCTCTTTGATCGACCGGACAATGGCAGCCTCCAACTCCTCGCGGACCCAGCGCTTCCCGACGCTGTTGTGTGAGAGCACAACAATCACGCAGTCTGCCCGGGCGATTCCGTGGTCGAAGATCTTCGACACGAGGCTATCGCCCGGGAGCATCTCCCACTGATCGAGCCAGGCGTCCACGCCATTGTGACGGAGACGCTCCGTGAACCGGACGACGAAGCGTTCCTTGTCCTCGCTCGCATGACTGATGAAGGCTCGCGGCGGGTCGCTGTTCTCGCTCACAAGCACTCCATCTAGGACCTCGCCGATCGCGGGGCTGCGGTCGCGCGTCGACGTCTCGGTATGGGCGGGTTGCCGCAATTGATTCAGCTTGGCCCAGCCGGCGAACGAGAGCGTCACATGAAGCTGGTGGGCCTCGTCTGGCGTCTCGATCAATCCCCCCTTTTTCAAGGAGCGTGCGATGAACCGAAACTCTTCGTCGTTTCGCGAGCCGATGATCGCGCCGTGCACCGGCTCTTTGAGCACAGCCACCTCTCCGGCGGCGCGAAGACAGTCGCCGAGGAAGAGGATCAGGTTGTCCGCCTGCTGAGCCGGATTCGGGAGCGACGGATCGGCCTCGATCTTCGCTGTGACCGCCTCGCCGATCATCGGCCACTTCTCCGTCTTGTTCTGGACTCGGACGTAGTGGCTTAAAACCGGACTGAAATTCGGCTCACGCTCGAACCATGCGGGAATCACCATTCGCTGGAGACCGGGCATCTCGTAGGTGCCGCACTTAGGGCAGTCGAAGAGCACCGTGTCCTTGGTGCCCTCGCACTGAGCAGCGTTGACCTCTGTCCCGCAGATCGGGCAATTCTTGCCGGCCATCTTTCCCCCCGCCCTCGGGATTGTATGGGTGACCGGAGACCCTACGTCGCAGAAGCGACGCCCCTCTCACATCCGCGCTGCTTCACAACCTCAGCAGCAAGAAGGGCATGCCCGTCGTTGGGCTCGGCGATTACTAGGACCGTCAATCGGCCTCGACTCCCTTGCGCCATCGATTGGCATACTACTGGCACCCAAGACTCGAATAGAAACTGAGCTACCGGAGCGCGTGAGCCAAAATACTGGATTGATCGCGCGATGCCGCGATCGCGGCGAGTGCGAGCAGCGCCGCGAGTCCGCCCGACGCGCCGGGCTCCGGGATCGGCACGCAGATCTCGTCGTCTTCGTTGCAGGTCTGGGTCTCCGCGTTGCACGCAATTCCCGCGCTCTGACAACTCCCGACGCTGCACGCTTCGGGTCCGTCGCAGAAGATGCCGTTGTCGGCGCACGACGTGCCGTCGTTGGCCTCGCCGATGAAGCAGCGGCCGCCATCGCAGGAGTTGATCGTGCAGGGGTTGCCGTCTTCGCAGTCGCCCGCCTGCGCGCACTCGCCGCAGAAGTCGCCGTCTTCGTTGCAGTTCTCGCCGGCGCAGGGGCTCATGACACCGCCGGAGCAGGTGCCGCCCGCGCACATGTCGAAGGTGGTGCAGAACTGGCCATCGTCGCAGTTTCCGGGCACGGGCGTGTAGACGCAACTGCCGCTCTCGCAGCTTTCGGCGGTACAGATTTCGGCGTCGCTGCAGTCCGTGGCGCTGAGGCACTCGACGCAGGCGTTGGTTTCTTCGTCGCAGAGTGATCCGCACGGCGATGCGGCGCTGCACGCGGAGTTCGCGCAGCTTTCGGCGCCGTTGCAGAAGAGTCCGTCGTCGCAGGGCTCGCAGGTGCCGGCCGACTGGCACTCGGTGAGCGTGAGTTGTCCCGCGTTGCCCAGCACGTTGGTGGGCGTGTTGGCAGCCGTCGAGAGTGACGGCGCGCCGCCCGGGCTCGCATCCACCAATGCGAGTGTGCCATTGGTGGGCAGTTGCGCGGAGCTGAACACGAGTGTGTCTACGCCGCTGAAATTCAGTGTGACCAACGTCGCGCTGGGATCGAAGAACGGTCCGCACGGCAGCACGTAGTCCGGCGTGACGGCGCCCGGCAGAGCCGCGAAGCCCGGCGTGGCGAGCAACATGCGCTGGTCTTCGGTTTCGGTCGCGAGGTTTCCGTGGAACGTGAAGGTGCGCTGAACACCGTCGGAGTTGCTCGTGAGCGTGTGCAGGTCGAGCACGCCTTGCCCCGTCGACGACGTAGAGAGTTCGATGTACTGGATGCTGCCGTCGGCGTTCGAGTAGACCTCGACGAGATCCCAGAGATGGAAGTTCGCCCCCGCGCGTCCGGGCGCTGCGCAGAGCGCCAATCCGAGCAGCAGAGCAGCGCGAAGCGTTCGTGCGTTCAGCATGTGCGCAGTATGCCCGGTGCATCGCTGCCGAGGCCAGCGCGTTGGCAATCCGGAGAACCAGCCACTAGTTTCCGTCTCCCGCGGTGGGCGTAGCTCAGTTGGTTAGAGCGCTGGGTTGTGGTCCCGGAGGTCGGGGGTTCGAGTCCCCTCGCTCACCCCATTCATTCTCTCGCTGATCCCCTCAAGCAAACCCGACAAAGCGCGGCGCCGTGCGTTTGGCGGAAAGCCGGATCACGACGCGCCGGCCGTCCGAAAAATAAGGATCGCCGGTGAGGTTGTGGCGCGGCGCCTCGGGCGTGCAGGCGCCGACGCCGTCCACGTAGCCGACTTCTTCGATGCGCTCCGCTTCGAGAAGATCCTCCACGACGTAGTCTCGCGATTCGTCGACGTCCGCGTCTACGCGGTGCGTCGTCAGGTTCCAGGTCTTCGTCGTGAAGCGGACGCCGATGTCGCGGCTCACCTGACCGACCCAGACGGGTGTCTCCCCAATCCGAAGTGGTGTCAGCCACAGCCGGAGATGGAGGCGTTCATTGATGGATTTGCGCGCGCGCTGCAGCGCGAAGTCCTGGCTGCGGCCGAACAAGTAGAGCGGAGAGACGGGGGAGTAGAGGTATTCGGAGCCCAGCAGGAACGCCCGCGCCGTCTTCCAGCAGGTCGCTGCGGTGATCGTTTCGGTCTCGTTCCAGCGACCTGCGAAGGCGGCGAGCAGTCCGTCGAAGTCGGCGATCACGACGAGGTTGACGGGATCGCCGTGGCCCGTGCCCTTCTTGTTCGTGGTGGCGCTCGGCATGTCGCGGAGATGGGCGACGAGCGCGGGAATCTCGCAGTGCACGAGCGAGAGCGCATTGGCTGTTCCGTCGAGATCGCGCCGGAAGTGGTCGGCACGAATGCCGGCGATCGGGACGGAGAAGGTGAAGTCGGCGCGTGCCTGCGATGCGAAAGGCGAGATGCCTGTGCTTGCGCCTGACGAGCGCGGCGTCAGCGATCCGCCGGCGCCGAGCAATTGCACATGGATTTCCTTGGTGCCCGCTTCGAATGGCGTGAAGACGAATCCCTCCGACACCGCGCCGGCCGCGATTGGACGAAGTCGCAGCGCATGCGACTGGAGGCATTCATCCATGCGCTGATTCGCGCGCCGCGCGGTGAAGAGCTTCAGCGGAATCAGCGCGAGCAGCGGCAGGAACACCCACGCGAGCGCGCCGAACGCGGAGAGTCGCTTGAGAAACGAGAAGTGGCTGATGCCCGCGGCTTCGCGCGGTGTGAAATAGGACCGGTCGATGGCGACCATCTGCAGGCGCAACAACGCGTTGGAGCGATTCGTGATGCGGAGATGAATCGGCTGCACGCCTTTGCGACTCAGCGGCACGCCGAAGAGGCGCTGCGCTTCATCGGGATTGGGCGCCGCGAGCGTCACCTCGGCGAGCGGACCGTCTTGCGTCTGCGCGCGACCCAGAAATCCGCGCCACTCGGGATCGGGGCGGTAGCGCGTGGTGAAGACGCGCATGAAGATTCCAGCGATTCGGGATGCCATGCGTTCGATTGTAGAGGAGAAGCCGCGCGCGCATTCAAAGGACTCGGCGGGTCTACGCAGGATGGCGTCGATTCCCAGCAGCTCCGGCAACGCGTCCCCACCAGCACGACGGCGACGATGCGCGCGTGCTCCGCTGCCGTCCCATCGATCGCGCCATCGCCATCGGTGTCTGATCACCGGTCTCGCGGTCGCTCCCAGCGCCGCAACGAAGCTCGCTCGCAAGGCGCTGAGGCGTCGCCTACCGTGCGAAGAACGCCGGGTCGCAAGAACGGTTCGTAGGAGCAATTTCCGAGTTGGACGCGGATCGGTCACACCGTCTACACATTCTTGCGGCGCAGATGGCGAAGACCGGGGCGCGTCTCAGCGTCGAGGCCCCCGGCATGGAGCCGCTGCAGATCGGCACGGGTCCGCATCGCACGCGCGTCATCTTTCGCGACGCCGGCGCTCTGGAAGCGCTTCTCGCCGGACACCATATGGCTCTCGGCGAGGCGTATCTCCACGAGCGGATCGATGTCGAGGGAAGCTTCGAAGACGTGATCCAGGTGACCGATCACCTCGCGTACGAGTCGCCTACCCGAGTGCACGAATGGCTCTGGTGGCTGCGTTTCCTGCTCGACCGCCGCGGGCTCGACCGGCGCTCCATCGCGCACCACTACGATCGCCCTCCCGACTTTTTTCTGGCTTGGCTGGATCGCACGCGCTCCTACACGCACGGCTTCTACGCCGCATCGGACGACGACCTGACGACGGCCCAGCTCCGCAAGTTCCAGTACGCGATCGACGCGCTCGGGCTCGAGCCGGGCATGGAGGTCTTCGACATGGGCTGTGGCTGGGGCGCGTTTCTCGAATACGCCGGCGCCCGGGGCATCCGCGTGCAGGGCATCACGCTCTCCCGTGACCAACATGAGTTCGTGTCGGAGCGGATCCGCTCCCAGAATCTTCCGTGCCGCGTCGAGTGCGTGGACTTCCTCGATCACCACCCCGGTCGCAGCTTCGATGGCGCGGTCTTCATGGGCAGCCTCGAGCACCTGCCCGACTACCGCTACATGGGGCGCTTTCTCGCCGAACATCTGCAGCCGCGCGCCGGCCTGTACTGCGACTTCGTCACGTCGAAGGCGGGCCGCCTCGGCGGCGCCTTCATGACGAAGTACATCTTCCCGGGCGTCAGCAATTACGTCGACGTGCCGGGTCTGGTGCGGACGCTGCTGCGCGCCGGTCTGAACGTGCGCGAGCTGGGCGACGACACGCTGAGTTGCGCCTACACGGTTCGCGACTGGGCGCGCAATCTCGAACGCGAACACGCAGCGCTGGCGCTGCGTCACGGCGAGATCCCGGTGCGCGCGTTCCTGCTCTACCTCTGGAGCTCGTACCACTTCCTCGCCGGCAACCGCACCCAGGCCTATCACCTGGTCGCGTCGCGCGATCCGCTCCCGCTGCCCCACCCGCGCGCGATCGCGAGCGCCAGCGCGACCGCCAGCACGCACGACACGCCGAAGGCGTCGCCCACGCGGCCGTAGAGCGATCGCCCGGGGTTCTCGCCGATCTCGGTGAGCAGCACCTCGCGCGAACGGGGCTGCGTTCGCGCGAGCACACGGCCCCACGGATCGAGCACCGCCGACGGACCCGAGTCCGACACGCGAACGAGCCAGGCGCGCTGCTCGACGGCGCGCAGCGCGACGATGTCGAATTGCTGCTCCGCGAAGCCGGCGTCCGCGACCCAGCTGTCGTTCGATGGATTGATCAGGTAGTTCGCGCCCTCGGCCATGCGCTCCGACGCGACCTGCGGCAGCAGCGCCTCGTTGCAGATCAGCACGCCGGCGGCGCCGGCGCGCGTCGGAAGCGGCGGCAGCGCGACACCCGGCGTGAATTCGCGCACGCGTCCGAAGCGGCGCCGCACGAAGTCGAGGCGCAGCGGGAAGTACTCCATGAACGGCAGCAGGTAGACCTTGTCGTAGCGGGCGCGCGGCGATCCGTCGGGCGCGACCTGGTAGACGCTGTTCCGGTAGGGATCCGATCCCTCGGCGCCTTCGGCGCGCGGCGCGCCGACGATCAGCTCCGCGCCGGCGGGCTGCAGCACGCGGCCGAGGGCGCCCTGATAGAGCGGCTCGCGCTCGAGGAAGAACGTCAGCGCGGCCTCGGGCCAGAAGACGATCGCAGGATCGCCGCGCTCGAAGGCGTCGCGCGTGAGACGCAGATAGGCGTCGAGCGTGCGCACCGCGCCACCGTCTTCCCAGCGCGCGGCGGCGCCGAGATTCGCCTGCGCCAACGCGATCGGCGTCCGCGGCCCTTCCGAAATGCCGGGAGCGCGGCGCAGCGCGAGCGCACCGAAGCCGACGACACCCGCGACGACGAGTGCCGCGGCGGCGAGTCCCCACGCGGCTCTCTTTCCGACGCGGCGCTGGTGCACGAGGTCGCGGACCGCTTCGGCGAGCGCGGCGTTCGCACAGGCGAGCGTGAAGGAGATCCCGTAGACGCCGGTGACCGACGCGATCTGCACGATCGCGTCGACGCCGGTCTGCGAGTAGCCGAAGGTGGCCCACGGCGAGTTCCCGACGTAGACCAGCGCGCCGTTCAGCAGCCGGCCGCGCAGCAGGTCGGCGCTGGCCCAGGCAGCGCCCGCCAGCAGCGGCGCCGCGACACCGCCGAAGCGTCGCACCAGTGGCGCGTAGACCGCGGCGAACGCCATGTAGTACGGCGCGGCCATCACCAGCGTGACGGCCAGGAAGAGTGCGATCCCGACCCCGAGCGGCTGATCGAAGTAGTCCGCGACGGCACCCGGCATCCACGTCCCGGTGCCCCAGCCGACGACGAGACTCAGCCAAAGCGCCAGCGCCATGCGCCGCGGCAGCGGAGCGTCCCGCACCACCAGCAGGAACGGCACCACCGCGAACCACGCGAGCGCGTGCAGCCGCATCGGCGAAAACGCGAGCGCGTACAGCGCCCCCGAGAGCGTCGTCAGCAGCAGGTCGCGGGCGAGTCGCCGCAGCGCTTCGGACTCGCCGCTACTTCACGTTCAGGCGGTCGCGCGACTCGAAGGGCGCGCCCGGGAACCGGCCTTCGACGGGTCGGAACGCGCCGGTCATGCAGGCCTGGTCGTCGCCCTTCGCGATCGAAGCGTTCAGGACCTGGAACTTGAGGTTGAGGTCCGCGATCCGATCGCCGTTGAGGTCGCCGAGAACCTTGCTGGAGATCGGCGCGCCATTGCCCGCGCAGGCGGTTCCCGCCTTCAGGCCTTCGAGCCGGATCGAGGTGATGTCGAGCATGTTCGCCGGGCAGCCAGCCGGCAGCGCGCAGGTGACACCGTCGAACGGTCGGGCGGCGCCGAGGTTCAGGTACGGCGTTCCGAGCAACTTGGTCGGCAACACACCGTTCTTGCCCGGGTTGACCGCAGATTCCGTGACGTCGGCAAACACCACCGGCTTGCAGCTCGCATCGCAGTAGCTGCGCGCCGCGCCGCGCTGCGCGCATTGCTCGAACGAAAGGCCGTCGCAGGCGCCGTTGCGGCTGCCGTCGTCGCAGTACTCGCCGGCGCCGATGACACCGTTGCCGCAACTCTCGACCCGCTCGCAGGCGTCGCCCACGCCGTTGCCGTTGCTGTCGGCCTGGTCCGGGTTGAAGTCCTCCGGGCAGTTGTCGAAGCCGTCGAAGAGGCCATCGCCATCGCCGTCGTTCAGCGCGAGCACGGAGAACGGCGGCCCGCACGACAATCCAGTCGGGCAGTCGGCGTCGGTCCGGCAGGGCCGCGTCGAGGGCTCCGTCGCGGGATCGACGTCCACGTCGCAGCGCCCGATCAGCGTCGGGAAGACGGCGCCCCGGCCGCCGACGCCACCGGAGGCGTCCCCGGCGAGCGGATCGGAATCGACCTGCGCCGCGAGCGTGGCGAGCACCGTCGGCGTCGAACCGCCGAACATGGCTTCGCGAACCACGATGTCCGCGCAGTCGCCGTCCTGATTGAGGTCGCAGCTACGGCCGTTCGGAGCGCACGATTGCGCCGTGCAGCCGTCGCAGCTTCCGTCCTCTTGGCACTCGGCTGCGAGGAAGCGCGCGGTCACCGAATCTCCGAGACCCCCGCCCGGGAACGTCCGCCACGGGAAGCGGCGATCGCAGGCTTCGAGCGTGCACGGCTGCACGGTTGCGCCGGTCGTCCGCAGATTGCCGGTGCGCAGGTCGAGCAGGTCGAGCAGGCACTCGTCTTCGATGCCGTCACCGTTCAGATCGACGCCGGCGTCGGCCTCGCAGCGGTCGAAGGCCGCGAAGCCGTTCGCACTCAGCACGAAGCGGCGCGTGCCCGGTCCGCCAGCGAAGCCCGCGACGAAGCCGGTGCCGGAGCGGCTGAAGGTCAGCAGCCGGGCCGGGGTCTCGTCGGTCACGAGGACCACCGTGTCGCCAGCGACACCGAGCGCTCGGGCTGCGACGCCGAGTCCCGCGAGGGCCGGGCTTCCGGTTGCCGCGCACGCGACCTGCCTGCCGTCGGCGAGGATCGCGCAGACGACCGACTCGGAGACGGCGACCGCGCTCGCCCGCGCGGGTGTCGAGCCGTCCAAAGCGAGCAGCCGGGTCGGCGCGCACGAGCTGCCCGCCGGGCAGGTTCGCACGAACACACTGCCATCCGGTGCGACGAAGGCGACCGTCGAGCCGGCGATCGCGGCTTGCGTCGTCGCGCCGATCACGTCGAGCGTGGGCGGGGACGTGCCGAGGTCGATCGCGGCCAGCACGAGGTCGCGCGCCGATCCGTTGCCGTCGAAGTCCACCTCGGTGGTGGGCGCCGGTCCGCTGCGGAACGCCGGGCCGCCGTAAGGCGAGCTGGACACGAAGTACGCGAGCGAGCTGCCGTCACCGGAAAGCGACGCGGACTTCGATCCATCCCCGACGCGCTTCAGCAGGCCGGTATCGAGATCGCGGATGTGCGCTTCGAAATCCCACGGCGAGGTCGAATCGAGCGGCGTGAGCGACGCCGCGGTCACGAAGCTCGCCACGCGGCCCTGCGTCACCGCACCGAACGACTCGGCGTCGATCGGCTGCAGCGTGCCGGTGCGGGTGAGCGACTGGCTGACGATCTCGCCCCGCGCGATCGACGCGGTGAGGTCGACGAACACGGCGCGCACGACCCCCGTCTGCGGGTCGACCGCATCGAACGCGAGCGAGCGACCGTCTCCGCTGAGCTTCGGCTCGCGGCCATCGAGCGGGAGGCCCAGCGTGTCGGTCGCGACGCCATTGGCGATGTCCCGCACGATGATCTGGGTGCCGGCCGCCGTGCGGACTTCGAACGCGACGCGCGTGGCGTCCGCGGAGACGCTCGGCAGGGCCGCCCTGCCCGAGAGGCCGCCGCTCACCAGCAGCGCCGCACCGGGTCGCGGAGCAGTGTCGGCGGAGCCGCCGACCAGCGGCACGAGATAGACGTCGGCGTCGAGGTCGGAGTCGTCCGGCGCGAGTTGCGCGGCGCTCGAGAACACCGCGAAGCTGGCGCTCGCGGCGAGGTTGCAGGCGCCCGAGGTTCCGATGGCTTCCGCTCCGGTCGCCGTCACGCTGAGCCGCACGGTCTGGCAGGTGGCGCGGTCGTAGAGGAACACGTCGGTCAGGCGATTGGTGTCGGCGCCCGCGCCGAGCAGGTTCGTCGCGTCGCTATCGAAGCAGACGAAGCGGCCGTCACCGTTCAGCGACGGCCTTCCGGACGACGCGTTCGGACGCTCGACGGCGCCGCTGCACAGCGAGTCGCCGGGCGCGGATTCCTGATGCCGGGCCGCGACGTCGAGCGCTCCGGTCTCGAGGTCTCGGCAGTAGATGTCCCAGCGCGTGGTGTCCGGGCTTCCGCTGGCGAGCAGATCCGAGCGGCTCGCGAAGCAGTTGACGTTGCCGTCCGACGAGAGCACCGGCGTCGCGGCCGGTCCCTGCGCCGGCTGGCCGGCGGCGTTCGCGTCGACGCGCTGCACCGACTTCGGCGAGTTCGCCAGCTCGTCGAGCAGGAAGTAGAGGCGGTCCCCGGCGAACACGAGCGGCTCGCCGCCACCCTGCAGCGGCGACAGCGTGCGCGGACTCGCGAGCAGCAGCGGGCGGGCCGACGCGCCGAGCAGCGAGCCGAAGCCCGCCGCCTGCGACGCGTTCGCCGCCACCTCGTCGATCGCGCCGGGCGCCTGGCGGCAGAACACGCGTAGGATCGAATTGAAGGCTTCGCCGTCGCCGTTCGCATCGGTGCCGAGCGGGCCCGCCGCATTTTCCCAGGGTTCGGCGAAGAGCAGCGCGGCACAAGCGCCGTCGGTGACGACGGAAGGGCGGACGCTCGAGGCGGTGGGCGGCTGGATCAGCGGCTGGCCGAACGGTCCGACTGACGCCGGCGCTTCGAAGAGCAGCGACGTGGCGAGGCCCGACAGCCCGTCGAAGCCGATCGGCAGCGAAACGCCGGCGCGGCGGTCGCGCAGCTCGATGACGGAGGGATCGGTCGCGTCGCCGTCGCCGTTTGCATCGACGTTGCCCGACAGCGGTTCGTTCCTCAGCAGACAGCCGACCTGCTCCGAGTCGCGGCACAGATTCAGCGCTTCTAGCGGGACGAAGCCACCCGTGCTCGCCGCGTAGAGCGACGCCGGAACCTGGCCCGGTCCGCCCGACACCGGAGCGGTGGTCGACGGCACCTGCGGCGCCTCGCACGAGTTCGGATGGCGGCAGTAACGCAGGTCGGCCAGCGCCAGGTCGGGCGCGTCGAGGTCGCAGGTCTGCGGCGTGGCGGAGTCCGCGCAGCCGGCGTCGCTGATGCACGCGCGCTGGTCGGCGCTGCAGCGGCCCGGCGCCTGCGTCTGCAGGCGGATCACCGTCTGCACGGCGTCGGTGGATCCGAAGAGCGCGAGCGCGGCGGTCGAGGCCGACGGATCGAAGATCGGCGGCAGGTCCTTGCCCTGGATCGTGTGGCTCGACGTGAACTCGCTGCTCGGGATCGCGAGCGGGTCGCCGGAAAGCGACGGCTGCCCCGTGGCGTCGAGGCCCGAACCGAGCGATTGGGGAAACAGCACTTCTACGAGCTGCGGCGGCGGGAAGCCCTGGAAGCTGCAGTTGGGGTCCGTCTGGCACAGCACGCCGGACCACGACATCGGCGCGAGCACGTTGCCCGCGGTGTCGAGCGCGAAGCGCAGCGCCGGGCGCGCCGGCGCGCCGGCGCCCTCTGCGGCCATCGAGGCGAAGTCGTTGGGGACCGGCAGCGCGGTGAAGCCCGGGAAGCGGGGATTGACGCTCGAGGCCTGCGTCGAGCAGCTCCCGTCGCTGCGGTAGAGCTCGTCGATGCAGGCGATCGTGCCGCGGTTGGCGGCCATGTCGGCGCAGCGCGCACTGACGAGGTCGATCGGAAGCGGGCTCGCGATCGGCTCGACCACGATGCGCGTCGGGCCGGTCAGCGTGTTGGGCGACTGCAGCGACAGGCCGGTCGCGGTGGGGAAGCGGAAGTCGAGCCGACACTCCTGCGTCGTCGCGAGATCCGCGCGGATGACGTCGAGCTGCGGGTCTACCTGACAGGTGGCCGTGCCGCCGGCGGGCGCCAGTTGCTGTGCCCACAGCGACACACGCGATTGAAGCGAGGTCGGGTCCGCGGCGCTGCCGCAGTCGCGCGCCAGCACCACGGCATTCGCGGGCGCCCCGTTGCGCGCTTCGAAGATCAGCGTAACGCGCACCGCGGAGTCGTCGATGCACGCGGGCGGCGTGCCGAGACCCACCGAGGATCCGTCGCAGACGCCGGGGCGGACGCGCACCTGCATCGTCTGGCCGGGACTCGCGAAGGGAGCGGTGATCGCGCCTTGCGCCGCGCGGAACACGTCGGTCTCACTCGGGATGTTGTCGCAGCCCGCGCGGGCGATCGAACCCGGCACCAAGATGGCGAACACGGACAGCACGGCGGCGGCCGCCCAGACTCGAGTCTGCGATGACTTCATGCGATGCGCTCCGATGGATTCTCTTGGACTAGATTGGTTGGTGGGCGCGAACCAGCTTAGGTGTCAGCGATCACAGGTCAAATCGCGCCGCGACGGCATCGAGCCTCGACAGATCTCCGCTGAGCGCGAGCGCTTGGTAGGTTTCTCGCGCTCGCTCGAAGCAGCGACTCGCATCGAGATCGCCGGGAACTGCGCGATGCGCTCCGCCGCCTTCGCGCAGGCGAATCCCCAACTCTTCGTAGGTCCTCGCGATCTCGGGCCGCGCGCCGAGCGATTCGCCCGCCTCGAGACTGCGCAGATACAGACGCATCGCCGCGCGCCGGTCGCCGGTCAGCCAGCGCAGGCGCCCCGCGAGCCGCAACACTTCCGTACGTCGCCATGCGACACGGCCGGCGCTGCGCATCGCTGCCCGCGCGCTCTTTCTGGCGCGCGTGCGCAGATCCCGGCGCCGCCGGCCGCCGGCGCTCTCGGCGTGCTCCAGCGCCGCGAGGTCGAGGAGCAAGAGCGATCGATGGTAGGAGCTGGCGTGGAACGGAGGGACGGGCGCCGAGGACGCCATCAGTTCCGCCGCATGGGCGAGCGTCTGCTCCGCCGCTTCGAGGTCGCCGAGCAGCGTCTGCGCCTTCGCCTTCGCGCTGAGCGCGAGGATGTGCAGGAGATCTTCGGGGTTGTGGTCGTAGTAGGCGTCGGCCGCTTCGATCGCGCGCGCGAACTCGCCCTGCTCGAGCGGCAGCAGCGTGCGCAGGTAGTAGTAATTCGATTTCGCCAGATCGAAGCGGAACAGTTCGCGGATCTCGTCGACCTGTTCAATACACCGGCGCGCGTCGTCGAAGCCGCCGCGGTGGATGCACTTCTCGCCGACGAGTCCGAGATACGTGGTCGGCCCCCAGAGCTGGCCGCGCCGCAGGCTCGCTTCGATGCGCTCCGGCTCGATCTCGTCGGCGTCGGACCAGTCGCCTTCGAGCACGTGCGCCAGGAAGCGCATCGACTGCTCGTAGAGGCTCTCGTCGGGATCCGTGCCGCTCACCAGCGCCTGCGCGCGGGCGCCGAGCCGGCGGCTCACGTCGAACGAGATGCCGCCGAAGGCGAAGACCGCCGCGCAACCCGCGTAGAACATCGCCGACCGCGGCACGCTGGCGGGATCGATGCGCTGGAGCCACGAGAGTCCGTCCATGCTGTCGAAGAGGTGTCGCGTCGGCAGGGCGGTGGCGGTGGCTTCCGCGCGGGCGTAGCGGAGCGCGAAGATCTCGCGCTCCCGATCGGTCGCGGCGCGCCGCGGCCGCCAGCCGGGCCGGTAGAGCCGCACGAGCACGGTCGCCAGATTCTGCGCGAAGCGCACGCCGGAACGCACGCGTCCCTGCACCACGCGATCGCCGAGGAACACGAGCGCCTGGTCGAAGTGGTCGATCGCGTCGACGAAGCGGCCGCGGAAATAGAGAGCGCGCGCGACGTTGCTCTCGAGCACCGCGCGCTTCGCCGGATCGCCGCCGTCGCGGTGCATCTCCAGGTAGAGCTTGGAAGCCTCTTCGAAGAAGTGCAGCGCTTCGCTCGGCGCGGCGGCGCGCGCCGCTTCGTCGCCGGCGCGAAACAGGAACTCCTCGGCGCGCGCGAGATCGCCGCCCTTGCCGTAGTGAAAGGCGAGCATGCCCGCATAGCCGGGAAGTTCGCTCGGCAGCGTCTTCTCGACCGCGGCGCCCACCTTGCGGTGCAGCTCTTCGCGGCGTGCCTGCAGCAGTCCTTCGTAGGCCACTTCCTGGATCAGCGGATGCTTGAACGCGTACTCCTCGCCCGGCAGCCGGTCGGAGGGCACCAGGAACTCCGCGTCGAGGAGTTCGTCCAGTTCGGCGGCGAGGCGCTCCTCGCTCCCCATCACGGCCGCCAACACATCGCGGTGGAACGTGCCGCCGATCACGCACGCCGTCTGCAGGATCTGCCGCTTGCGCAGCGGCTGACCGTCGACGCGCGCCATGATCACTTCCTGGATCGTCGCGGGAATCACTACGTCGTGGATCTTCTCCGTCGCGCGGAAGCGACCGTCCTTCGCCTCGACGGCGCCTTCATCCACGAGCGATCGCACCACTTCCTCGATGTAGAACGGATTGCCCTGCGCCTTGTCTTCGATCATCTGCCGCGTCGCGTGCGGGATGTCGCCCTGCCGGAAGATGTTGTTGAGCAGGCTGCGCGCGGCCTCCGCGTCGAGCGGCCGCAGTTCGATCTCTACGTGCCGCTCGGCGAGCTCCTCCCACGCGAGCGCGCGCAGCTGCTCGGAGGTCCGCTCGAAGCCGGGCCGGAACAGGTTCACGAAGACGATCGCGTGGTCCTTGCACAGCGGCAGCAGCGCGCGCAGCAGCTCGATCGACGAGAGGTCGGCCCAATGCAGATCGTCCATCACGACGACCACCGGCCGCAGCCGGCTGCCCGCGCGCAGCAGCTGACTCACGCTGCGCAGTGTCATCTTCTCGAGCGCCGCGCCCTCGATCCCGGCGAGCCGGCTCTGCCACTCCGCTTCGAGCGGCAGTCCCAGCAGCGTGGCGATGAACGGCAGCACGTCGTCCGCTTCGTCGGCAAGGGCGCGGCGGATCACCGCGTCCAGCTTGGCGCGTGCGCTCGTCTCGTCGTCCTCGTCGCCGATGCTCGCCCACGATCGACACAGATCCGCGATCGGGTGGAAGCTCAGATGCTGACCGGTCGAGACCGAGCGGCCCTCGCGCCAGGCGAGTTCGCTGGCCTCATCGCTGGCCGCGAGTTCGGCGAGCAGGCGCGATTTCCCGAGACCCGCCTCGGCGATCACGCTGACCACGCCGCCCGTGCCGGAGCCGAGCTGCGCCAGCGCTCCGCGCAGCCGTTCGAGTTCGGCCTCGCGGCCGACCAGCCGCGAGAAGAGGCGTCGCCCGTCGCCGACGCGCGCGCGGTGCAGGCGCTCTTGCTGCGACAGCAGCTCAAAGACACGACCGAGCTTCGCGGTCGTCTCCAATCCGCTGGCTTCGATCTCGCGGTACTGGAACACCTCGCGCGTGGCGCGTTCGACGTCTTCGCCGACGTACACGAGGCCCGCCGGCGCGAGGTCCTTCAGCGCGTCCGCCACGCTGACCGGCGCGCCCATCACGGCGAACTCGCGGAGGATCGGGCCGCTGATGTCGCCAGCGATCCCGAGACCCGTGTTGATGCCGCTGTGGACGTCGAGCTGTACCTCTCCGCCCGCCCGCTCGCTGTACTCGCGGACGCGGCGCCGCATCTCGATCGAAGCGTTGACCGCGGCGCGCGGCGCATCCTCGATCGCCTCTGGAACACCGAAGAGCGCCATCACGCAGTCGCCGAGGTATTTCTCCACGGTGCCGCCGTGCTTGCAGGCGATCTCGTCGAGGAGCTGCAGGCAGCCGACCACGATCGGGTAGGCGCGCTCGGCGCCCATGCGTTCGGTCATCGCGGTGAAGCCGGTGATGTCGGCGAACAGGATGGTCACCCGTCGCCGTTCCGTGTCGCTCGACCGCTCGTCCTGCTGTCGATGTTCGTGCTCGGCGCGCAGCGCGGGCGCCAGGAACGATCCGAGCAGCAGACGCGCGGGGTTTCCGCCGCTGCGCGCGAGCAGCAGTTCCGCGTCGTCCGCCGCGAGCGGCGCGCCGGTCTCGTCGACGATCAGCGCCCGGCTCTCCTCCGCGGAGAGCGGCGCGAGCCGCAACGGATCGCCGTCCAGCCCGTCTTCGAGCCGCCGGACGCGTTCGTCCGCAGACCCCGGTCGCAGCGTGAGGACGAAGAGCACGCCGCGGCCGCTCGCTGCGGCGATCAGCGGCGGAAGCAGCTCGAGCGATTCGGGATCGGCGAGGTGCAGATCCTCGAGCACCACGACGAGCGGCCGGCCGGAAGCGACCGCGATCAGTGTCTCCGCGACCGGGCCCACGGCCGCGGCGCCGCGCAGGAATCCCGATCGCAACTGGCGGGCGACCGTGTGGGCGCTCTCGACCTCCAGCGCGTCGAGCAGATCGGCGAGCAGCATCCCGCTGCGGTGTCGCGCGAACGCGTGCACCGCAGCGACGCGACCCGCGACCGGCAGCGCGGTCGCTTCGGCCAGCAGCCGCGACTTGCCGATGCCCTCCGCCCCGAGCACCACGAGCGCCCCGCCGCGCCCCGCTGCGAGCTGCTCGAGATGGGACTCCAGGACGGCCAGCTCGCGCTCGCGTCCGACGTAGGGAGACGCATCTTCGTGGCGGGGCGCCAGACCCCGGCCCGCGCGCCGCTCGAGCGACCGCAGCAGCTCGAAGATCGCGACTTCCTGTGCCTTGCCCTTCAGCTTGAGCTTGCCGAGCTCGCGGTATTCGAAGCCGTCGCCGGCTTCCCTGTGCGTCTCGGGGCCGATGTAGATGCCGCCGAGCGGCGCCCGCGACTTGAGGCGCGCGGCCACGTTGACGGCGTCGCCGAGCACGTGGAATTCGCGGATCACGCGGCCGCGCACGTCGCCGGCGACGAGCGGGCCGGTGTTGACTCCGACGACGAGGTCGAGCGGGACGGGGAGGTCGCGGGCGTACTCGCGGAGCAGGTCGCGCATCTCGATCGCCGCTCGCGCGGCGGCGCGGGCCGGTTCGGCGAGCGGCACCGGATGCCCGAAGACGGCCATCAGCGCGTCGCCCAGATACTTGTCGACGGAGCCGCCGTGCCGGCGCGCGACGCCGTCCAGCAGTTGCAGCGCGCCGCTCACCGCGAGATACGCCGACTCCGGCCCGACCGCTTCCGAGAGCGCGGTGAATCCGACCAGATCGGCGAACACCACGGTCGCCCGCGTGCTGTGGGCGCGCGAGGTCGTCGGGTCGGTCGCGATCGGGGCGCTGGTGGAATCCACGCGGTCCGAGGGTAACCGGAGCGGGGCCGGCGTGACGCTCTCTAAGATGGTTGGCTGCGCAACAGCCAGCCGCGAATCCGCGAGCGCAACAGCGTCGGCTTGATGGGACGCGCGAGGTAGTCCGTCGCGCCGGCCTCGAAAGCCTCCGTCACCTCGCGCTCGCTCGGCGCCGACTCCGCGACCACCAGCAGCGGAATCTCGCGCAGCCGCAGATCCGACGAGCTGCGCAGCTTCCGGCACGCGGCGAGCACTTCGCTCCGTGGTGCCCGCACGTCCAGCAACACGAGGGAGGGCGGAGCGAGATGCGCCGCGTCGAGCGCAGCCGCGAGCCCCGTCACATGGATCAAGCGGAGGCCGTCTTCGCGCAGCACGGCCGCGAGGCGCAGCGCCAGCTCCGGATCGTCTTCGGCGAGCAGCACGGTCTTGGCCATCGGCGGTGTGTGCGCGAGCAGCGCGGAACCCGCGTTGCTCGCTGGCGACATGCCGGTCTCCCATGAACCCCGGAGTTCCAGATCCTGACCCTCGGCAGCGGCGAAGACCTCGAGACTCGAGCCGGCCGCCGCGACGCGCGCACGCGCCGCTTCGACGAGCGCTTCCACGGCGGCGTCGTCGCGGTCCGGATCGTGATGGAACAGCGCCAGCCGCTTCGCCGCCGCGGCGATCGCGTAGTCGACTGCGCACTCGAACGGCGTGTGACCCCAGCCGCGCCGGCTCGGGTACTCGGCGAGCGTGTACTGCGCGTCGTGGATGATGAGATCGGCGCCGGCGAGGAACGCGACGTGGCGGCGATCCTCGGGGTGCAGCGGCAGCGGACCGGGCGGCTCGCCAAAGAGCGGCACGGCATGCGGTTCGTGGTCGGTCGCGTAGACCATCGAGACGCCGTCCGCCTCCAGCCGGTAGCCCAGCGTGAGTGCCGGATGATGCAGGTACTGCGCGGTGACGCCGATTCCGCCGATCGGGAAACTGCCTTCCGTCAGCACGCGGAAGCGCACCGATGCGTTCAGGTCACCGAGCGCGATCGGGTGCTGCTCCGGCGACATCTGCCGGGCGAAGGTCTGCTGCAGATGATCGATGCGGTCGCCGGGTGCATAGACCCGCCATTCGCTGCGCGAGTCGTAGAGCGGTTCGAAGAACGGGAAGCCCTGGATGTGATCCCAGTGGGCGTGGCCGATCAGCAGGTGACCGATGGCGGGCAGCGGTCCGCGCCTGCGCAGATCGCGCGACAGCTCGTACGCGCCGGTGCCGCAGTCGAGAATGACCCACGTGCCGTCGTCCGCGAGGACCTCCACGCACGAGGTGTTGCCGCCGTGACGGAGGGTCGTGGGACCGGGTCTAGCCACCGACCCGCGAGTGCCCCAGAAGCGGATACGCATTCGCGGGTCGCCGGCGCCTAGGCGACCGACCGGCAGGCCCCGAGCAGCGCCGCAAGTTCGGGCTCGTAGGCGCTGACTTCCAGCTCGTCTTCCGCGCTGAAGCCATCGCGGCCGATCGGATTGAGCAGCTCGAGGACGGCCGCGATGCGGCCGGAGGGCTCACGCACCGGGATGCACAGCAGGCTCTGTGTGCGGTAACCGGAAAGTGCGTCGACCTCGGCGTTGAAACGCGGGCAGCTGTAGGCGTCGTCGACGCGGATCGTCTCGCCGCTCTCCCAGGCGAGCCCCGCGAGACCACGGCCGAGCGGCATCCGCACGCTCAGCGGTCGCCCGCTCTCGGTCTTCGCCATCGCGAGCCGCATCTCGGCGTGTTCCTCGTCCACTACGAAGAGCGACGAGCGGTCGGCGCCCGTCGCTTCGCCCAACGCGAAGACCAGGTTCTCGAGGCTGGTCCGGATCCGCTTCTCGATCGCCGCGTGACCGTCGATTCGATGTCCCATCTCGCGTCCTCCTCCAAGGTTGCAAGCCCATCTTCGTCGCCCTTCGCGGGGATCGCTGTGAAGCTCATCACAGCGGGGCGAAAATGGCGAGCCGGACGGATCGGGCGGACCCGGATCGCGCCGGGTAGCCTCGGGCCGCCGGGGCGTCCTCTCCGTCGAGCGGGGGTTTTTCATGTCGACCGATGTCCGATCGGGCCCGGAAGCGGCGGCTGCACGGAGCGGGAATCGGCGCGGGGCCTCGATCGCCGAGCGGCTCGGCGCAATGACCGTCGCGACGCTCCGCGACTTTCCGTGGCCGGTGCAATTCCAGGATTGGACCGGCCGGCGCTGGTCCGCCGGCGGGAGCGCCTCGCACTGGAGCGGTCCGCCGCTCGAGGTGACGCTCCACACCGAGGCGGTCGGCCGCGCACTGCTCGCCCGCGACGTGATGGGTTTCCTCGAACGGCATCTGGCCGGCGAGGCCGACCTCGAGGGCAACCTGTACGTGGTCTCGGATCTGCGGGTCCACGCGCGGCTCGACATGTCGTGGCCCCGCGCGTTGCTGTCGATGCTGCGCAATCGCGCCTTCCAGACGCAGACGCCGGCGCGGGCGCGCGAGAGCGTGAAGAGTCACTACGACGTTCCGCAGGCCGCGCTCGACGTCTATCTCGACCGCAGTTATCGCGCCTATTCCTGCGCGATCTTCGAGCGGCCCGAGCGGCTGGAGCGGCCGGAACTGCTCCGCGCGGGCGCCGGCGCGCGCGACGACTTCGATTCGCTCGAGAAGGCGCAGTGGCGCAAGTTCAAGGACGCGATCGACTGGGTGGCTCCGGCCGCTCGCGACAGCGTGCTCGACATCGGCTGCGGCTACGCAGGGCAACTGCGCGTCGCGCTCGAAGAGCACTCGTTCGCGCGCATCGTCGGCTGGACGCACTCGGAGAACCAGGTGCGCGAGGGCGCGAAGCTGCTCGCGGACTTCGATCCGTCGCGCTTCGAGCTGCGCGAAGGGGACTACCGCAGCGACGACCGCGTCTACGACCACGTGCTGTCGACCGGCATGGTCAGCCACGTCGGTCCGCGCGGTCTCACGCCGTACGTGCGCGCCGTCCGGAGCCGGATCCGGCGCGGCGGCCGCTACCTGCATCACGCGCTGATGACCCCGCACACGCCGCTTCCGCTCGACTTCTACCCCGGCACGGCGTTCCACAAGCGCTGGGTCTGGCCCGGCTATCACTGGTTCACCTTCGGCACGCACGTGCGCGCGCTCGAGCGCAACGGCTTCGAGATCCACCGGGCGGTGAATCTCTCCCCGCACTACGCCAAGACCACCGCCGCGTGGTACGAGCGCATGATGGCGCGACGCGACGAAGTGTCGGCTCTGCTCGGCGAGCCGACCTTCCGCGCGTGGCGGCTCTATCTGGCGGGCGGGTCGGGGAATCTCAGCAACAAGGGCATCCACGTCTACCGGCTCTACTGCGAGGCCGTCTAGCAGCGCTGGGTCGGGTGGCGGATCTCGACCTCCGTGCGCGCTCACTCGTAGAAGAGCCAATCGCGAATCCACGCGTGCAACTCGTAGAGCAGCGCGCCGATCTTCCAGAGCGGTCGCGCGAAGGGTTCGTAGGCCGGCGCGACCGCGACGCGATCACACCAGAGCGGTCGCTGTTTGCAGAGATAGCGCCGGCCCCGATACGCGTGCAGCGTTTCCGACGCGACGAAGAGATGCGCGAAGCCGTCCAGAAACGGGAGCGAGTACTCGACGTTCTGCCAGGTGTTCTGCGCGCGATTCTCGATCGTGATCTGCGACGCCGGAATGCCTTCGTCCGCCGCGAGTCGCGCCATCACCTCCGCCTCGATCGATGCGTTGTGCGCTGCGCCACCCGACACAAGGATGCGATCGCAGTGATTGCGCCGATGGGCGAGGGCGCCCGCCGCGACGCGCGCGCGCTGCACGGCGCTCGGTGCGCCATCGGCGTCGCTCGGATAACCGAGCACGAGCACGGCGCAGTCGCCCGCGACAGCGGGCTGCGCGGCGAGGGTGCTACCCAGCCAGAACACGGCTTCGGCGACGAGCGCGAGCGCCGCCAGCAACGCAATCGCAACGACGGCGCGCCGCATCCACTTCGTTCGGGAGAGCTGCATGAGGGCACTACGAGTACTTCGCAATGGTCCGCCGGGCGAGGTCTGCGAAGTCGCGGAGATCCCGATGCCGGAGCCCAGCGCCGGTCAGGTGCGGATTCGCGTCGCCGCGGGATCGCTGAATTTCAACGACATCGATCGCTGTCAGGGTCGCGTGACGACGATCCCGATGCCGCCGCCCTTCACGCTCGGCATGGATGTGTGCGGGATCGTCGATGCGGCGGGCGTGGGCGGCGAAGCGTGGATCGGGCGCCGCGTGGTGGCGATCACGCAACTCGCGCAGGGAGGCCTCGCCGAGTACGCCATCGCGCCGCTCGGCACCACCTTCGACGCGCCGAAAGCACTCGACGACGCGGAAGCCGCCGCGTTCTTGTTGCCCTTCCACACCGCGCACCTCGCGCTCTTCCGCCGTGGCCGACTCGAAGCGGGAGAGACGCTGCTGGTGCACGCCGGCGCGAGCGGCGTCGGCAGCGCTGCGATCCAACTCGGTGTCGCGAAGGGGGCGCAGGTGATCGCGACGGCGGGCAGCGCGCCGAAGGCAAAGTTTTGCGCGGACCTCGGCGCCGAACTCGCGATCGATCACAGCGCGCAGGACTTCGTCGCCGCGGTGCTCGATCACACGCGCGAAGTCGGCGCGCACGTCGTCTGCGATCTCGTCGGCGGCGACTTCGTCGAGAAGTCGTGGCGCTGCGTCGCGCGCGAGGGTCGCTACCTCTGTGTCGGTTTTGCGGGCGACGCGCAGAACGGCATGACCGGTCGCCCGCTGCGCCCGACGTGCCCTGGCAACTTCTCGATCGTCGGCGTGATGCTCGCGTACTTCGACAACCTGCCGCCGGCGATTCGCCGGATGGGAATGAACCCCTTCGGTCGCGATGTCGGCGATGCCGTGCATGCGGATCTCTTGCGCTTGCTCGACGCGAAGAAGATCAGGCCCGTCGTTACGCGTCGGGTCTCGCTCGCAGAGGCCGGCCGCGCGCTCGATGATCACGAGCAGCGACGGACGACGGGGCGCACGGTCGTGATGGTGGGTGACTGACGGCGGCTGCGAACTCGAACGGAGCGTCCCCCGTTCTGGCGACAGCGCACGGCAACCGCCGCGCGTAGCCTCCACTCCGGAGGCCACTGATGCCCCGCCCCCGCTTTGCGACGCACGCCTGCCGACTCATCCTCGTGTCGTTCTTCGCGTTCCAGATGCTCGCGCCTTCGCTCGCATCGGCCGCGTCTACGACCGGCGCGTTCCGACCGTGGAATAGCTGGTGGATCCATCCCGAGCAGTTCACGCTCGGGATCTTCTACGACGGCAGCGCGATCCGGATCGACCGCGATGGCGATGGCACCGCCGAATCGGTGTTCCTGCGGCCGACCGGTTCGACCGGGATTCCCGATGAGGCCATCGGGTCGCTGCGACTCACGCCGAGTCGCACCACGGTGTATGCGTTCGGCGGAAGCTGCAACAACTTCGCCGGCACACAGGTGCATTTCTATCGGATCCCGCCCTTTGGCAATCGCCTCGATCCGATCGTCACGGACCTGTGCATCCAGAACGGCATCGCGCAGCTCGGCTTCTACGACACCGGACTCTGCAACGAGCCGAACGGCGTCGGGGCGGGGCTCGAGTGCACCGACCAACTCGGCGTTTCGCCGCAGCGGATCGCGTGGTTCGCGACGAACGCGACCGAGTTCGGTTTCGTGAACTTCATCTGGGTCGATCTCGTGACTGGCAACACGGCGGGGCCGGGCTTCGACTTCGCGACGAATCTCGGATTCGTGCAAGTCTCGCCATCGGGCACGCAGGCGTTCGTGCAGCACGATCTCGGGAACTCTGGCGAAACCGACTATCGATTGATCGACCTGTGCCCGGGCACGCTCGGCACGGTGATCAACCAGGGCGCCTTTCCGATCGGCGACGTGAACGCGGTGCTCGAAGCCGAAGTGACGGCCGTCGCCGCCGGCTCAGTGACGATCGAAGTGACGCGCGCACCGGGCTCGCCCGCCGGTCCGCTGATTCCGCCCTTCGATCTCTCCGATTGCCTCGACGCGAGCGGCGCGTGCTGTTTCCCCAGCGGGTGCTTCGACTCGGGAACCGTGGCGCAATGCAGCAGCGGCAACTTCCTCGGCGCCGGGACGGCGTGCAGCGCGTGTCCGCCTCCGCCCGTCGAGCAAGCGTGTTGCTTCGAGTCGGGCGATCCCCTTTGCGATTCGCTGACGGTGGCCGCGTGTACGGCGCAAGGCGGCGCGACGCAGGCGGGCGTCTCGTTCTGCAGCTTCAACACCTGCCCCATTTCAGAGCCAGTGCTCGAACTCAGCGGTCCCGCGCAGGCACAAGTCGGTGACACGATCACCTACAGCCTCGACTACGCGAACGAAGGCGGCGTCACTTCGCACGAGGTCGAGATCGAGGTGACGTTGCCATTCGGATCGACGGTCGTTTCAGCGACCAGCGGCGGCGACGAGACGGACGGAGTCGTGCGCTGGCTGATCGGCGAACTCGTGCCCGCGGCGAGCGGCAGCGTCAGCGTCACGTTCTCGCTCGGCTGCGAGGTGGCGCAGTCGATCGTTTCCACGCAGGGCTTGCTCTCTGAGTCGTTCCCGCCCGATGGCGGGCGCAGCTACACAGTCAGCAACCAGATCCAGCTCGCGGTGACGCCCGCCGCGTCCGGTCCGCTCACGGTGTCGGTCGCCACGACACCGGCGCGTGTGCCGCTGCGGCCCGGCGACGAGCAGACGCACACGGTGACGCTCGGCAACGCGAATGGCGAAAGCATCGAAGGCGTGCGATTCGGAAGCGCGAGCATGGAGACGCCGAACGGATTCGCGTTCGGCAATGCGGCAGCCTTCGATCGCGTCGTCTCGGCGGCCGGCGGTGTGGTGGATACCTCGAGCGGACGCTTCCAATGGACGGGCGACGTCGCGTCGGGTCCGAGCACGTCGATCCAATTCGTCTCGCAGATCACTTCGTGCGTGCCGCCCGGTGTCCGCGAGACGCAGCTCGCGTTCGGCGACGAGATCGTCGCCTTCGATGCGTGCGGCGAAGAACTCGGTCGCTCCACGGAGCCCGCGAGCTTCGCGATCGAGCAGGTGGTGAACGTCGAGATCGGCGCCAGCAATCTCGCGCCGCCGCAACGACTCATCTCGCCGCTCTACGACCTCGGCGTGCAGGTGGCGCGTCCCGGCGCATTCGCGGATCTCTCCGTGTCGTTCGGGTCGGACGTCGGCCAGGCGCTACCCGGCGCGTCGATCTCCTTCGACGTGCGCGGCTTCAACGTGACGACACCGCCGAGTGGCCCCGGCGTCAGCTACAACGCGGCGACGCGCTCGGTCTCGTGGGCCGGCACGATCCCGGCGAACGGCGCCGTCACGATCGAATTCGAAGGCAACCTGACGGCGTGTCGCGCCGAGATCAATCTCGACGGCTCGACGTCACCCGGTTGCACCGACGTGCGCGCCAACTCGGTGATCGCAGCCGTGCCGCAGCCGCCCGCCGGCGCGTGGCTGGCATCGCACACGTATCGCGCGGATCCATTCGCGCCGGGCTCGTTCGAGGATCAGCTGGTCCGGATTGCGCCCGGCACGCCGACGCAGATCACGACGATGTTCTGTGTTCCGAACGAGTACGCGGACAGCATCGGCGGCGCGCCGAACGGCGACGTATGGATCGGCGCGCTGCCGCTCTACCGCATCAACCCGAGGACTCTCGACTTCCAACCCTTCGACCTCACGCGGCTGCGACCCTTCGGCATGTACAGCGGGCCGAGCGATGTCGCGGTCGATCCGATCGACGGCACCGTGTACTTCGCCGGCGCGCGTTACGAAGAGCCAACGAACACGGCGCAGATCCTCCGCTACACGCCCGCGACCGACACACTCGAGTTGTACTACGAGGATTCGGCGTACCAGGAATTCCAGCAGCTGGTGGTGGACGAGCAAGGGTCGATCGCGGCGCTCGCCTACGTCGGCGCGCAGAGCATGCTCGTGCGCATCGATCCCGGGGCGCCGCCCAGCCTGGACGTGCTCTACGACCCGGCGAGCTTCTCGCTCGGCGACGTCGCCCTCGATCGCGACGGCTCCTACATCGTTCTCGAGGGATTCATCGGGCCGACGGCGCTGCTGGACGTCGATCCGGTCAGCGGTGCAACGACGACGATCGTGCCGAACATCACAGCGCTCTTCCCGACCTCGCTGATCTGGGGCCAGATCGAGGTGGAAGCGAACGGCAATGTCTTCGCAGCGCCGAGTCAACCGGGACTCACGCGGATCGTCCGCGCCACGGGCGGCGGGGAGACGCTGATCCCGCTCACCAGCGTGGGATCGCAAGCGCAGACGCTGCTCGATCTCGCGATGGTGGGTCTCGCTGCGCCGGAACCCGCCGCGATCGCGCTCGGCGCCACGGCGCTCGCAGCGCTCCTCGCATTGCGCCGCTCGAAGTAGCGCGCCCGCCTCACCAGGCCTCGCGCCGCTCCTCGATGGTGGCAACGACGTGATCACCTTCGTGAACCTCGCCGCGGGAACCTGCGATTTCCTGCTCTCGGTGAGCGCGCAGTATCTCCCGGACCTGACGGTCGATCTGAACGGCCAGGCCGCCGACATGATCAGCATCGGCAACTTCCGCTTCGCGAGTCTCGAAAGCACCGGCACCACGCCGTTCATCCTGACGCTCTCGGGAACGGCGCTGCCGCGCTCGCTCCGACGCCTCTAATCGCTCGATCCACGCAAGTGTCGATGCAGTGACTGAACGCGCGCACCCCTCCTTCGCTCGGCCGAAGGAGGGGTGCTGCACTTCAGGCTGCCGAACCTCGATCTCGTTCGCATGAACGCTTCCGCCCGATGCGATGTCGAGCGCTTGCTGCCAGCAGCGCGGTTGAAACAAGCCCTTGCGCGAACGCCGCCGGCTCCGGCGTGAGCAGCGACACGTCATCGATGTCGACGCGCTCGCATTCCTTATCCGCGAAGGTCAGGTTCACGCAGATCACCTCGAATTTCAGCTCGTTCGAGCCGAACCCGATCAACCCGGCCGGGATCGGGAGCGAGACGGGCTCGAAGGTGGGAGAGCCCGAGTCGATCACCGCCAGCGAAGTCGACCCGAGCGTGACGTTGAGAAACACATCCATCGGTTCGGAGCCGTCGAAAACTCGAAGATCGAAGCGCAGCGTCGCCGGGCTCTCCGGAACCACGACCGACTGTGTGAGGCTGCCGATGTTGTTGAAACCCGAATCCGCCGGAACCGATTCGAAGGTGAAGCCAGTGCTCCAGTAGAAGGAGCCGGTGGCGGCGGGAGCTCCACAGGTCGCTGCGCTGCAGTGGATGGCTCCGATGGACATCCACTGCGGAGAGCCCAGCTCGAAGCTGCCATCCGTCACGCGCTCGACCTGTGTCGCCGAGGCGCCGGCCGCGCCGATCAGCAGGACCGCGCCAACGAGTGCTTCGCGAATCACTCGTTCGCGCCATCCTCGCAACGACCGCGATGATCGCCGTGTCGCAGGTGCGCAGCGACCGCTGATTCGCCGACGGTGATCGTGTGGCGATTCGACGGATTCCCCGGCGGCACGTGGCAGATCGGAACGCCCGGCGGCGTGCACGCTTCGAGGCTCGCGAGCGATATGCCGGCAGCGGCGGCTTCGCATTCGTTGTTGTAGGTGCTGCCATCGCAGCCGCAAACGGGCGCGACGTAGAGCGGGCAGACTTCCGCGCGCGGTGCGCACTCGCCTTCGGACCGACACTCTCCCGTGCGCGTCTTGCAGTATTCGCTCGACTGGCACTCCGCGTCGCCGTTGCAGGCGACCGGCGCCGGTTCGCATGCGCCGTCGTGGCCTACCGAGATGCCTTCTGCGGCGGCCGCGCAGTCATTC
Source organism: Deltaproteobacteria bacterium (assembly GCA_031396445.1). Taxonomy (GTDB): domain Bacteria; phylum Myxococcota_A; class UBA9160; order UBA9160; family PR03; genus PR03. The sequence continues at coordinate 3,827 of JANNKU010000004.1, read as the reverse complement.
GAGTAGGTCTTGCCGTCGCAGCCGCAGACGGGGTCGTAGTTCAACGTGCACGCATCCGGTTGCGGCGTGCACACACCCGGATGCGTATCGCAGACGCCGTCGCGCCGATGGCAGTAGCTGCCGTCTGCACACGCGCCGTTGGCGTCGCACGCGATCGGGGGTTCGCTGCATTCGCCGCGGAACTCGAGCGTCACGCCGGCCGCTCGACGTTCGCAATCGTTCGAGTAGGTCTTGCCGTCGCAACCGCACACCGGATCGATCTCGTCGGTACAGACCTGGGGAATCGCTTCGCAGCTGCCGGCCGCCATCGCGTCACAGCCCGGATGCGTTTCGCAGAACTCGCCATCGCCGCAGGCGACACCACGCGGACCGCCGCACTCCGGCACCTCGCAGCGCCCGATCGCTACGACACGGGTGTGTGCGCAGCGCGCCTCGCAGCGGTTGATGTAGGTCTTGCCGTTCTCTGCGCAGACCGGCGCGAGGATGCCCTCGCAGTCGCAGCGCTCGAGCGCATGGATCCGCTGATCGTGATCCCCAACGACATCCATCAGTCCGCCGCGGACCCGTTCGGAGCAGTCGGTGACACCGAGCGATCCGATCACGATGAGTGACAGAGCGATCAACGTGGAAAGCGGCGCGCGACTCTTCATGGTGGACCCCTGACGGCTTCGATGGGTGGAATGCCCATCTTACGGAGGCGTCGTCCAGGAAGTCAACCGCCACTCATCGCCGCAGCTCGGCTCGGCGAAGTTGTAAAAAACGCCGCACAGCGGGATCGCTCGCGAGGCCGATCGCACGCTCGTAGGCCGCATCGGCCGCCTCGATCGAATGCGTCCGCGCCAGCAACGACGCGCGTGCAGCCCAATACGGCTGGTAGTCCGCGAGCCGCGACTCGTTCTCGATTGCGCCCAGCGCGTCGAGACCGGCGGCGGCGCCACGCGTCTCCGCGATCGCAATCGCGCGATTGAGCGCCACCACCGGGGAGCCCGTCATCGCGAGCAGCGCGTCGTAGATCTGCTCGATCGCGGCCCAGTCGGAGCGACCGGTGAAGCGGCGCACCGCATGCGCGGACTGCACCGCGGCTTCGAGTTGGTAGCGGCCGCTGCCGGGCAGCGTGTTCGCGCGCGCGAGCAACGCTTCCGCTTCGTCGATCAAAGCCGCGTCCCACGCAGCGGGATCCTGCTCGGCGAGCGGCACGTACTCGCCCTGCGCATCGCGGCGCGCGCTGCGACGCGCTTGCGCGTAGAGCATCAACGCGAGGAGACCCTGCGCCTCGGGCTCCTCCGGCAACAGCGAGGCGACGAGCCGGCCGAGCCAGATTCCCTCCTCTGCGAGATCGTTGCCACACACCTCGGTGCCGGCGGGATCCGACCAACCCTTTGCGAATGCTGCGTAGATGGCTTCGAGCACGGCGCCGAGGCGCGCGCTCGATTCCGCGCGGTCGGGAACCTGAAACGGAATCCCTGTGTCGCGAATCTTGTTTTTTGCGCGCACCAATCGCTGCGCCATCGCAGCGGGCGACACCAGAAACGCCGATGCGATCGTCGCGGCGTCGATGCCGAGGATCGTCTGCAAGATCAGCGGCGCGCGAATGTTGGGATCGAGCGCGGGATGGGCGCACGCGAAGATCAGCGCCAGGCGCTCGTCCGCGAACTCGATCTTCGCTCGCGCCGCCGCTTCGATTTCTTCCGCGATCAAGCGGAGATGCACGCCCGCGTCCTCGGCGCTGCGGTGACGCCGGGTTGCGTCGATCCACTTGCGGCGCGCGACCGTCATCAGCCACGCCTCGGGATTGCGCGGAACGCCGCTCGCAGGCCAATCGACGAGCGCGGTCGCGAAGGCGTCGGAGAGCGCGTCCTCGGCGCCCGCGACGTCGCGCGTTCGTGATGCCAGCAGCGCCACGAGTCGGCCGTAGCTCCGCCTTGCCACGGACTCGGCGGCTTCACGGGCGGCTGCATCACCGTCGTGCGTCATCGCCTCGCGGCTCAGAGATCGACGACGACCGAGAACCCGCCGTAGATCATCCGCTTGCCGTCGAGTGGCATCGCGCCCGGCGCAAACATCTTTGCCATGCGCGGGTCTGCCATCACCTTCGCGTTCACCTGGTCGCGGTGCTTGCGCGATTTGAAGGTGATCCACGAGAACCACACGACTTCGCCGGGCTTCAGCTTGACGCTCTGCGGGAACGACGTGGTCTTGCCAGGTTTCACATCATTGGCGATGCACTCGCGAACCTCGAGCGCGCCGTGCTCGCGCCAGATCCTGCCCGCTCTGCGGGCGATCGCGCGATAGGCCGCCGTGTTCTTCTTCGGGATCGGAAGCACGAAACCATCAACGTAGCGGGGCATGCGAAATCTCCTTGATTGCTGGGTGATCGATCGTTGCTATGGCGCGCTTCGCTTGCTTGCGTCGGCCTCCGCGATGGATTGCAGTGAAGCGAGTCCGCGTTCGAAGTCGCCGCCCACCATCTCGTCCATGTTCATCAGCAGCCCGAACGCCTTGCCGACGAAACCGTTGCTGCCTTCCATGCGCCACGTCACATTGGTGGCGTCGCCATCCGGTGTCAGCGTGAAGAGCGCGCGGTTGGTCGCCTGCATCGGCGCCAGGAACTCGAGCTTGATGTCGACCTCCTGGTCGGGCTTCACGGCCGTGATGGTCATGCGGCCCTTGCCGGCCTTCGGGCCATCCCAGGACGTGATGGCGCCCACGCCGGATTCGGTTCCCTCGTAGGAACTCTTCATTGCCGGATCCATCTTCGCCCACGGTGACCATGCCTCCCACGCGTGGAGGTCCTGGATGTGGGCATAGATGAGGCCTGCCGGCGCGTGGATGGCGGCCGAGCGTTCCACCTCGAACGCCGACGGCTGCATCGCGATGAGTGCGAGCACGCCGCCGAGGATCACGAGCAGACCGAGCGCGATTGCTTTCAACATCTCAACGCGGCCATACCGGTCGGACTTCGACGACGCCGCGAGCCGCGCTCGGACAGCGCGCGGCCCAAGCGAGCGCCGTGTCGAGATCGGGCACGTCGATCATGTGGAAGCCGCCGAGCTGCTCCTTCGCTTCGGCATACGGTCCATCGACGACGTGCGTCTTGCCGTCGGTCACGCGCACGGAAGTCGTGGACGAGGCAGCGCGCAGTCGTTCGCCGGCCACATAGATGCCGGCCTTCACCATCGCCTCCGCGTACGCGGCGCAAGTCGGCATTCGCTCGTCCATCATCTCCACGCGCTCGGCGTCGTTCTCATAGATCAGCAGCAAGAACTTCACGATGACCTCCTTCGTCGTTGTCGTTGCAGATGCCTAGCCGCCCGCCATCGCGCCGAGCACCACGAAGGGCTCGGCTCCGCTCGCAACCGCAGCGGGCAACGGCGCGTCCGGCTCCTCGTTCGATAGATCTACCTGACACGCGAAGAAGCGCACGAACGCCCGCCGACGCTTCGTCGTGTGATCGCGGATCGTGCCGCGCAGCATCGGGTGACGCGCTTCGAGCGCATCGAGCACCGACCGCTGCGTGGCCACGCCCGCGAGATCGAAGTGCAGCTCGCCGCTGACGCGCGCGAGTGTCCGCAGATGCGCCGGCAGCACCACGCGAATCATCGCAGCGTCTGGACCTCGACCGACAGCACCGCCGGCAGATCGCGAACGATCGGCGCCCACTCGTCGCCGCCGTCCGAAGATGCGTAGACCTGTCCGCCGCTGGTCCCGAAATAGATCCCGCACGGATCGAGCGCATCGACGGCCATCGCGTCGCGCAGCACGTTCACGTAGCAGTCGCGCTGCGGCAGTCCGTTGGTGAGTGCTTCCCACTCGTCGCCGCCGGTGCG
>JANNKU010000134.1:0-27878 GCA_031396445.1 Deltaproteobacteria bacterium | reverse complement strand
GCGGCTGGGCGTGCAGACGCCCCGCCCGCGAGGCGCGCGAGCGAGGCGTAGCGGTAGCTACGGCGAGCGAGCGCAACGAAGTGGGCGGGGATGGATGCGCGGCCAGACGTGCGGAGGCAGTCTTGGGTCAGTCTCCTAGCTCGGGATCGGTGGATTGAAGCCGGCGCAGCATTCGATCGGCCGCACGCTTGATCGCCGTGTACATCCGGAATTCCATCGTGCCGAACGCGCTGCAGAGCGCGTACGCCGCCACGCTGCTCGCGAAGAACGAGAGCCATCCTTGTAGTGCCGTCGATGCGAACAGGATGGTCAGGAGCGGAACGTGAAGCAGGTAGATGCCATAGGAGGCATCTCCAAGCTTCGCGAGTGTCTTGCTCGAATCGAAGAGCCGTCCGCGATGCACCGATTTGACGATGATGGCGGCCGCTACCGATAGGCCGATGTAGCTATGGGTCCACTTCAGCGGCACCCAGAAATAGAGGACGACGAACGCAGCGGCGCTGATTGCGGGGATCGCGTAGCCACGAAACGAAGCCCTCGGAGCGATCCACCAAGCTGCCATCCCGACGATGAAGGCGAGGCTTTGCTGCGCGGTGAGGATCTCGGTGGCGGTGGGCTGAATGATGGGCGATCCGTAGATGACGGTGACGAGGGCCCAAAGTGCCACGATGCACTGCCTTACCCAGAGCGCGGGGATGAAGCACAGCAACGCGACGACGCAGTAGAAGAACATCTCGTAGACGAGAGTCCATTCGACAGAAAGCGGCGTCACGCGCGGCCCGAGTGGTGCAAGCGAGAGCGCGGCGCTCCAATCGTAGACCGGGAGCGAGCCGAGCATCTCGAAACAGACGGCCATTGCAGTGGCGAGCCACAGGCCCGGATAGATTCGGGTCACTCGGTGGAGGATGAACTGCAGCGGCGATGCGCGTTCGGAACTCATCGCCATCAGATAGCCGGAGAGCACGAAGAACGTGATGACGCCGGCATTCGCGAGGATCTGGCTTGGCACGACGAAGCCGGGCGGGATGATCTTGAACCACTCCGCATGGGCGAAGCAGTGATGCAGGAAGACGCCGAGTGCGGCCAGGAATCGGATCGTTTGAAGGCCGTACGAGATGTCGCGTTCGCCGTGTGGCGCGCTCATGACCGCTTCACCGGAAGCCATCAGCGCTCCCTTTTCGGACACAGCAAGTGCTTGCAGCGCCCGCAATCAACCGGTTCCGCTTTGACCGTCGAGCGCCAGCCACGGATGCCGGTGCTGCATCTCCCGGCGCACGCTGGCGGCATTGGCGCCGCGTTCGGTCTCGGTCATCAACATCGAAACCCCGTGGTGTCGGTAGCGACCTAGAATCTCGGGCACCAGCAAGCCCTCGATCTCCGCCTCGACGCACTTGCACCAGAAGTCGTAGTCTTCCCAACCGCCGATCTTCATGCGGTCGTAGCCGTGCACGCGTTCCCAGGTCGATTTGCGGAGCAGCGCCATCGCGTCGATGTAGTTGCCGCCGCGCAGCAGCTCGGTGCTCCAGCCCGCCGTTCCCATCAAGCCCTGGAGATCGCCGAAGCGTTCGATGATGGAGTACGCGAAGCCGTAGTCGGACGCGGCGAGGCTGTCGCGCAATCGCTGCACACAACGCGGATGGAGCTGGTTGTCGGCGTCGAGCACCATCACGAATTCGGAGCGCGCGAGATCGATCGCGCCGTTGCGGGCGCGCGCGAGTCCGGCGTTGCGCGTGTGTCGTGCGAGCGTGACACCAGCGAAGCGCGCGGCCGAGGTGCGCATCCAGCGTTCGACGCGCGCCGGACCGCCGTCGCTCGAGCCGTCATCGAGAACGACGAGCGCAAGCGCCGGAAGCGTTTGCGCGAAGGCGCTCTCGAGCGCATCGAGGATGTGCGCCTCGTAGTTGTAGAGCGTGACGCAGATCGTGGCGTCGGCCGCGGCGAGCGAGCCGCTCTCGTACACGATTTCGCGCGGGGCGACTTCGATCGCAGCGGGCTCCGTCACGCAGACTCCTCGCTCGCTGCATCCTCAGCGAGGAACGCCGCCGCCATCGCCGCGAGCGGATAGCGGCGCTGCAATGCGTCGAAGGCGCGCATGCGAATCGCCTCCGCTTCCGCCTGCCCGGCTTCCGTGCGCAGCAGCCACTCGATCTTGCGCGGCATCTGCTCGAGCTCGCACTCGATGTAGTGCTGGCCCGGCTCGAAACCCGGCACACGCAGCGACGGCTCGCTCACGACGAGCGCCTTCTGCCAGATCCCGCGCACGACGAGCCGATGCCATTCGAAGTACGGCATCTCGCTGCGGTGGATGTTGAGCAGGATCTTCGAGCGCTGCGAGAGCGCCGTCGCATCGTGCGCGCTGAGCGACGAAGCGACGTGCGCCGAAATCGGGATTCGCGGCGTCGGCATGAAGAACGCGCAGCGGAGATCGCTGAAGAACCACGCGTTGCGCGCGAAGAAGCGCTCGCGGTGTTGCGTGAGCACGCCATTGAACACGACGTCGATCGGGCGCTCGCAGAGCGGGCGATCGACGAGCACCGGCGCGCGTGCTTCGGGCGCGAGCGACGCACGCACGTGTGGCGCTTCGATCTCGAGCGCGTCGGCGAAATCGTCGAAGCCATCGATCCAGCCGAGCGGCAGCGCGCGCGCGGAGACGCCGAGTTCACCCCACGCGAGCGCCGTCAGCGGATTCACATCGAGCACGCGGCGGGCGAAGCGCGCGAACCAGAGGCACATCGCGAAGAACTCGCTGCCCGGCTGTTCGGCGAGCCAGAGCGAGCAGCGCGCGAGGAAGCGGCGCGACAGTCGCTTCGGGCCATCGCCGAGCAGGAAGAACTCATGCGGCGCGACGACGATCGCGTGTTCGCGCGCTCCTGCGGGCGGCAATCCCTCCACGTTCTCATCGACGATGCGCGTCTCGGCGCCAGCCGCTCGAAAGCCGCATGCCAGATGCTCCGCCATCTCGGTGAAGAAGGTGTTTCCGTGGCTGCTGACGTAGAACGTGGCGCGATGCCCCTCGGCAATGCGAGGCGGAGCCGACACCGCTCGGAGATAGGCGAGCTCGGGGCGATCCGTCGCTTCGAATTCTGCTTCGAGTTCCTCGAGTCGCTTCTCGATCCTCTCACCGGGACAGAACGAGACGCCTTCAATCGCGCCACGCTCCAGAAAGTGTCGCGCAGCATCCCCGAGCTCATCGAGACCGGTGCCCCACGAACTCTCGTAGTGCTCGGCGTCGAAGAGGCCCGAGCTGCGGAGCCCGCGGACGGCATTCGTCTCACGTTCGCGATCGCGCGGCAACGCGGCGACACCCTCCGCGGCGTCCGCCGCTTCGAGATGCAGACGCAGCCCCTCGCGCCGATTGCACGGCACGCCGATCGGCCGACCGTGGTGCATGTACGAGAGCCACACATTGCCCGCGGACTGCGCTTTGTGCTCGGCGACGAATTGGCTGCCATCGAAGCGGGGATGACCGGAGCGTCCTTCGAGCATTCCGTGCCGGACGAAATGGGCGAGGCTGTTCACACCCGAGCGCACGACGTCCGGATTCGCAGCGCGGTACCAGCCGGGATCGAAGAGCGGATGCGGCCGGCGTCCTTCCGTCTCGCCGTCGAGCAGGAAATGCACGAGCGGATTCGCCTTGCCTTCGATGTCGGGGTTGCGAAGCAGGTAGTAGCGGGTTTGAAACATCGGATGTGGGTCGAGGCCGAGAGCCGCGCCGGCGCGCAGGTAGTGGCCGACCGGATCGATCACACGCAACCCGAGCGCCCGACACTGTACGCGGTAGTGAGCCGGATCGAAGATGCCCGAGCGTCGTATCAGCAGCCGCCATCGCAAGTTGCGGGCGGTCTCCCTGAGGGCACCGAGAGGCGAATGCGCGAGCAGCGCAACCGCGACGCCGCGCGGCGTGGGTGCGGGCAGCGCCGCCATGCGCGGTGACGGCTTCGCCAGCGTGCGATCCACCGGCGATACCCATGGTGTGCGGCGCAGGCGCGGCAGCCGTCGCACCGCGCGCGCGTAGGCGTCGCGAAGCGCGTCGCCCGCCGCGCCTTCTTCGACCGCGAGCGGGTGCGCCCGTTCGATCAACACCTCGCGCGCCATCGCAAGCGCCGCGCGGCGCGCTGGTTCGACGCTCGGATCGACGAGGTAGTCGCAGTCGTCGACGCGATCGAAGTCCACGACATCGGACCACGAGCGCCATGACTCGCACTTCGGTGCTTCGGGCGCTTCGTCCATCCAATCGCGCAGCGGCCCCTGCCCGAACCACGCGTGGTAACGCGAGACGAAGAGATCGAAGTACACCGGCCAGTTCTGCTCGCAGGGAGCGAGCGGGTTGGCGGGCGTTTCGTCCCGAGTTCGAGCCAGATAGCGCTGCAAGATCTCGCGACCCTCATCGTTCACCGCGTCCGCGTCCATCTGCAGGCGCGTGTTCACGGCGTGCGTTCGGTACTCGAGCAGCGGCTCCGGAACGAAGATCGGCTCGACGTGGACGAGCGCCTGCAGCAGGAAGTCCCAGTCGTGCGCAAGCCGGAACGGCTGGAAGCCGCCGATCTTCTCGTAGAGCGTTCGCGTGAATACGAGATTTCCGCTGGTGACCGCGATGTTGTTGCGCAGCAGCGCGAAGCCGATGCTCGGACAGCGCGTCGCTTCGTAGAGTGCGTGGTGGTAGCCGCGCATCGGCGATGAATCGGAACCGAGCACGTCGCCAGCGGCATCGATCATCGTGACGGCCGAGAAGGCGAGGAAGTCGCCGTGCCCGGGGAGTTCGCGCGCCATGCGCGCGAAACGCTGCGGATGGAAGCGATCGTCTGAGTTGAGGATCGCAAGCAGATCACCGCTCGCGGCTTCGACTCCGCGCGCGATCGCGCGGTGCGCACCCTCGTTCCGTTGCTCGATGAATTGCACGCGCTCGAGGCGCGCCTCGGTGAGCGCGCGCCGGATCACGTCGGCGCTGCCGTCGGTCGAGCCGTCGTCCACGACGATCAACTCCAGCTCCGGCATGTCTTGCGCCGCGATGGAATGGATCGCCTCTGCGACGAAGCGCGCGTGCTGATAGCTCGGAATGACGACAGAGATGCGGTGCATGCTCGGCTAGGCGCGCTTCGGCTTGCGAGCGCGCAGCTCGAAACCAGCCGCGATCGAGCGCTGCACGATCTCGGGCAGCTTGAAGAAGAGCTCCGCGGCGGCAGGGTTCCAACCCTGGGGCTGACGCCAGAATCCAGCCATCTCGGCGAGCGTCAGCGCCCCGATGCGCCGCTCGACGTCCGCTCCGAGATGGTGCGCTGCGGCGCCCAGCAACTCGCTCGCGATCCACGAAACGGTGTAGATCGGGTTGAAGTTTCCCGAGACGCCGACTTCGACGTGGTCGAATCCCTGAAACCACTCGCGAACGCCGAACTCGGTGGCGTTGTAGAAATGCGCGGGCGCCTCGTGCAGCGGCTGGAGGAACGCCGTGTGGATGTGGATCTGCCCGCCCGGCTTGAGGACGCGCAGCGCTTCGCGCGCCGCATCGAAAGGCCGTCGCAGGTGCTCGAACACGTTCGGGGCAAAGAAGAAGTCGAAGGAGCTGGTGGCGAAGGGAAGGGAGTGCGCGTCGGCGATCACATCGGTGTCGCGGAAGAGGTCGTACTCCACTTCGACGACGCGCGGCGAGCGGAAGTTGCTGTTGCCCGCGCCGAGAAAGAGCGTGTAGCCGGGCAGCGAGTTCATGTACGCGATGATGTCGTCGGGCACGCCGCCGCTCTGATGATCGGTGGGGCGCTCTACGACGGAGCCGCCATCGCCGCGCAGGATCGGCACGCCGCGCAGCGACCGGAAGCGCGTGCCGTCCGGAGCGCGGCTACTCAGATCAGCGTCGAAGCGGATCGGGATATCGGTGCCGGGAATCGTGCAGAGGCTCGCGAGTACTTCGATGGGCTTGGCCACGGTGGCGGAGCTTGGCACCTGACCTTCGGAACTTCCACGTTCGTGGCGCGAGAGAGAGAAGAGCGCGGAGGCCCGGTCTTTCGACCGAAACCTCCGCGCTCCTCGCGACGTCTCACCCCCCCTTGGAGACGCCGCCAGGACATGAAGGGGTAGTCGGGGGTCTGGGGAATCTTTCGCTTCGCTCTCGGCTCAGGAACAGCCGCTCGTTCCTCCGCAGTTCGCGCACTTGTAGCAAGCGCCGTTGCGAACCATGATCGAACCACACTCGCTGCACGAAGGTGCGTCGGACTGATTCACGAACGCTTGCGGCGCGTGACTCGCGACGCGCAGCGGGCCGGAGCCCGAGCCGCCCGCAACGGCCGCGCGCAGCAGCGGCCGCGCCAACGTGAGACCTGCGGTCTCGGCATCCGTCTCCTGCTCGTCGGCCACCGGCGATTCTTCTTGCAGGAAGCGACCGCCGAGATAGCGGAACACGTAGTCGGCGATCGACTTCGCGAACGGGATCTCGCGGTTGTTCGTGAAGCCCGAGGGTTCGAAACGCGTGTGGCTGAACTTGTCGACGAGCGCCTTCAGCGGCACGCCGTACTGCAGCGAGATCGAGGTCATCGTGGCGATCGTGTCCATCAGCCCCGAAACCGTGCTGCCCTCTTTCGCCATCTTCAGGAAGATCTCGCCGGGCGAACCATCGTCGTAGACGCCGACCGTGAGATAGCCCTCGTGTCCCGCGATCGTGAACTTGTGCGTCCACGCGCGGCGTTCGTCCGGCAGCTTCACGCGGCGCGGGCGCACTTCCTCGAGCGAGATGACCTTTGCACCTTCGCTCTTCGAGGTGTTCAGCGGCTGCGACTGCTTGCAACCATCGCGGTAGACGGCGAGCGCCTTCAGCCCGAGCCGCCAGCCCTCGACGTACGCGGTCTTCACGTCCTCGACGCTCGCGTCCGCGGGCAGGTTCACCGTCTTCGAGATGGCGCCCGACAAGAACGGCTGTACGGCGCCCATCATCCGCACGTGACCCATCCACTGGATCGAGCGCTTGCCCTTCGCGGCGCGGAACGCGCAATCGAAGACGGAGAGATGCTCGTCGCGCAGCGCGGGTGCGCCCTCGATCGTATCCTGCTCATCGAGGTATTGGAGGATCGCGTCGACCTGCGCGGGGTCGTAGCCGAGCCGGCGCAGCGCCATCGGCACCGTCTGGTTGACGATCTTCAGATCCCCGCCGCCGACGAGCTTCTTGTACTTCACCAGCGCGATGTCGGGCTCCACGCCCGTGGTGTCGCAATCCATCATGAAGGCGATCGTGCCGGTGGGCGCGAGCACCGTTGCCTGCGCGTTCTTGTAGCCGTGGCGACGTCCCTGGCGCAGCGCTTCGGCCCAGCTCTCGCGCGCGGCGGCGAGCAGATCGCTCTGTACGCCGGGCGACGCGATCGTCTCGGCGGCCGCCTTGTGCATGCCGATCACTTCGAGGAAGGCATCGCGGTTCTTGGCGTAGTGCGTGAACGGGCCCATCGCGGCGGCGATCTGCGCGCTGGTCAGGAACGACTGCCCGCACATCAGCGCGGTGATCGCAGCAGCGACGTTGCGACCTTCGTCGCTGTCGTACGCCACGCCGTCCGCCATCAGCAGCGCGCCGAGATTCGCGTAGCCGAGGCCGATCGGGCGGTAGAGGTGGCTGTTCGCGGCGATCCGCGCGGTCGGATAATCCGCGTGGTCGATGATGATTTCCTGCGCCAGGAACACGATGTGCACCGTGCGCCGGAATCCCGCGACATCGAAATTGCCCGCGTCATCGACGAAGCGCATCAGGTTCAGGCTGGCGAGATTGCACGCGGTGTCGTCGAGGAACATGTACTCGGAGCACGGGTTGCTCGCGTTGATGCGGCCTGATTCCTTGCACGGATGCCAGCGATTGATCGTCGTGTCGTACTGGATGCCGGGATCGCCGCAGCCGTGCGCCGCCGTCGCCATCTCGTGCAGCAACTCGCGCGCCTTCATCGTCTCGACCGGCGCGCCGGTCATCACCGCGCGCGTCTGCCAATCGCGGTCTTCCAGAACCGAGCGCATGAACTCGTCGGTGACGCGCACCGAGTGGTTCGCGTTCTGGAAGTGCACCGAGTCGTAGGCGCCGCCGGGCACGTTGAAGCCGCCGTCGTAGCCGGCATCGATCAGCGCCGCAGCCTTCTTCTCTTCATCCTGCTTGCAGTTGATGAAGTCGCGCACATCGGGATGATCGGCGTTGAGGATCACCATCTTCGCCGCGCGCCGCGTCTTGCCGCCCGACTTGATGGCGCCGGCGAAGGTGTCGAGGCCCTTCATGAAAGAGACAGGACCGGACGCGATGCCGCCACCGGAGAGGCGCTCACGCGAGGACCGGATCGCCGAGAGATTCGAGCCGGCGCCCGAGCCGCCCTTGAAGAGCATGGCCTCGGTCTTCGCGAGGTCCATGATCGAATCCATCGTGTCTTCGACGGCGTTGATGAAGCAAGCGCTCGCCTGCTGCGGCGTATTGGGCACGCCGAGGTTGAACCAGACGGGGCTGTTGAAACAGGCGCGCTGTGTCACGAGCACATGCGTGAGTTCGTCGCTGAACGTCTCGCTGTCGGCGGCAGTCTTGAAGTACCCCGACGCATCGCCCCACTCGCGCAGCCGCGCGACGACGCGGCCGATCAGCTGCTTCACGCTGTACTCGCGCTCGGGCGTCCCGACGTGACCGCGGAAATACTTCGAGACCACGACGTTGGTGGCGAGCTGCGACCAGCTCTTCGGGAACTCGACGCCGTTCTGCTCGAAGATCACCTCGCCCGCTTCGGTGGCGATCCTCGCGTCGCGCGATTCCCACTCGACGGCCGCGAACGGATCCTCATCGGGCCGCGTGAAGTAACGCTCGATCGCCAGTCCTGCCTTGGCCTTGGGCTTGCCGCCGTTCTTGAGGCGAGGACGCCAGGTGCCGCTGGTGGATCGAATGGCTTGGACTTCGCGCACGGTCTGGTCGTCGGCTCGGGCGTCGCTCACAGTTATCTCTCCGGTCTTAGGTGGAGTTCCGTTCGGAACGGAACGAGGGACAGCAAGACAAGTCTGAGGAGGAATGAGATTGGGACGAGGACGAATCGCGTTGGGACCGCTCGAGCCGTGTGAAGACAACCCGATGCCGAACCAGGAGACGAGGAAAAGACAGTTGGAATGAGACAGCGACGAAGAAACCACCGGGGAGCGAAGAGGTCCCAGGACCTACCCTGGGGCCCCCGAGCTAAAGGCAGGTCCTCCTTCCCACCTCGAACTCGCCACCTTCCAACGACCGCCTAATTGCGAACCCCCCAAAGTCGCCGGAAAGCCGTTCGCATCCCCGTTGAATGGTGATAGCCCCGGCGGCACTGCGGCGTCAACATGAAAGTACAAGATGTCGCGGCACCCGAGGCATGGAGCCACTAGCGCTCGTACGTGGAGCCCCGACGCGGGCAAGTTGCCACGCGGGGTGGTGACAGCTCTCTTACCGACCCAAGCCGCCTGTGCGTATGCCTGCGCGGTGGCGCTTCAAGTCCCCGGAAAGTGGAGATTGACGCTCCGCGGCAACGCGTTGCGTCGGAGGATCTTGCTGAGGCGACCGCGTCTTGATGATTTCCGCACCACCGCCGGACGGCGGCGCGCCAACACGAGTCAGGGGGCTCGGGAGATCTAAAGAGGTGGGGTCAGGGGGCTTGGGTGGTCAGAGTCGGAGGTGTGAGTCAGGAAGGGATGCCGGTGAAGCGGAGGCCGATGCCTTCGCTGACTTTGTACCGGATGTTGAGGCCGATCAGCAGCGCGGTGATCGATTCGATGATGCGGGCGTTGGCGAGTGGGCCGCCGTCGATGGCGCGCAGTCCCGGGATCAATTCACAGAGCGCCATCACGCGCTTGCGAGGCGCGATGGCGCCCGAGACGACGACGTCGCACTCGACCGGGTGATCGAGTTCGCGCAGGCGGTGGGCCGAGACGTTTTGGAAGGCTGAGATCACCGCGACGCCGGCGGGAACCAGTGTTTCGACGAGCTCCGCGCACGATCCCTGCCACACGCCGAGCATCCGCACGGCGCCATCGCCGATCGAGGTGGCGAGCGGCACGCCCATCGAGACCACGATTTGATCAGGCGCGAGGCTCTCGCGGATTCCCTTCACGGTGCCCGCCGTGTGTTCGAACGGAACCGAGAGGATCACGATCGGCGCTTTGCGCGTGGCGTCGGCGTTGTCGAAGCCCTCGACCGTCGCGCCGGGAATCGCGGCGCGCACTTCGTCCGCAGCGGCGATGGCGCGATCGAGTTTGCGCGAGCCGATCACCACTGGGCGTCCGGCTTTCGCAAAGCGCAGCGCGAGCCCGAGACCCTGATCACCCGTACCACCGAGAATTGCAATCGCGTTGGGATCCATGGCGACCGAGACTAGCCAACGCGCCTGCCGTATGGTCGCCGCGATGCAGCCCGATCCCTTCGCGCCGACGGCCTTCGGGCAGCGCGGACCGCGCGCGCTCGCAATCACCTGGGGCGACGGTCACGAGAGCGTCTACGACGTGCGCGCGCTGCGACTCGCGTGCGGCTGCGCCGCGTGCATCGACGAATGGACCGGCGAGGAACGCCTCGACGACGCCGCGGTACCCGCGGATGTCGCGCCGGTGCGCATCCAGCCGGTCGGTCGCTACGCGATCCAGATCGATTGGAGCGACGGCCACGAGACTGGCATCTACCCGTTCCGCCGACTGCGCGAGCTCTGTGGCTGCGACGTGTGCGTCGCGGCGCGGTGAATCAGCCGAGTGAGCCGAAGCGCCGGTAGCCGCTTGACACCCATTGATGTACGCCCGCCGGGAACAGGCGCTTCGCCCAATCCGCGACGCGAGCCTCGGGACAGATCACGACGCGGAGCTTGTTGCGCTCGACCGCGCGCAGGATCTTCCCGGCCGCCTTTTCGGGCGTCATCGCCATGCGATCGAAGCGCTCGATCATCTGCTGCTTCGCATTCGCATCGGCGGTCCGACTCGCGCGCACGATGTTCGTCTTGACGCCGCCGGGGTGCACGCTGGTGACGCCGATGCCGCTGCCGTGAAGCTCCGCCCACAGCGCTTCCGAGAGTCCGCGCACGGCGAACTTGGTGGCGCAATACGAACTCTGTGTCGGCAATCCGATCAAGCCGAACATGCTCGACAGGTTCACGATGTGCGCACTTTCTGCGCTGCGCAGATGCGGCAGGAAGAACTTGCAGCCGTGGACGACACCCCAGAAGTTCACGCCGACGATCCAGCGCCAGTCGTCGAGCGACTGCTCTTCGAAAGTGCCCGTCACCGAGACGCCGGCGTTGTTGATCAGCAACTCGACGCGCCCGTGCTGCGCGACCACCGCCGCGGCGAGTGCTTCCATCTGCTCGGCATCGGCCACATCGACGACGTGCGTGGTGACGCGCTTCGCTGTCGCCGCGACGCTCGCTGCCGTTTCGGCGAGCGCCTCGGCATTGCGATCGACGAGCGCCAACGCGGCGCCGCGCTGCGCGAGTTGCTGCGCGAGCGCGCGGCCGATTCCGCTCGCCGCGCCGGTCACCACCGCGACCTTGTTGTCGAAGGATTGCATCGTCGTTCAGGCGATCAGCGAGGGATGGCGACCATCCCACGGCATCGCTTCTTCGAGCTGCACCGCGACGCGGATCAGCAGATCCTCGCGTCCCATCGCGGCGACGACCTGCACGCCGATCGGAAGTCCCGCCGCGTTCCAGTGCAGCGGCAGCGACACCGCCGGTTGTCCCGTCACGTTGAACGGAACCAGGAAGGTCGTGAGCTGTGCAGAGCGAAGGAAGCCCTCGAGCGGCTTGCCGGGCCGCGAGACCAGCTCGCCGAGCGGCGGCGACGGTTCGGGGAGCGTGGGCGTGAGCAGCAGATCGAAGTTCTCCCACCACGCGCCGACGCGCCGCGCGTATCGATGCATCGCTTCGACAGCGCCGACGTATTGTGTCGCCGTCACGCTGCGACCCATTTCGAGGATCGCCCAGTTGTCGGGGTCCAGGTCTGCGGGAACGATCTTGCGCCCGATCGCGGCTTCGAACTGTTCGACCGCGAGCGCCTGCGCCGCGCCGATGATCGGCACGACGAACGAATCGATCGAGCCGTCCGTCAGCGCATCCGGATGCGCCTCCACAACGGTGTGTCCCAGCTCTTCGAGCTTGCGCGCCGTCGCTTGCGTGGCCGCGAGGCAATCAGGATGCACCGTCAGGTTGTTCGCGTGCGTGAGCAGCCCGATCCGCAGCGGGTCGGGCCACGCCTCCGCTTCCATGCAGAAGGGGCGGAGCTGCCGCAGCATCACGAAGGGATCACCGGGCATCGGACCCGCCAGCACGTCGAGCAGCGCCGCGGTGTCGCGCACGCTGCGGGCGAGAGCGAACTCCTGGATCAAGCCCGCCCACGATTCGCCCCACTCGGGCCCGAGTGACACGCGCCCGCGTGACGGCTTCAAACCCACGAGTCCCGTCTGGCTCGCGGGATTGCGGATCGATCCGCCGCCATCGCCCGCGTGGGCAACCGGCACCATGCGCGATGCAACCGCCGCCGCCGCACCCCCGCTCGAACCACCGCACGAGCGCGAGAGATCCCACGGATTGCGCGTCGCACCGTATGCATCGGGTTCGGTCGTCAGCCATACACCCAACTCGGGCACGTTGGTGCGACCCACGACGACGAAGCCCGCCGCGCGCAGCTTCGCAACCAGATACGAAGTGGACGCCGCACGGTGTTTGGCATCGCGCAGAAAGCGCGTTCCCCAATGGATCGGATCGCCTTGCGCGTGCCCGCAGCCGAGATCCTTCAATAGAACCGGCACGCCGCGAAAGGGACCATCCGGGAGCGGGCCACGCGCTTCCTCGCGCGCGCGCGCGAAGTGTTCGTGGATGACCGCGTTCACCTGCGGATTGAGCTTCTCGATGCGCGCGATCGAGAGATCGACGAGCTCGGCCGCCGACAGCTCGCCGTTGCGCACCAGTTCCGCTTGCGCGGTGGCGTCGAGTTCGAGCACGGAGTCGGGATTCGAAGCGGCGCTCATGCGGGTCTCCAACCAAAGTGTCGGGTCGAAATGTCGATCTTTTCGGCGGTCGGTCGGCAAGCAATAGCACGAAGCGTGCAGCGCTCAGCCGAGCCAGCGGACCTCTGCGCCGTGATAGTGAACACGCGCGAGAAGCGTGTCCTCGCCGTCGGGCCAGAGGCGCAGGCGCAGCTCCGCTTCTTCGAGCGTTGCGCCTTCCATGCGCAGCCACGCGAGCGGCGCCGCATGCGTCGCACTCGCACCTGCCGATTCCATCGCACGCGTGATGCGCGCGCGTTCAGCTTCGGGGATGTACCACCAGACGACCGAGTGGAAGAGCACGGTCGCAACGCCGTCGTCGCACTCGGTCAACTGCGCCTCCACCCACGCGCCGGCCGCTTCGCGGTCGATCGTCGGCGCTTCGTCCATCGCCAACGCGAGTGCCGCGCGCAGCCGCGCCAGTCGCTCGAGTTGCTCGGGCCACAAGAACGATTCGAGGCGCAAGCGATGCGCGGGATCGCGGAGGTCGAAGGGCGCGAGATCGCAGCCGCGGCGACTCGCGACACGCAACGGTGCCGCGAGATCGGGCGGCGCTCCGTCCCAGCTCGCCGCGAGCAGCAGCGGAGACGCTGCGTCACCCCATTGGTACGGACCGAGCTCGTAGCGATAGCGATCGAAGACGAGATTCAGGCCCGCGCTCGATCCGATCTCGCGAATCCGCAGCGGGAGGCCGGTGCGTGCGGCGACGCGCAGGAAGCCAGGGACGAGCGCTGCGCTGCGCCGCACCTCGTTGGTCTGCACGCGCAACGTCGCGGCTGCGTCGCGCAGATCGTCGCGATGCGCGTCGCACACGGCGCAGAGCGCGCGAAAGGCGCCATCCGCTTCGAAGCGGCCGCCCGCCGATGGATAGAAGGCCGCGAGCGCGGGTGCGCGGCCGCCCAGCACCAGCGCATGTACGGCTCCGAGCAAGCGCAGCGGCAGCGCGTCGAGGACCGGCGCGCCGCGATACGTTGAAACGAGATCGGCGAAGAGTCCGCCGGCGGCGAGATCGTCGGCCGCGCGCGTGAGCACTTCCGCGTAGATCGCAGATCCGGTGAGTGCGCAGCCGCGCGCCTGGGTGCGGAACGCGTCGGCGAGCTCCGTGCGCGACGGCGCCGCCGTCGTCACGGCGGCGTTGGCTCCGCCAGCGCGATCGGAAACGCGCGCACGCGCCGCGAGCGCAGCGCCAACGCGCCGAACTCTGCAGGCAGTCGGTTGCAGTAGCGAATGAAGCCCGGAAGCGTCGCAAAAGTGCGTTCGGCGGCGGCGAAGGTGGGATCGCTGCGCAGCGTCTGTTCCTCGCGAACCATCGGCGGCGTGTTCGGATCGCGCCGGAAGCGCCGCACGTAGTCGAGCAAGCGCGCGTGATAGCTGGGATCCTCGACGATCGCGCCGATCGTGCCGCGCCGCGGATGCGTTCCTGCCACCATCGCGGCGACCTGCGACTCCAGTTGATCGAGCCCGTCCGGAAACATCTGCAAGAGCTGCAGGTCGTAGACGGGATTCAGGTGCACCACCTGCATCACGTGACCGATGATGGTGTCGCGCTCGGAGAGGAAGCCGGTCGGGTCGATCATCGAGACCGGATCATCGAGCACGCGCAGCAGTTGATGGAAGCCGAACGAAATACCTTGGTGCGCGTAGTAGTCGCGCGCGGCCGGCTCGATCACGAAGCGCAGCATGTCGAGACCACCGAATAAAACCTGCCAGCGACCGGGCTGTTCCTCGATGAAGCCTTTGCGCTGGAGTTCGCCGAGTCGCGCGCGCACGGCGCGCGGATCGAGCCAGAGACGCGTCGTGCGTGCGATCCGCGCGCACTTGCCACCGATCGCGCGCGGGCCGCCGATCGCAGCGATGACGAGATGCATCGGCGATGCGGACTTGCGCGCGGCGGTGGGCGCCGTCACGCGGTTTCGCGACCCGCGCCGGCGCGGCCTTTCCAGAGCGCGCCCTCGCGCCGGAAATGACGGAGCGCGGAGTCGATCGTCATCGCGCCGTAGAGCACGCCGGCGATCGGCAACGCAAAGCCCCACCGCGCGGAGCGATCGTAGAGCGCGAGCGTCGGCGCGAACGACACCGCCTGGAGAATCCAAGCCGCGAGTCCGAGTCCGGCCGCGACGCCGTTCTGATGCCACGGCCACGCGAATACCATCAGCGGCGGAAAGAGATAGAGCAGTGCGAGAGCGAGCACGGTGCAGGCGACGATCACGGGCGAGTGTCGGAGCTGCGTGTAGGCGCTGCGCGCGACCATGTTCCACACATCGGCGACGCCTGCGTAAGGGCGGATCGAGCGCTCGCGGGTCGAGAGCCCGAGCCAGATCGGGCCGCCGCGCTTCACCGCACGTCCGAGCGCGCAGTCGTCGATCACTTCGCCGCGCAGTGCCTCGATGCCGCCGGCGCGGATCAGCGCGTCCTGCCGCACCAGCACGCAACCGCCCGCGGCGCCAGCCGTTCGCGAACGCGGGTCGTTGACGCGCGCGAACGGATAGAGCTTCTGGAAGAAGTACACGAAGGCGGGAACCAGCAGGCCATCCCAACCCGGCCCCGTGTGGAGCAGCACCATCTGCGACACCAGATCGAGACGCTCCGACTCCGCCTTCGCGACCAGACGGCGCAAGTTGTCTCGACCATGCTCGACGTCGGCGTCGGTGAGCAGCCAGTACGCGGGCGCTGCCGCGGCGCTTGCAGAGCGCACGCCCGTCTCGACCGCCCACATCTTGCCGACCCAGCCA
The DNA here is from genome assembly GCA_031396445.1 of Deltaproteobacteria bacterium. Classification (GTDB taxonomy): domain Bacteria; phylum Myxococcota_A; class UBA9160; order UBA9160; family PR03; genus PR03. The sequence goes on along the minus strand of JANNKU010000134.1, from coordinate 12,167 downwards.
CCGGGCCGTTCGGGCGTACGCGCGACGGTGACGCGCGCGCCATTCGGATGTTCGCGCGCCAGCGCAAGCGCCACGTCGCCGGTTCCGTCGCTGCTCTCGTCGTCGGCAACGACGATGCGGAATGCGCCGGGATAGTCCTGATCGAGGAGCGAGCGCAGTGTTGCCGGCAAGAGCGCCGCTTCATCGCGCGCCGGCACGACCGCCGTGACCGAAGGCCAGCGCGGCGGCTCAGGCTCGCGCCCGGTCAACCGCTGGTCGCAACGCCAAAAGCGACCATGCGCGAAGATCAGGTAGAGCCATGCGCTGAGCGACAGCGCGGCGAGCGCAACCAGCTCGTTCATCGAGCGCGCAATCTAGCGACGCGATGCCTCGCGGGAAGGGAGGCGTTCGAGAAAGTCGCGGAGCACGGCGCTGACCGCGTCGCGCGCTTCGAGATTCACGACGTGCCCGGCATTCGGTACCACGAGCAGCTCTGCCTCGGCGAGCGCGTGCGCGAGGTTCAGGCACGGCGTGAGCGAGACGGTGTCGCGCTCTCCAGCGATCACCAAGAGCGGAATGTGCTGCGCGATCAGCGAGTCCGCGACGCCGGACCAACCCGGCTGCAGTGCGAGGAATTCGCGCAAGGTGTGCGCGATCGCGTGGGGCGGATGCTCGAGAAAGCCGGCGCGCACCAGCTTCACGGCGTTCGCGTCGAGCCCCGACTCGGCGCCCCACGCGAAGCGCGCGCCGGCCGCTTCGAGTCCGCCGCGATCGATCGCTTCGGCGAACGCCAACGCCCAAGTGCGTTGCCGCGTTCCCTCCTCGGCGCCCGGCGGCAGCGATGCGAGCACGAGCGCGCGAACGCGCGCGGGCTGCGCGGCAGCGAAACGCGCGGCGATTCCCGCGCCCATCGAGAGACCACCGACGACCGCGCGCTCGACGCCCAGGTGATCGAGCACGCGCGCAACGTCGGCGACGAAGCATGCAGGTCGATACGCGGCTGCGTCGTCGGGCGCTGCAGAGCGCGCGTGGCCACGCAGGTCGAAGGCAGCGACCCGAAACGAAGGGCGCAGCGCACGCATTTGCGGCCGCCAATTGCGCGCGCTGCCGCCGAAGCCGTGCAGCAACAGGACGAGCGGTCCTTCGCCTTCGACCTCGAGATGCAACGCAATGTCGCCCGGCACCGTCTCGATCATGCGATTGCTCGCCTCCCGCCCGGCAAAGAGCGCTGTGCCATAGTGCCCCAACGATGGCCAGCGCTCCGCCGACTCCCATTCCTTCTTCCACCGTAATGCTGTTGCGCGATGATCGCGGCGTTCTCGAAGTGTTCATGGTCGAGCGCCATCACCAGATCGACTTCGCGTCGAGCGCGCTGGTGTTCCCCGGCGGCAAGGTGGATCCCGCCGACCGCGATCCCGCGTTGCGCGCGCGCTGCTCCGGCTGCGCCGATCTCGACGACGACGCATTCGCGGTTCGCATCGCGGCGGTGCGCGAGACCTTCGAAGAGTGCGGCGTGCTGCTGGCGCGTGGTCGGGGCGAAACTTCGCTGCTGCCCGAAGCGCGCGTGCGCCCGCTCGAGACGCGCTACCGCAGCGACCTGCTCTCGCGCGCGACGACGCTCGGCGCGATCGCCGAGGCGCACGATCTCGAGTTCGCGATCGAAGCGATGGTGCCGTTCGCGCATTGGATCACGCCCGCCTTCATGCCGAAGCGCTTCGATACGCATTTCTACCTCGCTTCGGCCCCGCCCGATCAAGTGGCCGCGCACGACGGTGAGGAATCGGTCGACTCGCTGTGGATCGCGCCGCAGGTCGCGATCGACGACGCGCTCGCGAAGCGTCGCATGATCATCTTCCCGACTCTGCGCAATCTGATCAAGCTCGCGCGCAGCACCAGCGTCGCAGCGGCGATCGAACGCGCGCGCAGCGAACCGGTCGTCACCGTGCTTCCGACTGTCGGCCGCGGCGAGAATGGCCCGGTGATCCGGATACCGGTCGAAGCGGGCTACGACATCAGCGAAGCCCCGCTCGCAGACGCGCAGTAGTTCCTCTCAGCTCGCCCGCACCAGATCGCGCAGCGCGCGCATTCCGACCGTGCGGATGCCTTCCTTCGCAAATCGATCGCGACCGCGCTGGCTGCCGTAGAACTCGTGTTCGAAGCTGCGCGCGTGCGCATCGGGCGAGATCGCGCGCAACTCGTCGCTCTCCTTGGCGGGATGGATGATGAGGTAGTGAACGCCGGCGCCGATGCGCGCGAGTCGCGTCGTGGTGTGGCTCTCGCCGCCCCCCGGCTCGAAATCGAGCGAGAAGAGCTCGACACCATCGAGGATCGGCAAGCCCGCGGCGGCGATTGCATCGGCGCCCTTGCGCAGCATGTTGGCGAACGCGGCGAGGCCTGAGCGCTTCAACGCTTCCGCATCCGGATGCGCCGCGAATGCCGGCAGCCGGTATTCCTTGGCGAGCTTCGCGTAGACGCCGACGAACGGGTCGAGCAGCACGGTGCCCATATGCGAATCGACGTGCGTGACGTCGATGCCGGCCTGCAGTGCCATCTCGATCTGCGCGCGCAGCTCCATCTCTACATGTTCCGGCGTCGCGCTGCGCAGCACTTCGAGCTGCGTGCGCGGCAGATAGCCCTGCGCATCCAACAGTGACGGCACGCGCTCGCGGCCCGCGACCGGCGCCCATCTGTAGTGCGACCACTCAGAGTTCAGCGTCAGGTGCACGCCGAGATCGACGTGCGGGTTCGCGCGCGCCAGGTCTGCGGCTTCGCGAAACCACGGACACGGCACCATGATCGAGCCGCAGCTCACCACGCCGTTCGCGAACGCATCGAAGGAGCCGACATTCGCCGCGTGGCACATCCCGACATCGTCGGCATGGACGATCGCGATGCGGTCGGTCGCGGCGAATCCCAGTCGCTCGGCCAGGCTCTGATCTGCTGCGGGTGCCATGCGCGCTCCTTGGTTCGAGGCGCGCATCTTAGTCTGGACGGTCGCGCCGCGGCGCGAAAACCGCAGGTGTTAGATTGCGATCGATGCGACCGCGGACGCGATCCTCCATCGCCGCGCTACTCGTCGGCTGTTTTTTGCTCGCGCCCGCAAGCGTGCGCGCCGCCGAACTGTGGCTGCAAAGCGTTTTCGAGGACGGCGGCGACGATCTTCCCTACGCGCTGTCGGCGCCCACCGGAATCGCAGCGAGCGCGGACGGCCGCAGCGTTTACGTCGCGGGCTTCGGCGAGTCCGCCCTCGAAGTGTTCTCGCGCGACGAAAAGAGCGGCGCGCTCACGCATCGGGCTGCGCTCCGCGACGGCGTGGGCGGCGTCGATGGGCTCGGAGGCGTACTCACCGCCGTGGTCAGCGCTGACGGCCGGAGCGTGTATGCCGTCGGCCTGGTCGAAGAGAGCGTCGCCATCTTCAGGCGCGCACTCGGCACGGGGTTGCTGACCTACACCGGACGAAAGCGGAACGGCAGCGGCGGCGTGACGGGACTTTCGAGCCCGCGCTCGATCGTCGCGAGCCACGACGGCCTGCACGTGTATGTCGCATGCGATGCGGCAGTGGTCGTGTTCGAGCGCGTCGCGGCGGGCGCGCTCGCGTTCGTGCAGAGCGTCCCGCTTCCCGCGCTGAGCGGATCGCAGGGAATCACGCTCGATCCCGCTGGACACAACGTGTATGTCGGCGGCTACGAATTCGGCGAGTTGCGCGTGTATGCGCGTGATGCGGAAACCGGCACGCTCACCTTGCTCGAGGTCGAGACGAACGGAGTGGGCGGCGTCTCCGGACTCGCGGGCATCGATTCGATCGTGGTCGCCGCCGATGGCAACGACGTCTACGCGAATGGCACCATCGATTCGTCGATCGTCCACTTCGCGCGCGATCCGGAGACGGGCCTGCTCGACTTCGTCGCGCGCCATGCCGACGGTGTCGGCGGGATCGACGGTCTCGCGCTCTCCGCCGGCGTCTGCATCGGCGGCGATCGCGGCGATCGCATCTTCGCAGGCGGCGCCGACGCGGCGGTCGCCGTCTTCGAGCGCGACCCTCCGAGCGGCGCGCTCGACTTCGCGTCGTCGGTGTCGGTGCCTGGCTCGAGCTTCATCGGCAGCGGGGCGCAAGTCCTAGCGATCGGCGGGAACCTCTACGTTGCGAACAGCATCGACGACCGCATCTCGGTTTTCGGAATCGCGACGCTGGATTTTCTCGAGGCCGAAGAAGATGGCCTCGCAGGCGCGACGGGACTCGCGGGCGCCGAGGGCGTCGTCGTCGCTCCGGATGGCCGCCATCTTTATGTAACCGGTGGCGTCGATGACAGCGTGAGCGCGTTTGCGATCGATCCCGCGAGCGGCGCGCTCACCGCATCGAGCGTCGTCACCAACGGCATCGGAGGCGTAACGGGGCTCGATGGAGCGCTCGGCATCGTCGTCAGCCCGGATGCGCGACACGTCTATGCGATCGGCTCGAACAACTCGACGATCGCCGCCTTCGCGCGCAACACGGAGTCAGGAGCGCTCACCTTCATCGCAAGCAACCAGGAAGGCAACGCGGGTGTGCAGAACTTTCTCGCGCCACGCACCGCGGCGATCAGCCCCGATGGAAAACAGATCTACAGCGCCGTGTTCCAGAGCAACGCGGTGACCTGGTTCACGCGCAATGCGGCGAGCGGCGCGCTCACCTTTGGCGGCTCGTCAAAGAATGGTGTCGAAGGCGTAGTGGGACTCGGCGGCGCGTATGGCGTCACGATCAGCCCCGACGGCAGATCCGTCTACGCGGCCGCGCTGAATGACGACTCGATCGTGGTGCTGTCGCGCGACGCGGCAACGGGAGCGCTCACCTTCGCCTCGCGCGTTCAGGACGGCGTCGCCGGCGTGGACGGACTCAACGCGGCGACGGCGGCAGCCGTGAGCCCGGACGGTCGCCACGTCTACGCGACGGGTTTCACGGACAACGCGGTGGCGGTCTTCGCGCGCAACACCGAAACCGGTGCCCTCACCTTCCTCGAGCGCAAGCGCGACGGCGAAGCCGGCATCCTGTGGATGGCTGGCCCGTCCTACGTCGCCGTGAGCGACGACGGACTCAACGTGGTCGTGAGCGCCGGGGCGGACAACGCCATCAATGTGTTCCGCCGCGATCCTGCAAGCGGACGGCTCTCCCTCACACAACTCGAACGAGACGGCATCGACGGCGTCGTGAGGCTCGCGAATCCGCGCGCTGTCGCGATCGCGCGGCGTGGCGCTGCAACGTATGTCGCGAGCGGTGGCGACAACGCGGTCAACGCGTTCGTACCCGAACCGGATCTCGCGCTGCTCGGCGTCGCGTCGCTCGCCGCGCTCGCGGCGCTCCGCTTGCGTCGGTAGGCTGCGCGAATGACGTCTCCCCTCGCACGACTCGCCGCTCTCGCCGGGCGTGCGGCCGACGCTGCGCGCGCCGAAATCCTGCCGCGCTTTCGACAAGTCGCGGTCGAGATCAAGCAGGACGGCTCGCCCGTCACCGAAGCGGATCGCGCCGCCGAGCAAGCGATCCGGCGCGTGCTGCAGCAAGGCGACCCGGGCGTGGCGATCCTCGGCGAAGAATTCGGCGCCGACGGCAACTGGCAGCGCGGCGCCGCGTGGGTGATCGATCCGATCGACGGCACGATCGGCTTCTCGCGCGGCATCCCGCTCTACTCGACGATCATCGCGCGACTCGAAGACGGCGTGTCGGTGCTCGGCCTGATCGATCTGCCCGGCGTCGATGAGCGCACCGTCGGATGGAAGGGCGGCGGCGTCACGCGCAACGGCGCGGCCGTGCGCTGCTCGCAAGAGACCGAGCTCGGCAACGCGCTGATCTCGCACGGCGATGTCTTCTGTTTCGACCGCTGCGGAGAGCGCCCCGCCTTCGACCGGATGACGCGCGAGAGCCGGATCCTGCGCGGTTACACGGACGCCTTCGGCCACGCCCAGGTACTGGCCGGTGGCGTCGATGCGATGGTCGATCTCGACCTGAATCCCTGGGACGCCGCCGCGACGCAGATCCTGGTCCCCGAGGCGGGCGGGCGCTGCCTCACGCTCGAGTACGCGGCGACCGGCAAACTCGGTCTCGTTTTCGGGGCGCCCGCGCTGGTCGAACGGCTCGCGGGCTGGCTGACGAACGGTCGAGCCGTCTAGAGCGGCTCCCGCCTCGAGGTCACTAGAAGATTCCGAACGGCACTCTTTACAGGCGGGGCTATTTCCCGGTAGATTGTCCGCCCGACCGAACGATCGGTAGGCAAATCGGGCCCAACGCCCCGAGTGAGGATCCCATGCGAGTTCGCGTGCTGACGCTGCTGTTGACTCTGGCTCTCGTCCCTTCGCTGACTGCCTGCAACATCGGCGAGTTCCGCATCGCGGGCTTCCGCTTCACGAGTCCCGCGGAGGACGCGCTCGTGACCGCGCCGTCGCCGGAGTTCGTGCTGCGGCTTCCGAAGTACCGAAGCGGCGTCCAGATTCTGCTCGACGGCGCGCCGCTCGAAGTGGGATCGTGGAGCGAGACCGAGCAGGAAGCGCGCGGTGTGCTCGACAGCCTCGCACCCGGCGCTCACGAGCTGCGTGCGGTCGTCACGTTGCGGGCGTTCTTCCGCGGACTCGCGATCGATGTCTCGACGTCGATGCCTTTCGAGATGGCGGCCGAGCCGAGCTTCTCGGTGCGCGAGAGCATCGAGCAAGTGCACGTGACGCACGCCATTGCGAACACGGAGCTCGAGTTGCTGGATGCCGTCGGCGACGCCGTTGCGATCGGTACCACGGACTACCAGGGCTCACTGATCTTCCGCGAGCTCGATGCGGGCGACGGCTATCGCGTCGCCACCACCGGTTCGCCGCGCGAGGTGTCGCGCGCGCTCAATGTATTGCCGGTCGATGGCAGCACGCCGTCCCAGGATTTCTACGAGAACCAACTTCTCGAACCCGGCTACGGCTACATCACGATGCGTGACGGCACGCAGCTCTCGGTTTTCGTTTCGTTGCCGGGGCCGCCGGAGAACGGGCCCTACCCCGTGCTCGTCAACTACTCCGGCTACGACCCGTCGCAGCCGGTGGGGCCGCTGGTGCTCGGCGGCAACAACCTCTGCAATCTGCTGGGCCCGCAGTTCCCGGTTCTCTGTGACGCGCCGGCCGCACCCGAAGCGTTGGTCGCGGGTGTGCTCGGCTTTGCAACGGTGGGCGTGAACATGCGCGGCACCGGCTGCTCGGGCGGCGCCTACGATTTCTTCGAGCCGCTCCAGCTTCTCGACGGCTACGACATCATCGAAACCGTCGCGACACAGGAGTGGGCCTACAAGGTCGGCATGGTCGGGATCTCGTTCCCCGGCATCAGCCAACTCTTCGTCGCCAGCACGCATCCGCCGAGTCTCGCGGCGATCACGCCGCTCGCGGTGATCTCGGGTGTCGACACCACAATGAACCCGGGCGGCATCGTCAACTCCGGCTTCGCCGTGCAGTGGGCACAGCAGGTCCTCGACAAGGCCGATCCCTACGGCCACGGCTGGGAGCAGGGTCAGGTCGACGACGGCGACCTCGTCTGCGAAGAGAACCAGCTGCTGCATTCGCAGAAGGTCGACATCATCCAGAAGGCGTTCGAAAACCCGTTCTACGTTCCCGCGATCTACGATCCGCTGAACCCGCGCACGTTCGTCGGCGGAATCGACATCCCGGTCTTCACGTCCGGGGCGTGGCAGGACGAGCAGACGGGCGGTCACTTCCCGGATCTGTGGAACCGCTTCACGAATGCGCCGGTGGTCCGCTACACGGCCTACAACGGTGCGCACGCGGACGGCTTCACGCCGCAGGTGCTCGGCGAGTGGAAGAACTTCCTCGACTTCTATGTCGCTGACGAGATCCGTCCCATCTCACCGACGATTCGCGCGTTCGCGCCGCTGCTCTTCCGCGAGATCTTTGGCGTGATCGTGGCGCTGCCGGCCGAACGGTTCTCGCCCGACGAGGACTTCGAGACGGCGCGCGCCGAGTACGAAGCCGAGCAACCGATCCGCATCCTGATGGAGAACGGCGCCAAGCCGGGCGCGGCGCTCGGCTCGCCGCTCGCCAGCTTCGAACTCGGCTTCGACTCGTGGCCGCCGGCCGAGACGCAGGCGCAGCGCTTCTATCTCCAAGCGGATGGCTCGCTGCAGGATCTCGCGCCACTCGATGCAGACTCGGCGTCGTCGTTCGAGCACGATGACGCCAAGGGCGACGAGACCTACGACGTCCGCGACAGCTTCGAGAAGGCGCTGCCCGATATCGAGTGGCTGCCGATCCAGCTCGGCCGCCAAGCGGTGTTCGTCAGCGACGCGTTCACCGACGATGTCGTGATGGTCGGCCACGCGAGCGCCGATCTCTGGATCCAGTCCGAGGCCACCGACGCGGATCTCGAGGTGATGCTCTCCGAGGTTCGCCCCGACGGAACGGAGATGTACATCTCGAGCGGCTGGCTGCGCGCGAGCCGGCGAGCGCTCTCGCCCGAGTCCACCGAGTTGAAGCCGGTGCAGACGCACCTCGAGTCCGACGTCGCGCCGCTGCCGGCTGGCGAATGGACACCGGTGCGCGTCGAGATCTATCCGTTCGCCCACGCCATCCGAGCCGGCTCGAAGCTGAGCGTCTCGGTCGCAACACCCGGCGGCAACAAAGGCCGCTGGCAGTTCGACGTCCTCCAACTCGGCGCGGGCGTGACGCACTCGATCTCGCACTCCGCATCACACCCGTCGAGCCTCGTCGTCTCGGTCATCCCCAACATCGCAGTCCCGACCCCGCTCCCCCCCTGCCCGAGCCTGCGCTCCCAGCCCTGCCGCTCCTTCGTCCCCGAGACCAACGCCATCTCCGAGTGAGAAAGGTGAGAAAGTGAGAAAGGGGACGGTCCTCGCTGTGACGGGCTGAAGACTAGAGGGACACACTTCACCGAAGGGACAGGTCTGCGCGGCAGGCCTGTCCCTTTTCTCATCAGCCCGTCAACGCGAGGACCGTCCCCTTTCTCCCGCTAGACTGGGCCGCGCTTTTTTTGATGTGGAGAAACTGTGATGAGCGAGACGAATGGCCTCCCCACTCTCGATGACGCGCGGCCGCTACTCGCGGCGGCGGACTCGCTGCTTGCCGGTGCACTCGCCCGCGCGCGGGTGATCACCGGCAACGGCAAGGGGATCGACGACCACCAGGTGCTCTCGGAACGCGTCGCGTACGCGGCGACCGAAGCACGCGCCGCGCGTGCGCTGCTCGAGTACGCGGCGAGCATTCGCGCCGAAGGTCGCGGCGACGCGTGCTTCGAGGGCACCGCAGCGGCCGGCGCCGCGGAGTTGATCGCGAGCCTCGTCGCGCGCCTCACGCCCGCGCTCGACGATCTCGGCCTCGGCGACGACGCGCTCGACGCCAGCTTCCCCGCCGCGCTGCGCGTGAAGCTGCGCGCCGCCTCGAACGAGGCGGTGTTCCGCGCGATCGGGCGCGAGGTCGCATCGCGACGCGGCCGCAACGAGACGCCGCTCGAGGAGACGCTCGAACAGGTGCGATCGTCGGTGCGTGAGTTCGCCGACAAGGAGATCGCGCCGCACGCCGAACGCATCCATCGCAACGACGACCTGATCCCGGAAGAGTTCATCGTGAAGATGGCCGAGCTCGGCTACTTCGGGCTCTCGGTGCCCGAGGAGTACGGCGGCTACGAGATGGGCAACCTCGCGATGATCCTCACCACCGAGGAACTCTCGCGCGCGTCGCTCGCGGCAGCGGGTTCGCTGATCACGCGCCCCGAGATCTTGACCAAGGCGCTGATGGCCGGCGGCACCGAGGAGCAGAAGAAGTTCTGGCTGCCGCAGATCGCGGTGGGCGATCTGATGGTGGGCATCTCGGTGACGGAGCCGGACATCGGCAGCGACGTCGCCGGCGTGAAGTGCCGCGCCGATCGAGCGACCGTCGATGGTGTAGATGGCTTCGTCGTGAACGGTCCGAAGTCGTGGTGCACCTTTGCGGGTCGCGCGAATGTGTTGGCGCTGCTGGCGCGCACCGACCCCGACATGAGCAAGGGCGCGAAGGGCCTCTCGCTCTTCGTGGTCGAAAAGGAAGTGCACCGCGGTCACGCCTTCGAGTGCACGCAGCCCGGCGGCGGCAAGATGAGCGGCAAGGCCGATGCGACGATCGGCTACCGCGGCATGCACTCCTTCACGTTGCAGCTCGAGAACTGGTTCGTGCCGGCGACGCATCTGGTCGGCGGTGAAGGTGGACTCGGCAAGGGCTTCGCGCTGCAGATGGGCGGCTTTGCGGCGGGACGCTTGCAGACCGGCGGTCGCGCGTGCGGACTCGCGCAGGCCGCTCTCGAGAAGGCCTGCGAATACGTCGTCGACCGCGTGCAATTCGGCAAGGCGACCGTCGAGTACGGCCTCACGCAATTCCTGATCGGGAAGATGGCGGCGAAGCTCGCCGCGGCGCGCGCGATCACCTACGCCGCGGCGCTCGCGATGGACGAAGACGAGCGCAAGGCGGCGCCGCTCGCGGCGCAGGCGAAGCTGCTCGCCTGCGACATCGCCGTCGGCATCACGCAGGACGCGCAGTTGCTGCACGGCGGTTGGGGCTACGCCGAGGAGTACCCGATCAGCCGCTACACCGTCGATGCGTTGGTGCTGCCGATCTTCGAAGGCGTGAAGCCCATCCTGGAACTGAAAGTCGTCGCGCGAAATCTCCTCGGTGAGTAGTCGCGACGATTGCACGGGCGTCCCCGGCCGCGTGGCGCCCGTCGTCGATCGCAATCGCTGCGAAGCCAAGGAAGATTGCGTCCGCGTTTGTCCCTACGCTGTGTTCGAGATGCGCCGCCTCTCGCGGGAAGAGCGAACCGGCATGTCGTTGCTGGGACGCCTGAAGTCGGCCGCCCACAAGAATCGCCAGGCCGTCGTCGTGAATCCGGAAGCGTGCCACGCGTGCAACCTCTGCGTGGAAGCGTGCCCGGAAAAGGCGATCAAGCTGGCACCGTTCCGGCTCGTGCATTGAGCCAACACCAAGATCGGTGCGCCGCGCTGGCCCACCCGAAAGGCCATCCGTGCCGTTCAGCACCCTGAAGCTTCACCCGAGTCTGCTGCGAGGCATCAAAGAACTCGGCTTCACGCGACCGACGCCGATCCAGACCGAGGCGATTCCGCCCGCGCTCGCCGGCCGCGACGTGCTCGCCTCCGCGACGACCGGCAGCGGCAAGACCGCGGCGTTCCTGCTGCCGATCCTGCACCAGCTCCTCGACAAGTCGCGCGGCACCACGCGCGCGCTGGTGCTGACACCGACGCGCGAGCTGGCGGCGCAGATTCTCGAGGACCTGAACGATCTCGCCGTCCATACGCCGATCAGCGCCGCGTCGATCTTCGGCGGCGTCGGCATGGGCCCGCAAGAGCACGCGTTCCGCAGCGGTGTAGACGTGATCATCGCGACGCCGGGCCGCTTGCTCGATCACTTCCGGATGCCGTACGCGAAGCTCGGCGGCTTGCAGCATCTGGTGCTCGACGAAGCGGATCGCATGCTCGACATGGGATTCCTTCCCGACATCCGCCGCATCCTGCGCCACATCCCCACGCGGCGGCAGACACTCTTCTTCAGCGCGACGATGCCGGCGCCGATCGCGTCACTCACGCGCGAATTGCTCCACGATCCGGCTACGGTGACGCTCGCCCGTCGTGCGGCGCCCGCCGTCGGCATCACGCAAGCCGTCTATCCCGTGGCGCAAGAACTGAAGCAGGCGTTGCTGGTGACGCTGCTCGAGCGCGGCGAGATGCAGGAAGCGCTCGTCTTCACGCGCACCAAGCACCGCGCCGATCGGCTGACGATGCATCTCGTGCGCAACAAGATCGAAGCGGTGCGCATCCACGGCAACCGCTCGCAGTCGCAGCGCACCGAAGCGCTCGCGGGATTCAAGAGCGGGAAGTACCGCGTGCTGGTCGCCACCGACATCGCGGCGCGTGGCATCGACGTCGAAGCGCTCGGTCACGTCGTGAACTTCGACGTACCGCTGGTGCCCGAGGACTACATCCATCGCGTCGGCCGCACCGCGCGCGCGGAGCTGACCGGCGAGGCCTACACCTTCGTCTCGCCCGGCGAGCAGATGGACATGGCGCGCATCGAGCGGGTGATCGGCAAGAGCCTTCCGCGCGTGACGGTGCCCGACTTCGACTACGGCCCGCAGGGCGTGCCGAGCGTGGCCCCGCCCGCCCAGCGCGCTCCGC
>JANNKU010000116.1:0-27611 GCA_031396445.1 Deltaproteobacteria bacterium | reverse complement strand
CGCAGCACGCTTCGAGAACGAGGTCCATTGGCCACCATCTACAGCCATTCGCGACTGGCCTGCTTCGAGAAGTGCAAGAAGCAGTTCCACTACCGCTACATCGAGAAGCGGAAGGTCGACACCGAAGGGATCGAGGCCTTCGTCGGCAAGCGCGTCCACGAAGTGATCGAGAAGCTGAACCGCTTCATCGCGCGCGGCACCATTCCTTCGCTGCCCAAGGTGCTGCAGCGCTTTCGCAGCGATTGGGACGCGCAATTCGATCCCGAGCGCGTGCGCACCGTGCGCGCCGAAAACCCGCCCGAGTTCTATCGCGAGAACGGCGAGCGCTGCCTCGGCAATCACTATCGCCGCAACTATCCCTTCGATCGCGACGAGAGCCTCGGCATCGAGCAGCACGTCGGCTTCGCGCTCGACGCGGATGGTCGCTATCGCGTGCGCGGCATCATCGACCGCGTGGTGCGTGCGGCTGACGGCGCCATCGAGATCCAGGACTACAAGACCGGGCGCTGGGTTCCGTCGCAACAAGAACTCGATCAGGATCGCCAGCTCGCGCTCTATCAAATTGGTGTCGAGGGCCGCTACGAATCCGCCTCGACGGTGCGACTGGTGTGGCACTACCTGCTGCGCGATCAGGTGCGCGTCTCGACGCGCACGTCCGAGCAACTCGACGAGTTGCGCGCGCGCACCATCGAGTTGATCGATCGCGTCGAAGCCGAGACCGAGTTCGCGCCGCAGCCGAGCACGCTCTGCTCGTGGTGCGAGTTCAACGACGTGTGTCCCGCGATGGCGTCGAAGACGAGCGGCGCGACGGAAGCGGCTGGCGCGGAGCCTGCCGCGCTGGCCGATGCGGAGCCCGCGCCCGCAGCGCCCATCGCAACGCCGCGATCGCGTGAACCCGCCGTCGTCGCGGATCCGCAGCTCGGGCTCTTCTCGTAGCGCGCAAGGTTCGCGTCTCGATGAGCTTCGCTCGCCTGCGGCTCGCTGCGCGCTCCGCTTGCACGCAAGCTCCGCTTGCGCGCGACCGAAGAGACGGCGCATGTCGTCGGAGCCGCGTCGTCGCCTCGTCTGCCGCTGCCTGGGTGTCGCGAGTCCGCGCATCTTCGCCGCAGCGCGTGACGAAGCGCTCGCCGATGTCGCGGCGGTGACCAAGTCCGTGCAAGCCGGCGGCGGCTGCACGCTCTGCCATCCCGAGATCGAAGAGATCCTTGCCGAAGTGCGCGGCGAGCCGATCGATGGCGCGCTCGCGATCGAGAACCAAGCGGTGTGTCGCCAGGAGACGCTGGCGCGCATCGAGGCAACGCTCGCGTCGCTGATCGCGCCGTTCCTCGCGGCGCGCGGCGCACGCATCGCCGATCTCGATGTCGATGGCTTGCACGTCCGCGTGCGCGTCGCCGGAACTGCGGACCCTGCGCTGCTGGGTTTCGTCGCCAAAAAGCTTCGCAGCGCCGTTTGCGAGGATCTCGAAGTGCAGGTCGAGATCGCAATCTAGGCTGCTAGTTTGCCGCGATGGCACTGCGCATCGACCGCATCCCGACCTGGAAAGACAACTACACGTATCTCCTCGTCTGCGAGGAGACGGGCGATGCGGCCGTCGTCGATGCGCCCGAGGTCGAGCCGGTGGTTGCGCGTGTGGAGAAGAGCGGCGCACGCGTCACGCAGATCTTGTCTACGCATCACCATCCCGATCACTCGATGGCGAACCCCGATCTCGCGAAACGCTACGGCGCCGCGGTGCTCGGGCATGCGTCAGACAGCGACCGATTGCCCGGCTTCACGCGCGGACTCGAAGAGGGCGACACCATTGCGGTCGGCAAGCACGTCGCGCGCGTGTTGCACATCCCGGCGCACACACGCGGCCACATCGCCTACGTCTTCGACAATGCGCTCGCCGTCTTTTCGGGCGACACGATGTTCGCGGCCGGCTGCGGCCGGCTCTTCGAGGGCACGCCCGAGATGATGTTCGCTGCGTTCGCGAAACTCGGCGCGCTGCCCGACGCGATGCGCGTCTACTGCGGGCACGAATACACCGAGTCGAACCTGGTGTTCGCGGTGCACGTCGAGCCGGAGAATCGCGCTGCCAAATCGAAGCTCGATCGCGTGCGCGCGGTGCGGGCGCATGCCGCCGCCGATTGGCACGATGCAACGGAGGCCGAGATGACGGTGCCCTCCACGCTGGCCGAGGAGCGCGCGACCAACCCGTTCCTGCGCGCGGGCTCCGTCGCAGAATTGGGTCGCCGCCGAACGCTCAAAGACAACTTCAAGGGCTAGCGCGGTTGGCGAGCAAACCGCCCTCCCCGCCCGCCGGCGCCGCGCGCTCGACGCTGCGCCACCGCGTCGCGTTCTACGAGACCGACGCGATGGGCATCGTCCACCACGCCAACTACGTGCGCTTCCTCGAAGAGGCGCGCGTCGTCTGGCTCGACGAACACGATCGCCCGTATCGCGACTACGCCGCCGAGGGCCTGCACTTCGCCACCACGCATGTCGAGGTGGACTACCGCAAGAGCGCGCGCTTCGACGACTGGCTCGACGTCACGACGTGGATGGAATGGGTGCGCGGCGTCTCGCTGCGCATGGCCTACGAGATCCGCCGCGGCGACGACGTCGTCGCGACCGCCGCTACCGAACACGCGATGGTCGATCTCGAAGGCAGACCGAGTCGGATTCCGGCGGAGCGACGCGCGCTGCTCGTGCAGCGCGTCGCACCCGCGCGGAGTGCCCGCTAGCGCTTCAGCAAGCTCGGCAACACGCTCGCCAACACCGATCGCAGTTGCGTCTCGGACCACTCCGTCGCGCGCTGGATCGCATCGAGCGCATCGCCCTGGCCCGACCAGTGCGAGCGCACGACATCCGGGTGCACGTAGTTGATCACGCGCGAGAGCGCGGCCGTGACGATGAAGAGATCGTCGAGCAGGCCGATCGGGCCGAACAAAAAGGTCGGCAGGAAATCGATCGGCGAAAGCACATAGCCGACACCGAGGAGCGCGATCGCCTTGCCGCCGATCGGCACGCGAGCGTCGCGCAGCAGACGCGTCAGCAAGACCGTGAGATCGGGCAGGAGCAACACCAGATCGCGCGCACCCGAATGGCGACCCGGCGCCTTCGGAACGATCCCCGCGCGGAAACGGTCATAGAAGCGGCGGCTGCCGCGATCCATCTCGATCGTCACTTTCGCATCGGCTTGTTTTTTCATCCGGTGATTCCCTCGCCTCCGTCCACACGGATCACGTTGCCGCTGATCCAGCCGCAGCCCGCATCGCTGAGCGCAACCAGCGCGCCCGCGACATCGCCCGGCTCGGTGAGCCGGCCGCGCGGATTGCGCGCGCGCGCGGTGTCGAGCAAAACTTCGTGGCCCGGAATCTTGCGAACCGCAGCGGTGTCGGTGACGCCGGCGCAGATCGCGTTCGCGCAGATCTCGAGCGGCGCGAGTTCGAGCGGCGCGAGTTCGAGCGCGAGCTGTCGCACCGCGGCTTCGAGCGCCGCCTTGGCGATGCCGACGGGGCCATAGTTCGGGATCGCGCGCGTGCCGCCTTCGCTGGTCATCGCGAAGACGCGGCCGCCGGGCTCGAGCAGATCGGCGGCGCGCAGCGCTTGCGTCCATCCGACGAGCGAAGTCGCCATCACGTCGAGCGTCATCGCGAGCTGCACGCTCGAGACCGCGTCCTTCGTGTCGCCCGCGACCAGCGGCTTCAGCGTGCCGAACGCGAGCGAGTGCAGCAGCACGCGCACGCGCGGCCCGCCGCGCAGCAGCGCGCCGAGTTCGGCGACGATCGCGTCACGCTCTTTGGCGTCGGCGGCGTTGCGATTCCAGAACTTCGCGCGCCGGCCCGTGGCTTCGACGTCCTTCGCGACGGCTTCCGCCAGCGGCAGCGTCGCGCGGCGATCGAGATGCACGCCAGCGACGTCGAGCCCCGCCTCTGCAAACGCGCGCGCAGCGGCGGCGCCGAAGCCGCTCGACGCGCCGAGGATCAAGCACCAGCCGGGTGCGATCGCCATGGGTTAGTTCCCGCTCGGTGCGATCGGCATTGCTTCGACGGGCACCGCGCGAATCGCCGGCGCGAGGCTCGTCGTGAACCACCCGATCATCGGGCGCCCTTCGACGGGGCCGAATGGAACGCCGAGCCAGCGCGCGAGCGTCGGCGCGACATCGGTCTGCCGCAGCGCCGGCACGCGCAAACCGCGGCGCAGCTCGGGGCCCCACGCGACGAAGCCGGTCGTCATGTGCGGATCGCTGGTCGCGAAGCCGCCGGCGCTCGCCACCGATGCGGGCGCGAGCAGCGGCCCGCTCGCCGTATCGGCGAACACATAGCCGGGCTCGGCTTCGAGGCCGAACCACGCTTCCGGATCTGCGCCGCGTTTCACCATGTCGCTGGCAGACACTACGCGGAACGCGCCACTTCCGTTCGCGGCGGCGTCGAGTGCGCGGCGCGCGAGCAGCGCGAGTTCGTCGCCGGTGGCGTACACGAACGCCGAGCCGCCGTTCGAGCGCGCGATCGCGTCGAAGGAGCGCACGCCGCCGTCCGACGGCACCAGCAAGCCCGCCTCGGCGAGCGCGGCGTTCGCGCGGATCTCCGTGTGCACTGGCATCGCGCCGTGATCGCCCGCGACCGCGATGCCCGTCGTATCGAGCAAGCCCGCGTCGCTGAGACAACGCAGCAGGCGGCCGAGCTCCGCATCGCTCGCTGCGAACGCAGCGTGCGCTTGCTCCGACTCCGGCCCCGCGGCATCGAGCGCGACCTGCGTCTGCGAGAGGCGCAGCAGCACGAGGCGCGGCGCGGGATCGGCGAGCAGCAGGCCGCACGCCATCGTGACGAGCGCGGCATCGCGCGCGGCACCGGGAAGCGCAGCGGCGGGATCACTGCCGCCCGCGCGCGCTGCGAACTCGGCGGCGCGGCCGGCGCCGTGCGTCGCGAGCGCGGCTTGCCACGTTGCACCCGGCGGCACCGCGAGGTCGGGCGCGAGATCGGCGATCGCGGCGCCGCCCGTCGTCGGCCAATCGAGCGATGCGACGCTGCCACCTCGTTCTGCGACCGCTTGCCAAAGCGGCGTCGCGCGCAGATCGGACGCCTGATCGATGCGATCGACACCGACACCCTGCTTGCCGAGTCGCCGCTCCGCCGCGATGCCGTGCTTCGCGGCCGACACACCGGTGACGAGCGCCGCATGCGCGGGATACGACGCGGGCGGGAACGCCGGCTCCATCGCCTCGACCGCGACGCCATTCTGTGCCAGCGCAGCGAGCGTCGGCATCGTGTGCGTGCGATCGGCGGCGAGATGGCGGGCTGGGGTGAGATAAGAGTCCGGCGTGAGTCCGTGGATCGACACCAGCACGACGCGCGCGGGCGGCGCCTGCGCAGTCGGCGTCGGCAGCGCGACCGACGCGGGCGCCAGCACGCCGCGCCCGCTCGAGTCGCGACCGGTGGCACACGCAAGTGTCGCGAGCGAGAGCGTCGCCAGGACGATCGCGCTGCGCTGGCGATCTCGCGCGGCGCTCATCCGCTGAACACGCCGCGGCGTTCGCGCAATCCGCGCTCGAAGAGCGCCTCGATGGCGGCCCGCACCGTATCGACCTTCTCGTCGAGCACGGCGTCGTCTTCCGTCGGTGAACCTTGAAAGTGCAGCGGCTCGCCGAAGTAGATGTTGTATTTCACCGGCAGCGGCAGCATTCCGAGCGGGCCGAGCAGAGGGAACGTCGCCGTGATCGGGAATGCCGGCATGCCGAACAAGCGGCCTAGCCGCTCGAGATTCGCGAAGCCGGGCTGTTGCTCCTCCGAACCGATGATTGCGACCGGCACGATCGGCGTCTGCGCTTCGAGCGCGAGTCGCATGAAGCCGGTGCCGAAGCGCTGCAGCTTGTAGCGATCCTTGTAGAGCTTGTTCATGCCGCGCACGCCTTCCGGAAACACCATCACGGCTTCGCCGGCTTCGAGCATTTCGCGACAGGTGTCGGGCGTGCCCGATGCGGCGCCGCCGCGCGCGGCGAACACCGAAACCCACGGCAGCTCCGACACCCAGTACTCCGCCATGCCGCGCACGATGCGCGGCGGCTCGGCCTCGAGCAGCATCGCCGTCGAGAGCATCGCAGCGTCGAACGGAAGCTGGCCGGCGTGATTCGCGATCAGCAGCGCGCGACCGGGCGGAACACGCTCGATGTCGTGGGTCTCGACGCGGAAGTAGTACTTGTAGAGCGCCAGCGCCGGAAGAATGGTCTCGCGCACCGTCGCCGGGCAGAGGCCCCACGGATCGAAGCCGAACTCGTTGAGGCGCGTGGGAATCTTGCGGATGCGATCGTCGAGTTCGCGCTGCACGTCGCGCACCGCGAGCGGCAAGAGGCCGCCGACGAGATCGCCGAGCGCCCGTGTGAAGCCGCGATTCGCCATCAGCGGCGCACGCTGTGGAAGATCTCTTCGAGACCGAAGAGCGGGCGGAAGCCGGTGGCATCGACGAAGCGCTTGCCGGCGAGCGTGACGGGATACTTCACGTAGTCCATCGCGCCGGCCGGGTACGGCACCATGCCCCAGCGGAAGAGCCGATCGATGAGCGGGCGCATCAGCGGCTCGGGCATCGGCAACGCAGTGCTGCCGGCTTCGCGGATCGCAACGGAAACCGGCACTGCTCCCGGCCCGACGACGTTGAAGACACCTTGCAGCCCGTGCTGCAGCGTCAACGCGATCGCTTCCGAAACGTCTTCTTCGTGGATGAATTGCATCATCGGGTCGAAGCCCATCACGGTGGGCACGCGCCGCTGGCGCAGGTACTCGCCGATCATCGAGTGCACGTAGTAGCCGAGCACACTGACGGGACGCAGCACGGCGGTGCGGATGTGCGGGTACTTCCAGATGAACGCCGATGCGAGCGTGTCGACCTCTACCAGATCGCGGATCTCCGGGTACGAGCGCGACGCGCCGAGCGGGAAATCCTCGTCCATGTAGAAGGGGTTGTCGGCGGCGGCGCCGTAGACGTAGGAGCTCGAAATCATCACGAGCTTCTGCACGCCGTAGTTCACGCAGTGATCGAAGAGCTGCTTGGTGCCGCGCACGTTCACGTCGTGGCGGACCTGCTCGGAAACGCGGAAGTGGCGGACCATGCCCATGTGCACGACGGCGTTCGGCTGCTCGGTGCGGAGCACGTCTTCGAACTTGCGCTTGCGCAGATCCACTTGGTGGACGGCGACGTTCTTGGGCCGTCCCTCCCAAGCCACCCGGTCCACGCCGCAGACCTCGAACGAGTCCAGAAGGCGCCTGGCGACGAGTCGCCCCTGGCCTCCCGCGATCCCCGTGATTAAGACCTTTTCCATTGAATCTCCGCGGGGTTGGGCTGTGATCCTAACCCTCGTAAATACACCGAGCCAGCGGACTTCCCAGCCGGGCGTGGTATAAGGATCGGCCCCGAAGGGGAGGCATCGTGGTCGAACCGTCATCTCGTTTTCAAGAAGTGCAGATCCCGCTCGACGAACCGGTCGGCGGCGTCGCTGCGGTATCGGGCGTGCTCGGCGTGCCCGAATGGTGGCCCACCGGTTCGCGCGTCGGCGTCGTGCTCGCGCATGCGGCGGGTCGCAACATGAAGGACCCGCTCATCGAGGGACTGCAGCGTCGCCTCACCGAGCGCAAGTATCTGGCGCTGCGTTTCAACTTTCCGTTCGCCGAAGCCGGCAAGTCGCGCGCCGATCCGATGCCCGTGCTCGAACGCGCGTTCCGTCAAGCCGTCGCCGTGCTCTCGCGTGATCCGTCGGCGGCGCCCGCACATCTCTTCGTCGGCGGCATCGGCCTCGGCGCGCAGGTGGCGGTGCAAGCGGCGGCGACGCGCTTGCGTGTCGATGGCGTGCTCGCGCTCGGCTACCCGCTGCACGGGCGCGATGAGCCGACCAAGAACGTGCGCGCCGAACCGCTCTACCGCCTGGTCTCGCCGATCCTCTTCGTGCAAGGCGCGCGCGATCGCACCTGCGATCTCGACACTTTGCGCAAGACGCTGACGCGCGTCGGTGTGCCGAAGACGCTGCATTCGATTGCGGAAGCGGACAACTCGCTCGCAGTACCGCGTCGCTCGGGCCGCGCAATCGAAGACGTGCACGCGGAAGTGCTCGAAGCGATCGACGTCTGGATGCGCAGCGTGCTCGGCACATGACGAACGCCGCCGCGAGCGAGCTCTATTTCGTACAGGAGCCGGTCGGCGAGATGGCGAACCTCGCCTATCTCGTCGGCTCGCACGCCACCCGCGAAGCGCTGCTGGTGGATCCCGCGTGGGACGTCGCGTCGCTGCTCGCGCGCGCCGAACGCGATGGCATGCGCGTCGTCGGCGCACTCGCGACGCACTATCACCAGGATCACGTCGGCGGCTCGATCTTCGGCATGTCGATCGAAGGCTTGCCGAAGCTGATGGAGTTGCAGCCGATGCCGGTGCACGTCCAGGCGCGTGAAGCCGAGGGCGTGCGGCGCGTGACGGGTCTCTCGGCCACCGACTTCGCCCTGCACGATGGCGGCGACGAGCTCACGCTCGGCGGCGTGCGCATTCGCTTGCTGCACACGCCGGGACACACGCCCGGCTCGCAGTGCTTTCTGGTCGAAGAAGCGAATCAGGCCGCGCGACTCGTCTCGGGCGACACGCTCTTCCTCAACGGATGCGGCCGCGTCGATCTGCCGGGCGGCGATCCCGATGCGATGTACCGCAGCCTCAACGACGTGCTGAAGCAGCTCCCCGACGAGACGCTCGTCTATCCCGGTCACATGTACGCGGAGCCCGTCGGATCGCTCGGCGAGCAGAAGCGCACCAATCCGTACCTGCGCGTCGCGAGCCTCGAGGGCTTCCTCGGCATGATGGGCTTCTAGATCAGGGCCTTCCAGAGCGCTAAATCCCTGAATCACAGTCACTTTTCGCGCGCTCGCGCGGTTGAAATCAATATCCCGCTCCGTTAGGGTCAGCCCTCTTTTTGACCCCGGAATCACCGCGTTCGGAGGCCCCCTCTCGATGAAGATCATGGTCTGCATCAAACAGGTTCCGCATCAGGATGCGCGCCTCGACGTGAACGGCGCTGGCAACTGGATCGCGGAAGACAACATCAAGTTCGAGATCAACCAGTACGACCAGCACGCGCTCGAAGCGGCGCTCGCGCTGAAGGACAAGGACGCGACGACGGAGGTCGTCGTGGTTTCGGTCGGTCCGGAGCGCGTGACGCAGTCGCTGCGCACGGCGCTCGGCATGGGCGCCGATCGCGCCGTGCACGTGAAGGACGCCGCGGCCGATGGCTCGGACGCGCTCGGCACCGCGAAGATCCTCGCCGCGATCGGCAAGGCCGAGAGCCCCGACATGATCTTCGCCGGCTTCATGGCCGACGACGGCAACTTCGCCGCGGTGGGTCCGATGCTGGCGACGCTGATGGGTGTGCCGCATACGACCACGGCCGTGAGCTTCGCGAAAGAGAACGGCACCGTGCGCGTCGAGCGCGAACTCGAAGGTGGCGCGCTCGAAGTCGTCGAGCTGACACCGCCGTGCCTCGTCACCACGCAGACCGGCATGAATCAGGTCCGCTACGCGTCGCTGAAGGGCATCATGGCGGCCAAGAAGAAGCCGATCGACGTGAAGTCGGTGGCAGATCTCGGTCTCGCCGGCCAGGTGGGCGAGGCAGCGGCGAAGGTGAAGGTCGAGAAGCTCTACACGCCGGCGAAGGGCCAGGGCGCCGAGATGCTTTCGGGCTCGGTAGACGAAGTCGTGGGCAAGCTGGTCGCCAAGATCAAGGAGCTGGGGCTCCTCTAGCCCCGCGGAGATTCATCATGGGCAGCATTCTGCTGGTTGCGGAGATCCAGAAGGGCAAAGTGCGCGAGTCCAGCTACGAGCTGGTGACGTTCGCGCGCAAGATCGGCGCGGCGACGGGTCGCGACGTGAAGAGCCTCGTGTTCGGTCAGGGCGCGCAGGCGCATGCCGAGGAGTTGGCGAAGAAGGGCGGCGGCGAGGTCTATCTCGCGGACGACGCGGCGCTTGCCAACTACAACCTCGATGCGGCGTTCGCAGCGGTGAAGGCCGCCGTCGCCGCCGCTGGTGCCGACATCGTGTTGCTCTCGAACACGCCGACGGGCTGGGATCTCGCGCCGCGGATCGGTGCGGCACTCGATGCGGCTTTCGTTCCGGATTGCTTCAACGTCGAAGTCGAAGGCAGCGAGCTGGTGTTCTTCCGCCGCTTCTTCAACGGCAAGCTCGATTCGCGACTGCGCCCCACGGCGCTGCCGATCGTCGCGACGATGCAGCCCGGCGCCACCGCCGCGTTCGAAGGCACGGCCGACGGCAAGGTCACGCCGCTCGCGGTGTCGATCCCCGCGTGCGGCACGAAGTTCATCGAGACGAAGGTGGCCGAAGCGAAGGGCGTCGACCTGACGAAGGCCGACATCATCGTGTCGGGCGGTCGCTCACTCGGCGGTCCCGAGAAGTTCCAGGAAGTGATCAAGCCGCTCGCCGATGCGCTCGGCGGCGCGATGGGCGCATCGCGACCCGTCGTCGATGCAGGCTGGCTGCCGCACGAATACCAGGTCGGCTCGTCGGGCCAGGTCGTCGCGCCGAAACTCTACGTCGCGTGCGGCATCTCGGGTGCGATCCAGCATCTCGTCGGCATGAAGACGTCGAACTTCATCATCGCGATCAACAAGGATGCGGATGCGCCGATCTTCGAAGTCGCCAACATCGGCGTCGTCGGAGATCTCTTCGAGGTCGTGCCGAAACTGACGGCCGCCGTGAAGACCGCGAAGGGCTGAAGCCCGCTTCGCACGCGCGCCGATCTCGAACGGGGAGTCTCACTAGAGGCTCCCCGTCTTGCATTGGCGTTGACATGCAACGGGCGAGAGAGTACGAAGAAGTCGGTAGCGGGTTTTGATTCGGCCGCTGCTCCCCCCATTGCATCGTTGCTGCTTCTCTTTCCGCTTCGGATTTCGAGACCGCTTGGTTCGTCGCTGCACGCTTCGATGCGGCAGCAGGATGGGGGGCTGCCATTCCGCGGCGCATTGCGCTCCTCAATGAAAAAGGCGGCAGCGCCAAGACCACGCTGGTCGCGAACCTCGGTGCGTATCTCGCGCTGCACCGCGGTCGTCGCGTTCTCGCGATCGACATGGATCCGCAAGGCCAGCTCGGCAAGGTGCTCGGCATCGATCCGCGACGCGCGCGCCGTTCGGCGATCGAGCTGCTGCTCGACACCGTGCTCGGTGATGCGCCGCTCGATCGCGATCGTCGCGGCGAGTCCAGCGGTCTGCCGAGCGTTGGAACGCGGATTCCGAACCTCGATCTGGTGGTCGCGACGAAGGCGCTCGGCCTCGCGCCCGCCTTCGAGCGCGACGACCCCGATCCGAGCGGTCGCTTGATGCGTTGCCTCGACGCCGCGCCGGAACTCGATCGCTACGACTTCTTGCTGGTCGACTCGCCGCCTTCGTTCGGCGTGCTGACGTTGAACGTGTTGCGCGCGGTGGATGAAGTCGTGATTCCGGTGCCGCTCACGTTCCTCGGCATCGACGGCTGCGCCGAACTCGAGCGCACGATCGCGAGCGTGCGCACTCGCTATCAGCATCCGGCGCTCTGCATCACGATGGTGGTGCCGACGTTCTACCGCCGCACGCGGATGGCGGAGGAAGTGCTCGCGACGCTGCGACAGCGCTTCCCGAAGGAGATCGCGCATTCGGTACTGAGCTACCACGTGAAGATCGACGAAGCGCAGTCGCGCGGGCTTTCGATCTTCGAATACGCGCCGAAGGATCGCGGTGCGCAACTGCTCGCGGCGCTCGCCCAAGAACTCGAAGCGCGCGCGCCGGGCCGAGCGCCCGAAGCATGAGCGGCGACGAGCGCAACGGCAGGACCGAGGGCAACGGCGCGAAGCCGCAGCCGCCGCCGATCGAGGTGGCGCTCGGCTCGAATCCCTTCGTCGATGCGCTCGCCGGCGAAGTCGATCCGCTCGATGCGTGGCTCGTCGCGCTCGACCGACTCGCTGCGGGCGCCGAGAACGTCGTACCTGCGCGTCCGGTAGCGACACCGCCCCGCACGACGGCGACGACTCGCGCGGCGAAACCGCTTCCGATTGCGGAGCCGCAAGCGCCCGAGACGGAAGTGGAGGGGGTGGAGCCGCAAGGCGCGCTCGCCCGACTCGTCGTCGGCGAAGAGGCGAACCAGAAGCTCGCAGCGCTGCTCGGACGCATCGATGGCTGGGATCGCTTCGGCCTGTCGCGCGCCGGTCTTTCGCAGGCGTTTCCGTACTTCTACGCGCTCTACAAACTCTACTTCCGCGTGCAGAGCCAGGATCACGACAAGATCCCGACGGAGGGACCGATCGTGCTCGCGGCCAATCACGGCGGCCTGCTGCCCTTCGACGGCGCGATGGCGGTGCTCGATGTGCTGCTGAACACCGATCCGCCGCGCCTGCCGCGCGCGATCGTCGAACGTTGGGCGGGCACGCTTCCCTTCGTCAATGTGTTCTATGCGCGCGTCGGGCAGGTGGTCGGTACGCACGAAAATTTCTCGCGGCTGCTCGGCGACGGCGAAGCGGTGTTGGTGTTCCCGGAAGGTGTCGAGGGGATTCGCAAGCCGATCACGCAGCGCTATCGCCTGCAGCGCTTCCACGTCGGCTTCGTCGAGCACGCGCTGCGCGAACGCGCGCCGATCGTGCCGATGGCGATCCTGGGGAGCGACGATCAGGCGCCGATCCTCTTCGACGTGAAGCCGCTTGCGCGACTGCTCGGGCTTCCGACGGCGCCGATCACGCCGACCTTCCCTTGGTTCGGCCCGCTCGGATTGCTGCCGTATCCCGTGCGCTACCGGATCGTGTATGGCGAGCCGTTGCGTTTCCACGAGCGCTTCGATCCCGAAGCGGCGCATGATCCGGGTCTCGTGCGCGCGCTCGCGAATCAGGTGCGCCGCGCGATCCAGGCGCTGATCGACGAGCACCGTAGATGAAGAGCGTCCTCGTCACACACGCAGACCTTCCGCTCGGCCGCCGCATCGTGAAGGTGCTGTGGCACGACCCCTCGGTGTCGCGAATCCTCGCGCTCGGCGAAGGCGCGATCCCGCGCGCGTTCAATGCGTACCGCAGCGGCGTCACACCGCGACTCGTCTACGAGCGCATCGATCTCGCGCGACAGCGTTCGGTGTCCGACTTGTTTCGCTCGAAGCGGATGCGCGTGCTCGGCGTGGACAGCGTCGTCTATGTGCCGCGCCACGGCGCCGCGCCCGAGGGACCGCCGGTCGTCGCGAAGATTCCCGCGCGCACGGCCGAGGCGCGACTGGTGCTGCACCACGCGCTCGAGTCGCGCTCGATCCGCTCGCTGGTCGCGATCGGTTCCGCGTTCGTCTACAAGCTTGCGCCCGGCAACGCCAACCAGTTGACCGAGCGCAGCGAACTCGATCTCGATCCCGAACTCGCACCCGAAATGCGCTCCTGGATCGACAGCGACATGCTCTTCAACGCCGAGTTCGCGAGCGCGCGACTGCGCGTGCTGCTGCTCCGTGTGCCGACGATCGTCGCATCGGGCGGCTTCATCTACCTGCACCCAGGGCTCGAGGGCGCGGCGGGCATGCGTGTTCGGCCAGCGGGCTTCGATCCACTCTGCTCCGTGATCTCCGACAAGGATGTCGCGCGCGCGGTGCGGGCGGCGCTGCAGGCCGACATCACCGGCGTGTTCAACGTGGCGGGACGCGAAGTGGTGCCGCTGTCGGTGCTGGGTCGCTGGACGCGGCGCCCCTGCCTCCCCGTTCCGGGACCACTGCTTGCGCTCGCGTCGAGCACCGTTGCGCGCTTTGGCGGCGAGCGACTGCGCGGTCGCTTCGACGGCGCCTACCTGCGCTACGGCATGAGTCTCGATACGCGGCGCGCCGCCGAAGCCTTCGGCTTCACGCCCCGCTATCGCGTCGGCGTCGCCCGCGCCGGCGATGGCGTGCTGCGCGTCGAAGCCGTCGCGATCTAGAGACCCCTCGGCTAGGCTGCCGCTCCCGCTAACAAATATGGCATTCGTGAGGGCCGACCGTGGAAGTCGATACGTCGCAATTTCGCAATGGCCTGC
This sequence comes from Deltaproteobacteria bacterium, assembly GCA_031396445.1. Taxonomy (GTDB): domain Bacteria; phylum Myxococcota_A; class UBA9160; order UBA9160; family PR03; genus PR03. The sequence goes on along the minus strand of JANNKU010000116.1, from coordinate 13,590 downwards.
GCTTCATCATGGACGGCCAGCCGTTCGTGATGACCTACTTCCAGCACGTGAAGCCCGGCAAGGGTGGCGCCTTCGTGCGCACCAAGGTGAAGAACCTGGTGAACGGCAAGGTGCTCGAGCGCAACTTCCGTTCCGGTGAGCGCGTCGAGCTCGCGGACGTCGAAGAGAAGAAGATGCAGTACCTCTACCTCGACGGCGAAAACCTCGTCTTCATGGATCAGAGCAACTACGAGCAGCTTCCGTTTTCGAAAGAAACGGTGGGCGAGACGCGCCTCTTCCTGAAGGAGAACATGGAGGTGGAGGTGCTGTTCTGGAACGACAAGCCGATCAACATCGACCTCCCGTCCTTCGTCGAACTGCTCGTCACGCAATGCGATCCCGGCGTAAAGGGCGACACGGCTTCCGGTGCGGTGAAGCCCGCCACGCTCGAGACGGGCGCCGTCGTGAACGTCCCGCTCTTCATCAAAGAAGGCGACAGACTCCGCATCGACACGCGCACAGCGGAGTACGTGGACCGCGCGAAGTAGCCAACTCATGATTCCGCGCCGGCCGCAGGAAGCGGCCGCGCCAACACGGGTCAGGGGGCTGCGAGTTCTCAGAGGCGGTAGGCGTCTTTGAGCCACTCGACCGTGCGGCGCACGCCCTCTTCGAGCGACACCGTGGTCTTGTGTTCCAGATCGCGGATTGCTTTCGAGATGTCGACTCGCTTGATGCGCGTGGTCAGCACTTCGGCGTCGCGATACTCGACGAGTCCGGGGTCGGCGCCGGTGACGCGCAGGATCAGGTCCGAGAGTTCCTCGATCGTGTGATACGCGTCGCCGCCGATGTTGTAGACCTCGCCCGGGTGGAAGCGCTCGGCGATCGTCGCAAGTGTGCGTACGGTGTCTTCGACATAGGTGGACGTGCGGCCGTAGCCGCGGAACACGACCCACGGCAAGCCCATCAGCGCGCAGTACATGAAGCGGCAGTTCACCGAACGATACGGGCTGTAATACTCGCCCGGTCCGTAGGTGTTGAAGATGCGGACGACTACCGACTCCGTCTGGTAGTGCTCGATTGAATTGCGCACCTGCATCTCGTTGACCCACTTGGTCATCGCGTAGTCGTTCATCTGCTTGATCTCGTGCTCGTCCATCACCGACTCGACCATCAACTCGGGCCAGTCGCCGTAGACTTCCGACGACGAGAACTGCACCAACCGGAATCCGAGCTTCTCCTGCAAGCGGATCATGTTCTTGGTGCCGACGACATTGGTGCGCCACAGCTGCTCGTAGAAATCTTCGCCGTTCCAGCGGCCGAATTCGGCGGCTGCGTGGTAGACGACGTCGAAGGGTCCCGCCTGATCGAAGACGCGTTCGAGCTGGCGGTGCTCACCGACGTCGCAGCGCGCATAGCTCGGCGTACGCACGTCGGTGCGCAACGAGAATCCGATCTCCTCGGGGCCGTGACCGACATCGATGCTGAAGACGTCGTGGCCACGCGCGAGCAGCTCGCGTCCGAGAAAGCGGCCGAGCGTGCCCATGCCACCGGTGATCAGGATTCGCATCGTTCCGCAGCTCCTCGTCGTTCCGGCCCGTTTCGGGCGGGCGGCATAGTAGCTGGAGGCTTCCGAGCGAGCCGCAGCGCGAGCTTGCGCGACCTCGGGTCAGCCGCGACGCTGCGCGCGCCTTGGAGGCTCCCGGCACGTGCGCGTGTGGATCATCGGCGACAACTTCGGCTTTCCGAACGGCTCGGGTGCAACCGCGCGTGTGCATGGCTTTGCCCGCGCGCTGCAAGCGGCCGGCGCCGAAGTGCGAGTCGTGTGTTTGACGCCGACCGAAGTGGTCGGCCGTCGCAGCCTCAACACGGATGCAGCAGGTGTTCACGACGGGATCCCGTTCGAGTACGCGTGCGGCACGACGACGCTGCCGGGCGGCTTGATCGAGCGCCGCTTGCTGCGCGTGCGCTCGGCGCTTCGAAGCTGGTGGTCCGCGCGACGCGCACGACCAGACGTAGTGATCGCAACGGCGCAGACGCTCTCGGGGCTGCTTCTGCCGTGGCTCGTCGCGCGCGCGGTCGGCGCCGCCTGCGTGCTCGACGCCAGCGAGTTGCCGTCGGGCTTCGTCGCCGACGGCCCGAAGCGCGCCGCACATCGACGCATTTATGCGCGTCTCGCACGTCGACTCGACGGCATCCTGGTGGTGTCGTCCTACCTCGAGCGCTACTTCGGCGAACACACGCGCGCGCCGATGTTGCGCGTTCCCATCCTCGTCGAGATGGAGCGTTTCCCCGCACGCGCTCCGCTGCGCAACCAGATCGTCTACGCGGGCAATCTCGCGCACCCGGAGGAGATCACATCGTTGTTGCACGCGTTCGCCGCGGTTGCACGCGATGATCCGAACGCGCAGCTACAAGTGATCGGCGACGATTCGAACAGCAACGCGCTGGTGCGCTATCCGGCGCTCGCGGCTGAACTGGGCGTCGGCGCACGCGTCGAGTTCTGCGGCGCAGTCGATCGCGAGACGGTGACGCAGCGAGTCGGCGCGGCGGGCGTGCTCGCGCTGCCGCGCCCCGCAACGCCCTGGGCCGAAGCGGGGCTCTCCACCAAACTCGCCGAGTATCTCGCCACAGCGCGACCGGTCGTGGTGACCGCCGTCGGTGACATCCCGCTCTATCTGGAAGATCGCGTCAGCGCGTACCTGGTCGCGCCGGACGACGCGGACGCGTTCGTCGCGGCGCTGCGCGATGCACTCACCGACCCGACGCGCGCGGAGGCGGTGGGCGCTCGAGGTCGCGACGCAGCGGAGCGTCACTTCGAGGTGGCGGTACACGGACCGCGCCTCCTGGCGTTCTTCGAGTCGTTGCGCTGAGTCGAGTCGGGCGCGCGCCAGCGAGTCAGTCCGAGGCGCGCAGACCGCCGAATACGCTCGGCAGCACCTGCTTCACCGACAACTCGGCGCGGCCGGGCGGCACTTCGAAGTAGCGGATCGCGACACGCATCGCTTCGATCGCCGGGAACTCCTGCTCGAAACTCGCGCGCAGTCGCTCGACCACGGACACGGCCTGGTCTTGATCGACATCGCGAAGGAAGAGCAGTGCCCGCTCGCGTGTCAGTCGGAAGATCGCGTCCTCGACACGCAGCTCGCTCTCGAGGAATGCGAGGAATTCAGGGAAGAGCAAACTGCCTTCGCTGGATGCGAAGCCCACGACGACCGAGGGGACGGCGTGCTGCGTGGCCAGCAATTGGGTGCGGGCCAGCACTTCGCGGAGTTTGCGGGGGTCGTCGGCGTTTTGTCGGGTCATCACGGTTGTCACGAGGAGCGTATCGTCGAAACGCGCGCGAGCCTGAACTTTTGCGCACGGCATTCCCATCGGCGGAACCGGCAGCCATTTCCTCTAGACTCGGCGCGCCGCCTGCCAGAATTGCAAGAGTGATGGAGTTCCAGTGCGCGATGCCGACCGCGACGCGGCAAGCCCGTCCGACGATGACCTGACCCTCGCCCTTCGCGATGCGCGCCGCGCAACGATCGCCGCGCGCGGCTTTGCGGCGCTCACCGCGCTCACGCTCGGGCTGATCACACTCGGCGCGTTGGTGCGCGCGCATGGCGCGGGCCTCGCGTGCCCCGATTGGCCGCGCTGTTTCGGCGTCTGGCTGCCTGCGATGGACCTGCGCGTCGGATTCGAATGGACGCACCGACTCGTCGCCGGGGCGATCTCGTTGCTCTTTGCCATCACAGCGGGCTTCGTGCTCTACGACACCCACTTGCGAGCGGCGGCGCTGCGATCGATCGCCGTGGCCGCAGCGCTGCTGGTGGTGCAGATCGTCCTCGGCGGACTCACGGTGCTGCTCGGCCTAGCGCCGTGGACGGTGACGGCGCATCTGGTCGTCGGCACTTCGTTCGCGGCCGCACTCGTCTGGACGGTGCTCGCGCTGCGCGACGTTGCAGCGCCGCGACCGCGCCCGGCGCTTCCGACTGGCGCACGGCGCGCGGTGTGGCTGGCAACGGCGATCGTGTTCGTGCAGATCGCACTCGGGGGACTCGTCTCTTCGTACTACGCCGGCGTCGATTGCCCCGAGTGGCCGACGTGTCGCGAAGGAATCTGGTTCCCGAGTTTCAGCGGCGGCGTCGGCTTGCATCTGCTGCATCGCACCAATGCGTATCTCCTCGTGCTGACGATCGGCGTCGCGTTGTGGCTGAACCGACGCCATCCCGGTGTCGCACGTGCGCTGCGCTTCACCGCGGTGTTGGTGTTCGCGCAGGTACTGCTCGGAATCGCGAACGTGAAGCTGGGACTGCGCGTCGAAGTAACGGGACTGCACACACTCGTGGCGGCGCTGCTCGCGCTTTCGGTCGTAGCGGCCTTGCGCGAAGCGCGGTTGCGACCGGTCGGCACCGATGGCGCCCGCAAGCGCGTGCTGATCATCGGCGCCGGCTTCGGCGGACTCGGCGTCGCGCGCGCGCTCGCCGACACGCCCGTAGACGTGCAGATCGTCGATCGCGAGAACTACCACGCATTCCTGCCGCTGCTCTATCAGGTCGCGACAGCGGGGCTCTCGGCGCAGGACGTGACGCACCCGGTGCGATCGATCGTGCGAGAGCTGCCGAACGCGCGTTTCCGGATGGCGGAGATCGCGCACGTCCATCTCGCCGAGCGCGCGGTCGAGACCTCCGAAGGCGCGCGCATTCCGTACGACGTGCTGGTGGTCGCAGCGGGCAGCACTACCGAGTTCTTCGGCAACGCGAGCGTCGAGCGCTTCGCGTTTGCGCTGCACGACGTGGACGAGGCCCTCGAGCTCCGCAACCACGTGCTCGAATGTCTCGAACGTGCGTCGGAGACAGACGACGCGAATGAACGCGAGGCGCTGCTCGGCTTCGTGTTGGTCGGCGGGGGACCGACCGGCGTCGAGCTCGCGGGCATGCTCGGCGAACTGCGCAAGCACGTCGTCCCGCGCGACTTCCCCGATCTCGCCGCGTCGATGCGTGTCGTGCTGCTCGAAGGCCGCGATCGACTGCTCGCGGCGTTCCCGGAGAGTCTGTGTCGCCGCGCGCTCGAGCAGGTGCGCGAACTCGGCGTCGAAGTGCGCTTCTCGGCGATCGTCGAGTCCGTGCTCGCCGACGGTGTGCAACTCGTCGATGGCGGCCACATCAGCGCGCGCACCGTCGTGTGGGCGGCCGGCATTCGCGGCGAGGCGATCGGTGCGAGCCTCGGCGTACCGCTCGGCCGAAGCGCGCGTGTGCCGGTCGCGAGCACGCTGCAACTCGAGGGTCACCCGGATGTGTATGTGATCGGCGACCTGGCGCTGGTCAGCGGCATGGAGACGCTGCCCCAAGTGGCGCAGGTCGCGATCCAGCAGGGGAAGCGCGTCGCCGCGAACGTACAGCGTGCGCTGCTCGGGATTGCGCCGCTTCCGTTTCGCTACTGGGATCCCGGCATGATGGCAACGATCGGCCGCGACCGCGCCGTAGCGCTGCTCTTCGGTGTGAAGATCACCGGCCGACTCGCGTGGTTGTTCTGGGTCGTGACCCACATCATGTTCCTCGCCGGCTTCCGCAATCGCGCCACCGTCTTCGTCAACTGGATCTACCACTACGTCACCTACGACCTCGGGCTGCGGGCGATCGTGGGACGGAAGAGGCACGACCGCTGATCGGGCGTCTGCTACACCCCGCGGCCCGCTCAACGAGGTTTCGCGATGCGACCGTTCCAACTCTTCGCCGGCATGCCGCCGGAACAATTCCGCGGCTTTCTCGACGCGCTGAAGGCGAACGCTCCGCTCGCGTATGCGCAGTCGCTGGGGCTCACGGCCGGCGTGCTGAAGGCGCGTCCGGTGTTCCTGCAGCGCCAACCGGTGGAGCGACGCGCCGAGCTGGTGCGCAAGGCACTCGGCCGCGTGATGTCGAATGTCGTCGCGGAAGAAATGCTCGCCGTCTACTTCCTCGAGTGTCGCAATGAACTCCTCACCGAGTGGCTCGATGCGCTCGGCCTCGAACACGAGAAGGGCATGTTGAAGGGCGATGATGCGCCGCCCGAGCCCGCTGCCGCGAAGCTCGGCGAGGCGCTCGAAGCCTTCCGCAAGAATGCGAAGGACGACGATCGCGCCGACCGCGAGCTGCTGCTGAAGGCGTTCGCGGCGCAGACCTCGATCACGTGGCCCGAGCTGGAGAAGCTGCTCGCGCCCTAGTTCGTTCGTCACAGCAATGAAAACGCGGGCCGGCGAGCTGTCTCGCAGGCGCGCGCCATTTCAGATCGGATGCAGCGCTCAGCCGTTCTTGAACATCTCCATCATCGCGCGCATCTCGTCGGCGATGCTGTCCGGGATGATGTAGTTGGCCGGGTCGCGGATCTCGCCCATGTGATCGCGGATCTCTTCGGGCGCCGGCTTGCCGCCCTTGCCCGAGAACCAGCCCGGCGTGAGCCCGACGAACATGCGCGCGAAACGACCGCCGCCCACCGAGAAGATGTTGTGGGTGAGGTCGCATTGCTCCGACACCAGGAAGGTGACGAGCGGCGTCACACATTCGGCGTCGAGCGTCTCCGCCGCCGGGCCGAGCAGCTGCTCGGTGAGCCGCGTGCGCGCGATCGGCGCGATCACGTTGCTCTTGATGTTGTTCTTCGCGCCTTCGAGCGCCAGCACGTTGGAGAGACCGACGAGGCCCATCTTCGCGGCGCCGTAGTTGCTCTGCCCGAAGTTGCCGAGTACACCGGCCGACGACGCGGTGAAGACGATGCGGCCGTAGTTCTGCTCCTTCATCTTGATGAAGGCCGGCTGCGTCACGTAGAACGCACCCTTCAGATGCACGTCGAGCACGATCTCGAGATCGGCCGGCTCGAGCTTCGCGAAGGTCTTGTCGCGCAGGATGCCGGCGTTGTTGATGACGATGTCGATGCGACCGAAGTTGTCGATCGCATCCTGCACCATCGCCTTGCCACCTTCCGGCGTCGCCACCGAATCGTGATTCGCGACGGCCATGCCACCGGCGGATTCGATCTCCTTCACGACGGTGTCGGCCATGCTGGCGCTCGCGCCGGTGCCGTCCGACTTCCCGCCGAGATCGTTCACGACGATCTTGCAGCCGCGCGAGGCCAGCGCCAATGCGTAGGTCTTGCCGAGGCCGCCGCCGGCACCGGTGATCAGGGCCACTTTGCCATCGAATCGAATGTCGCTCATCGGGGGGATCCTTCTCATTGCTCGTGGAGCACGTCGCTGGAATGCGCGCCTTCGCGCTGCCGCACCGTGCTGAAAGGCGGGCGCATTCTAGGGGAATCCGCATGGGGTCGCCTCGGCCCGATCGAGCCATCGAAAGCAGTTCTGGCAGTTGCGATGCCAGGGCGCTGCGCGACGGAATGCGCGCCGTGGATTCGGATGAAGCCGCTGTCGCGCCGTTCGCTCTTGCAAGCGCGGCGTCGGAGCCACCGTTGCGGCATGTCCGTTCGGATCGCGCGGCGACGCACCCTGCTTCGGCGCACTCGCGACGCCGCGCTTTCTCGGCGATCACGGGTTCGCGACGCTCGAAGCACTCTGCGACCGCATCCTTCCGCCCGACGCCGATCCCGGCGCTGCCGGACTCGGCGCCGCGCGCTACGTCGAGCGACTGTTGACCGCGTTCGATGCCGACGCGCCATTCCTGTACACCAGCGGGCCGTGGAGCGGTCGCAATCCGTTCGCGGACGAATCGACGGGCACACCGTTGGAAGCGTTTCCGACCAACGCACTCGCGGAACCGATTCGGCCGTGCAGCGTGCAAGACCTGTACTGGCGCGCCGAGGTCATCGGCGGTGAAGCGGCGGGACTGCCGTCGCACGTCGAGCAGCAATGGGGCGGCGTGGTGCGCGGACTGTCCCGTCACCCGCGCGCTCGCCCGTTCACGTGCCAATCCGACGATCGCCGGCGGGCGGAGCTACGCGCGCCGCAAGCGCGAAGCGAGCGACCTCTACCAGAGGGTGCAGCACGAACGCGACGCCTTCCTCCCACGCTCTGCTGCGCATCTCGGCGATCGTGTGCTGCCCGCGAGGTCCCCGTTCGGCAGCGGGTGCTCAGGCTGCCGCGCGCGCAGCGCTACCGGCTTGCCTACGACGCGCCACTGGCGCGCGACGCGCGCGCGATCTTCGTGCGGTCCGTGTTCGCCTCGCTGCGCCACCGAGCCTGCAAGCAATGGGCGATCGCGCGTGGCCACTGCGGCGCCGTCACCTTCGCGCAGTGGTCGGTGTGTGTTCCGCAGGGCGGCCGCATCGACGCCGACGATCTCCCCGTTCTCCAACGCGATCGCTGCGCACGCGTCGTGCGGTGTCAGCTTGGACGCAAACGTCGCGCCCCCGCGCGCGATCCCCGCGGAGCCCGCAGAGCGCGCGCGCTTCTCTTTTTCAGGCGCTGGGGGCGGATCCGCCCCGGCGCACCGTCCCTCTGGTATGTTTCGGCCGGCCGTGCCGACGGGAGACTTGGTCTCCCCGGGCCCCACTGGAGACGCAACATGGGACCCCGCCGCCGCTGGATGCGCACGAGCCTCTTCGTTGCCCTCGCCGCGCTCTCGCCGGCCCTCGCCGGTTTCTCGTGCGAGTCGATCCTGCGCGGCCCCATGGTGGGCCCCGGCGACGTCGACGAGAGCTGGTGGCAGGGCCGGAAGGCGGACTTCCTGGCCTTCTCCACGGCCGCGCCGGACACCGGCGAACCGCTGCGGGCCATCGCGCACCTGGAGCGCGCCGCCAGCGACCCGGGCTTCGTGCTGCCGCCGATCGCGCCCAACGCCTTCACCTCGGCCTTCGACGAGCTGGCGATCCTCAAGGACTCGAGCGATTTCCGCGCGCTCTACCTGCTGAACCTCTTGCTCGGCTATCGCGACCATCCCGGTCTCGGCGCCGCGCAGGTGACGCGCCTCGAAGACGGCCTCCTCGCCTACAAGTTCTGGTACGACCAGCCCACGCCGGTGGGCATCATCGACAACAACTACTACTGGTCGGAGAACCACCAGATCATCTTCCACACGCTCGAGTACCTCCTCGGCCAGGAGTACCCCGATCGCCTGTTCCCGAACGACGGCCGAACGGGTGCCGAGCACCGCGCCCATGCGCGGCCGCTCATTCTCGACTGGCTCGAGCACCGGATCCGGTTCGGGTTCTCCGAGTGGCACTCCGACGTCTACTACCAGAAGCATGTGACCGGCCTCCTCACGCTGGTCGAGTTCTCCGACGAGGAGGAGATCCGAGCGCGCGCGGCGGGCGTGCTCGACCTCGTTCTCTTCGACATCGCGAGCCACAGCCTCCGCGGCAACATGGGCGTGACGCACGGCCGTTCGTACAAGCACGACAAGTCGAAGGCCATCAACCAGGACATCTTCCAGATCTCGAAGCTCCTCTTCGACACCACGAGCGAGCCCTGGCAGATCCCCGGCGACCCGGGCTCCACGCTTCTCTCGCGCGCGCAGCGCTACCGCCTCCCGGAGGCGATCCTCCGCATCGCGCGCAACCCGAAGACGAGCATTGACCGGCAGCGCTTGAACCTCCCCGTTCCCGAGCTCGCGGTGCCGCCGGACCTGCAAGCGGAGTTCTCCGCCGGGCAGGTCGTCTATCCGCCGCCGGTCCACGGCGTCTCGTACGAGGACCCGGACGATTTCGACGTGTGGCTCGGGCAAGCCGCGCTCACGGCGTGGCCGGTGGTGCCCCACACCATCCACATGCTCGAGACCTACGACCTCTGGCAGTCGGAGCACTTCGCACCGTTCCTGCCGCTCCGGAACGCGCTGGTATCCGACGGGGTACTCAACCTGCCGTTCGCGCAGACCCTCGCGGTGGGCATCGCGCGGATGCTCTCCTTCGCCCAGCTCTCCGAGGTGAACACCTACACGTACCGGACGCCCGACTACATGCTTTCGTCGGTGCAGAGCTACCGGCCGGGATCGCGCACCGACCAGCGCCACACGTGGCAGGCGACCCTCGACGAGGGGGCGATCGTCTTCACGCAGCATCCCGGCACGCCGCCGCGGGTGACCGCGAGTTGGGGCGAGGACGACTCGCCGGGGCCTGGCTACTGGACGGGCGAGGCGGCGATGCCGCGCAGCGCGCAGCACGAGAACGTGACGATCCAGATCTACGCGCCGCAGTACATCGCGCGGTCGAGCGGGATCGTCAGCGCCATCTCGCGCTACCAGCCCTACACGCACGCCTTCTTCCCGCAGGACCGTTTCGACGAGGTGGTGCAGGACGGGAACTGGGTCTTCGGTCGCCGGGGCGATGGGTACGTCGCCCTCTACTCGCACCGTGCCCCCGCCTTCCTCGACTACACGGGTACGGGCTTCGCGACGGACGGCATGACGAAGCCCTTCGACCTCCGCGCGGACGGCGGCCCCGACAACGTGTGGATCGCCGAGTGCGCCAGCGCATCGGAGTGGAGCGGCGACTTCGCGGCCTTCCGCGCGGCCCTCGCGAACGCTCGCGTGGACGTGGTGTCGCTCGGCGCGCCGCGCCCGGGTACGCAGTCCGCGGGGTTCTCTGTCACCTTCGAGTCGCCGAGCCAGGGGCTCGTGCGCTTCGGCTGGAACGAGCCACTCACCGTGGGCGGCTCGGAGGTCGAAATCGCCGACTACCCGCGCTTCGACAATCCGTGGGCCAAGCAGGCGTTCGGCACGCGCCGCGTACTCGTGATGGACGAGCCCTCGCTCGCCACCGGCCATGGCGTCTGGATCGACTTCGAGCGCGGCGTCCGGCGCACGTTCGGTCCGGTGACGGCGCGCTAGTTCGCCTTTGCGATCTCTTTGAACGCACGGCCGATCTTCTTGCGCTTCGAGGAGTTGATCTCGCGCAGTTCGATGATCGCTTCGTCCGCGACCGCGTCGCCGACGACGCCCTCGGGCTCGCGTTCCAGCTCGCCTAGATCGACCCACGCCTCATAGAGGTGCCTGGTGCGTTCGGTGATGATGCCGCCGTGCAGCAGCGTCTTGATCAGCACGCGGAAGATGTTGGTGTTCTCCTTCATCAGCCGACGCCGATCCTTGTCGGTGAACGCCTCCATCACCGCGGCGCGCACCCACTGCCACTCGAGACCGAACTTCGGGTAGATCGCCTGCTTCTGCTCCGCGTTCACCAGATTCATGAACACGCGGTGGAAACATGAGGCCGCCCAATCCTCGACCTTCTCGTGCTCTTCGGCGGTCAGCTTCGGCACCGTGCGCTTGGCCCAGATGCGGCCGAATCGGTGATGGAATGCCTCGTCGGTCATCACGAGCTGCACCGTGCGACGCAGCATCGGATCACGCGTGCGCGAGTGCAGCGTCGCGAAGGCGCCCATCGCGAGCCCTTCGATCAGCATCTGCATGCCGACCAGCTTCTTGTAGACCTCCGGCGCCAGCACCAGCTCGTTCATCAGCGATGCGAGCGTTGCGCCAGCCGGCAGCGGTGTACCCCAGCGAGCGCCGATGTACTTCGAGAACGCCGTCACGTGTCGCGCCTCTTCGCGCGCCTGGTTCGCCGCGTACTCCTGTGCGCCCGGGTCGCGCATCACGTGACACAGACTCGCCGACAGCGACAAGGCGCCCTGCTCGCCGTGCAGGATCTGCGAGAGAGAGAAGCGCGTCACTTCATTCGCGAGCGCGATCTGCTGGCCTTCGTCGAGGCGGTCTTTGACGGCGCAGTTCAGCTCGATGGTGAAATCGCGCGGCATGATCGTTTCGTTCTGGGTGTCGAAGGGCTGCGTGAAATCGATGTACGCGGGATCGAGCGGATCCCAGAAATGATCTTCGGTCGCGGCGATGATCTCGTCGAAGGCGCCGGTGCGGCGCGCGTAGCGATCGACTTCGATCATCGCGTCGAAGTCGTCGCGATCGACCGTGTCGTAGATCTCGTCATGCGTGATGTGGTCAGACAAAGGGGGAGCCTCCGGTGTCGTTGTCAGCGGGCGCGCTGGTAGGTGTGAAGGGGATGCAGGCGGATCAGCGTCTCGACGACCGCGGCGCGCGGCGCGCGGCTGGGATCTTCGACCCACCACGCAATCACGCGCGTCCACATCGCGAGCAGCGATTGCGCCGCGACGGCGGGGTGCAGGCCGGGATCGGCGAGGCCTTCGGCGATGCGCTCGCGCAGCCGCGCCTCGATGCCGGGAAAGAGCGCGTCGGCCATCTCGTCGCCGAGCGAGCCCGCTTCGTGGCCGCGGCCGAACACGATACGCACCAGGTCGCGCTCCTCGTCGGCGAACGCGACCAGCGTTTCCATGTTGGCGCGGACCACCGCCTGGACGTCGCCCACCGCATGTTCCAGCCCGAGCGCCATCCGATCGCGGAGCCGCCCGAGCGCGTCGAAGGCGATCTCGCGGAACAGCGCCTGCTTGTCGGGGAAGTGCAGGTAGAAGGTGCCCGCCGCGACGCCGGCGGCGCGCGCGATCTGGGTGCTCGTGGTGCCGTGGAGGCCGTCGCGGGCGAAAAGCTCCGTGCCCGCATCGATCAGCCGACGGCGCGTCTCGGCGCGCGAGCGCGCGGCGGCGCTGGTCGGCTCGGCTGCCTGCGATTCGGCCTCGATCTGGCTGGTGCTGAAGCTCATGTCACCCACTGAACTCGAATTCAGTGGCAACCTATCCGAGCTCGGCCGATCGGTCCAGCCCGCGCCGCCCGGCTGCTACTCGCCCGTTTGGGTGCGCCGCAGCATCGCGGCGCCAACTCGGCGCGCCAGCGACGCCGGCATCGCGCGGAACACCGCTCCCATCATCTTGTTGCCGCCGCCTGGGATCACGACGAGGTCGCCCTTGCGCAGCGCCTCGAGCGAGGAGCTCACGACCGCGTCGGCCGTCATCCACGCGAAGTCCGGGATCGTCTCGGTCGAGAATCCCGCGACCTCCTGGAACTCCGTGCGCGTGAAGCCGGGGCAGAGCAGTTGCAGGCGCACGCCGCTGCCGCGGAGTTCCTCGCTCACCGCCTGCGTGAACGAATTCACGAACGCCTTGGTCGCAGCGTAGGTCGCGTTGAACGGCGCCGGCTGGAAACCAGCGAGCGACGACACGTTGATCACCGAGCCGTGACCGCGCGCCTTGAAGACCGCCACCGCGGCGTGCGTGAGCCGCACCAGCGCGAGCACGTTGAGGCGCACCTCTTCCTCTTCCGCGTCGCGGTCGAGCTCGGCAAAGAGGCCGGTGGTGCCAAAGCCAGCGTTGTTCACGACGAGTTCCAACGCGGGCTCGGCCGCGATGCGCGCTTCGACGGCGCGCACGCCCGCGGCGCTGCCGAGATCGGCGGCGAGTACGGCGACGCTGCGACCGTGGGTGCGCGCGAGGCGCTCGGCCATCTCTTCGAGGCGATCGCGACGGCGCGCGACGAGCACGAGGTCGTAGGCATCGCGCGCGAGTCGATCGGCGTATGCGGCGCCGATGCCGGCGGACGCGCCGGTGACGATCGCGAGACGTCGCGGACCGGCTGCCTTCGCTTCGGAATCGCGCGCGGTGTCGGAGAGCGGGGTCGATGCGGACATGGATCCTCCGGAGTTGGAGACGCGGTAACTAGAGCAGATCGAGGATGCGCTCGGGCGGGCGCCCGACCGCGGCACGCACGCCGCGCACCAGAATTGGTCGCTCGATCAACACCGGGTGCGCCGCCATCGCGCGCAGGATCGCATCGTCGCTGGCCTCGCCGTCGA
>JANNKU010000085.1:0-28242 GCA_031396445.1 Deltaproteobacteria bacterium | reverse complement strand
GGGCCGGGCGTCAGGTTATTCCGTTGTCAGGTTATTGAATAACCTGACAACGGAATAACCTGACGCCCGGCCCCATTTCACATTTCAACATTTCAATCAGGCGCCGGCTGCGAGGCCCCAGCGCAACGCGCGTTCGCGGTCTGCGATCTGCCACACCGCAGTGTGCAGCGCGAGCATCGCCTCGGAATCACGGAGCAGGCGGCGACGCTCGCTGGCGTCCAGCGATGCCGGGCCTTCGGCGAGTGCGCGTGCGACCAGGTGTGCATGCACGCTGCGCAACGCCGGAGCAAACGAACGACCGCTGCCGATCAGCGCGCAGTGAACCGCGTTCAACTGCGGATCGACGACGGCGCGGGCGAAGCCATCGCGGCGCCAGGCGGGACTCGCCTCCGCCGCGCTCTGCGCCGCCGCGACGGCTTGCGCCACTTCGACGAGTTCGTTCGGCGGCGCGTTCTCTTCGGGCGTCAGGAAGAGGCCGGCCCGGCGCGCGCGCAGGCCCGTCGAAACGCGACTCGACCACACCGAGAGCGGCACCGACAGGATCAGCGCGCACACCACCGGCGTGAGCCACCAGAAATAAGAGGGGTTCAGCCAGAACACCGCACCGGCCCACAGGCACGCGACGATCGTGTCGACGCCATGCTGCGAGATCGCTTCGCGCCAGCCGGTCTGCGCTTCGCCGCGCGATTGCGAGTTCCACACGACGGTGTGGCCAAACAAGTTGGTCAGTACGAAGCGCGTGTGGAAGACCATGCGGATCGGCGCGAAAAGGGTGGACATCAAGGTCTCGAAGAATGCGCTCCCGAGCAGTTTGCCGACGCCGCCAAATAGCTTTGCCTCGCCGCGCACCACCACGAGCAGGATCGACAGGATCTTCGGCAAGAACAAGATTGCGGCCGTCACCGCGGCGAGCGCGATCGCCCAATCGGGTCGCCACACCGGCCAGTCCGGGAAGAGGCTGCGGCCTTCCGGGAAGTACACCGGCTCGCGCACGGCTTCCCAGATTCCCTCGGCGGTCGAAAGCAGCAGGAAGCAGAACCACAGCAGCGCCGAGACGTACGACAGGACACCGTTCAGGAAGAGCGCACGATGCGCGCCGTAGAGACCTTCGGTCGGCATCAAGCGGATGTGCTGGATGTTTCCCTGACACCAGCGGCGGTCGCGCTTCATTTCTTCGAGAAGCGAGGACGGCGTCTCCTCCCAGCTCCCGGGCAGGTCGTAGGCGAGCCACAGCGCCCAGCCCGCACGACCCATCAGCGCCGCTTCGACGAAATCGTGCGAGAGGATCTCGCCGCCGAGCGGCGGATCACCCGGCAAGCGCGGCAACGCGCAGTGTTCCATGAACGGCGCGATGCGGATGATCGTGTTGTGGCCCCAGTACTGGCCTTCGCCGAGTTGCCAGTAATGGAGGCCCGCTGCGAACACCTTGCCGTAGAGGCGGCTGGTGAATTGCTGCACGCGCCCGAAGAGCGAGCGCCCATTCACGGCGGTCGGCGCGGTCTGGATCATGCCGACGCCGGGGTTTCCTTCCATCAGCGCGGTGAGCCGGTGCAGCGACTCGCCCGACATCACGGAATCCGCATCGAGCATGATCATGTAGCGATAGGCGCGGCCCCAGCGGCGGCAGAAGTCGGCGACGTTGCCGCTCTTGCGCTCGATGCGAACGCGACGGCGGCGGTAGAAGATGCGGCCGAAGCCGTTGGTCTCGCGGCACCACGCGAACCACGCCGCCTCTTCCTCCATCGCCTTGCCGGGATCCTTGGTGTCCGACAACACGAAGAAGTGGAACGGTGCGATGCCGCCTTCGCTGCGTTCCAGCGATCGGTGGATCGCGCGCAGCCCGGCGAATACGCGATCGACGGGTTCCTCGCAGATCGGCATCGCGATCGCCGTCAGCACTTCGGGGCCGAGCTTCGCTGCGGCGGCGTCGAGGGTGCGCGTGATCGCGAACTTGTCGCGGCGGAACGCCAACAAGAAGAAACCGAACATCGCCGTCCAGAAACCGATCGAGATCCACGAGAAGAGCGCCCCAAAGCAGATCGCGATGGCGATCTCGAGCGGGTTGTTGCCCTGTTGCGGCAACACGTCGAGCATGAAGCCGCCGGCGATGATGCTGGGAATCCAGACCAGCACGCCGAGCAGCGTGCGACGGCGTCGCGCCGTCCACGTCCACGGACGCCAACGCCCCTGGCCGATTCCGCGCGCCTGCCCCGGCAGTCGCGGCGCGTGCGGCCCGATCGACTCCGGCGCCTCCGCGGGAACGATCGAGGAACGAAGACCGCGACGCACGAAGCGGTTGGGCGACATCGAGGCGCGCGCGAGCGGCGGCATCGAGGCGAGTCGGCGCCGCACCGGCAGCGCTGCCGCGACACCTTGTGGCGACACCTCCGACGCGCCGCCGGCGAAGGCGGCGGAGAGGCGCCACGCCAGGAACTCGTCCTCGCTGCTGAGCTTCGCGGTGCTGCGCGGAATCCCTTCGAGCAAGAGCTTGCGCATGCGCGCGAGCGTCGCGCCGAGTGCATCGCGCGGTTCGCCGGTTTCCGGCGCGGTGGCGGCGAGCAGCGCGGCGCGTTCCGCGATCGCCGTCTGCTGCGCTTCGCTCGAGCCCGCCGCGGCGAGATAGGTGCGCGCGCGTTCAGCCGCGCTGCGCCAATCCTCGAGCAATCGCGTGCCTGTGATTGCGACCTGGCCGGCGAGAGGCGGCGCTGCGCCTCCGTCCGACGCGGGCGGCCGCAGCTCTGCGATCTCGCCGACCGGGGCCGCGCCCTCCATGGGGTTGCTCATGGTTCGAGAACGTAGGACCAGGTCTCGGTCAGCGCTTCTTCGCCCTTCTTCAGGAAGGCGCGCATTTCGACGGGATTGCCGCCCTTCGGTCGCAACTGGAAGGTGAGTCGCCACTGTCCGTTGACGGGATTCTTCACGACCTGCTGTTCCAGCAATTCTCCCTCGCCCACCGTGACGACGCCTTGCAGCACGGTCTCCGCGGAGAGCGCTTCGAGCTGGCGACTCTGGAAGTCGATCACGAAGCGGTAGCCGTCTTCGAGCGTGCCGCGATCGCGGCGCGTCGCGATCACGCGACCAGCCGGCGGACGGTTCGCCTCATCGCCATACCACGTCATCCGGTACGAGAAGTCGAGCGGCTTGGCCGGATCGGCGGGTTGCGCCGGAATCCAGTACGCGACGATGTTGTCGTGGATGTCGGCCTGCGTGGGGATCTGCACCAGCTCGACGCTGCCGGCGCCCCATTCGCCTTTCGGCGCAATCCATACGCTCGGTCGCGTCTCCATCCGCGTCTCGAGATCTTGATAGTGCTCGTAGTCGCGGTCGCGTTGGATCAAGCCGAAGCCGCGCGGGTTCAGCATCGAGAACGAGTTGCCTTCGAGCGTGCGCGGATTCCGCAACGGACGCCAGGTCCACTCGCCGGTGTCGCTCTCGAGCAGCAGGCCGTCGGAGTCGTGCACTTCGGGCCGGTAATCCTCGACGCGCTGGATCGCGTTCTCGCCGCTGAAGAACATGCTCGTGAGCGGCGCGATGCCGATCTTGCCGACCCTTTTGCGCAAGAAGACGCGGCTCTCGACATCGACCAGTGTCTGGTCACCGGGATGGATCGTGAAGTGATAGGCGCCGGTGACGCGCTCGCTGTCGAGGAGCGCGTAGATCTCGAGCGCGCGCGCGCCAGGCGCCGGGCGCACCAGCCAGTATTCCTTGAAGTACGGAAACTCTTCGCCCGACGGCAGCGCAGTGTCTACCGCCAGTGCGCGCGCAGAGAGGCCATAGACGTGCTGCTTGCCGACCGCGCGGAAGTAGCTGGCGCCGACGAAGACGATCACTTCGTCCTTGTAGCCAGCCTGCTTGATCGGATAGTGGACGCGGAAACCCGCGTAACCGAGATCTTGCGGCACGCGACTCGCGAAGTCGTTCTTGCCGTAGTCGAAGTGATTCGGATTGAACGGGAAGTCGCGCACGCCCTGGGCATCGACTTCGTGGATCTTCACGGTGCGGTCGTAGAAGAGACCGGCGTGGAAGAACTGCACCTCGAAGTTCGAGTTCTTGCCGCGCCACATCGACGCTTCGGGTTTGAAGCGGATGTCGCGCCATTGGTCGTAACTGATCTGGAGCAGCCACTCCGGCACCTGGCCGCGCGGATCCTTGTACTGCGAGCGCGCGAGTTTCTCGGCGCGCTTCGCGACGTCCTCGAAGCCGAACGAGATCTTCGTCTTCTTCTTGGTGGCGCCTTGCGCGGCCACCTCCGGCGCGACGGCGATGATTGCCAGCGCAATGGCAGCAATGAGCGCGCCGCTGGCGCGGACCCCGAACCTCATCACGCCCAGCATCCGATCACGATCACGCATTCTCCCGAGACAGGACTCTGCGTTCGGGACGACTGCTCCCGTGCATCCATGTCCGTTGCGCGCGGGATCTTCCAAGATTCCCGAAAGCGCGCAATGCCGCTCCAGACACACGGTCGCCATAATTTCGTGCGGAAACCCTTCGATCGAAGGCTCGTTTGCCTTGACGGCCCGAAGCCAGGTGCTTACTACAGCCCCCGCACGGGGCCGGGCCGCAGGTTCCGGATTCGACGCGGCTCTCTGAGACAGGGACCGCGAAGATTACAAACAGCCATCCAGAACGATCACCAAGCGGGGCCCACCCTACGGCGGGGCCCGCGTGACGGAGACAGCGACCGCATGAAAATTCGACCTCTCCACGACCGCATCCTCGTCCAGCGCATCGACGGGGAATCGAAGACCAAGGGCGGGATCATCATTCCCGACACCGCCAAAGAGAAGCCCCAGGAAGGCCGCGTCATCGCCGTCGGCACCGGCAAGGTTCTCGAGGACGGCACGGTTCGTCCGCTCGAAGTGAAGGCCGGCGACAAGGTGCTGTTCGCGAAGTACGGCGGCACCGACGTCAAGATCGACGGCGAAGAGCAGATCATCATCCGCGAGGACGACGTCCTCGGCATCATCAGCTAGGACGGAGAACACACATGGCAGCCAAAGAGATTCGATATCACCAGGACGCGCGCGCAAAGATTCTTGCGGGCGTGAACGCACTCGCCAACGCGGTGCGCGTGACGCTCGGCCCGAAGGGTCGCAACGTCATCATCGAGAAGAGCTGGGGCTCCCCGACCGTGACCAAGGACGGTGTCACGGTTGCGAAGGAGATCGAGCTCGAGGACAAGTTCGAAAACATGGGCGCCCAGATGGTGCGCGAGGTCGCGTCGAAGACCTCCGACACCGCGGGCGATGGCACCACCACCGCCACCGTGCTGGCGCAGGCGATCTTCCGCGAGGGCTCGAAGCTCGTCGCGGCAGGCGTCAACCCGATGGAGCTGAAGCGCGGCATCGACAAGGCCGTCAGCGCGATGACCGACGAGCTGAAGAAGATCTCGAAGCCCACGCGCAACAGCGACGAGATCGCGCAGGTCGGCATCGTCTCCGCGAACGGCGACGAGAAGATCGGCAAGATGATCGCCGAGGCGATGGAGAAGGTCGGCAAGGAAGGCGTGATCACGATCGAGGAAGCGAAGTCGATGGACTCGACGCTCGAAGTGGTCGAGGGCATGCAGTTCGATCGTGGCTACCTCTCGCCCTACTTCGTCACCGATCCGAACCGCATGGAAGTGGTGCTCGATGAGCCGGTGATCCTGATCGTCGAGAAGAAGATCTCGAACATGAAGGACATGCTGCCGCTGCTCGAGCAGGTTGCGCGCCAGGGCAAGCCGCTGCTGATCGTCGCGGAAGACATCGAGGGCGAGGCACTCGCCACGCTCGTCGTGAACAAGATCCGCGGCACGCTGCAGGCCGCCGCGGTGAAGGCGCCCGGTTTCGGTGATCGTCGCAAGGCGATGCTGCAGGATCTCGCGATCCTCACCGGTGGCCAGGTGATCGCCGAGGAACTCGGTCTGAAGCTCGAGAACGTCACGCTGAAGGATCTCGGCCGCGCGAAGAAGGTGACGATCGACAAGGACAACACGACCGTCATCGACGGCGCGGGCACCAAGAAGGAAATCGAGGGCCGCGTCTCCGAGATTCGCAAGCAGGTCGAAGAGACCACGAGCGACTACGACCGCGAGAAGCTCCAGGAGCGGCTCGCGAAGCTCGTCGGCGGCGTTGCCGTCGTGAAGGTCGGCGCTGCGACCGAGACCGAGATGAAAGAGAAGAAGGCACGCGTCGAGGATGCTCTGCACGCGACGCGCGCGGCCGTGGAAGAGGGCGTCGTCCCCGGCGGCGGCGTGGCGCTGATTCGAGCGCTCTCCGCACTCGACGGTCTCGCCGAGGGGCTCCCCGAGGAGCAGCGAGCGGGCGTGAACATCATCCGCCGCGCGGTCGAAGAGCCGCTGCGGATGATCTCGCAGAACGCCGGTGTCGAAGCCTCGATCGTGATCGAACGAGTCAAGGCCGGTAAGGGCGCCTTCGGCTTCAACGCGGCGACCGAAGTGTACGAAGACCTCGTGAAGGCAGGCGTGATCGACCCGACCAAGGTCGTGCGCACGGCGCTGCAGAATGCGGCAAGCGTCAGCGCGCTGCTGCTCACCACCGAGGCGATGATCGCCGAGAAGCCCGAGAAAAAGGGCGCTGCTGGCGGCGGCGGCGGTGGCGGCATGCCGGGTGGCATGGGCGGAATGGGCGGCATGGGCGGTGGAGACATGGACTTCTAGTCCGCGTCTCGCAGCCTCGCTCCGACAATGCGACGGCCCTTCGTCCGTGAGGACGAAGGGCCGTTTCTCATTTGTGCGTCACCAGCCCTCATCGGGATCGGCGACATCGCCTCTCAGTCTCGCGATGTCCACTTGATCCTGCAGGCGTTTGCTATGCCGCCGCTTCGGATCGGCCGCGGCGCGCTCCTTCATCGCGACGAGGTCCTGTCGCGTGACGATGCAGACGGTCACGTCGCCGACTTCGATCCGCTCGGCTCGAAGAATCATCGGATCGAAAGCATCATCGAACGCGACCTGCACCGGCTGTCCGCTCGCGTGCCGGAAGTTCACGCTGTGAGCGAACTCGCCCGTCATCCGGAATCCGGCGCCTTCGAGCGCCGCCACGACGTTCGCGCGTCCGGCTGACACCAGAGCGGCGACATCGACGTCGAGCGTCGCGCGAGGTGTCCGCGAATGAACCCCCACCGCCAGACCACCGATCAGCGCATACGCAATGGAAGCCGCATCGAGCGCGCGCGCCGTATCGACGAGTGCAATCAGCTGCTCGCCTTCCGCTTCCATGGACACACCCTCTCCCCAGTACGACGCGATCAGGCGCTGCTCGCGCTTGGTGATGCGCGCGATCGTGGCGAGGACCGATTCGGGGGTGTCCATCGGCCCAACATATCAGAGTCTCAACGCGCCCATCGCCTTCCCCAGCACCTGCCCCGCGAGCGCGATCGCTTCGAGTTCGTGCCCGTTTGCCGGCAGGTTCACGACCACGCCGTCGAGACCCGGCTCCACGATCTTGCGTTGCACCAACTCGCCGACCGTGTCGGGATCGCCGAGCACGAGCACCTTCGAGATGTTTTCCTTCATCACGGCGGGCAGCGTGTTCCAATCGAGACCGCGGCGCGCGAGCAGCGCGTTGCGCGCCTTCTCCGCTTCGGCGGTGGTCGGCGCGATCACCAGCGAGAAGAGCACCGAGACGCCGATCGTCGCGCGATCGCGGCCGACGGCGGCGCAGTGTTGCTCGAGCGCGGCGAGCTTCTGCGGCACTTCGTCGAGGGGGCAGGGCAGGTTGCTCTCCTGCGCGTAGTGCGCGACGAAGCGCAGCGTCTTCTTCTCGCCGGCGCCGCCGATCATGATCGGAATGCCACCGTTCTGGATCGGCGCGGGGCGGTTGATCAGATCCACCGCGCTGTAGTGCTTGCCGGCGAAGGTCGGTCGTTTGTCCTGCAGCATCGGCACCAGGATCGCGAGCGCTTCTTCGAGTTTCTCGAAGCGCTCCTTCAGCGTGCCGAAGCGGAAACCGAACGCGGTGTGCTCCTCTTCGAACCAGCCGGTGCCGATACCGAGCAGTGCGCGTCCGCCCGAGATCACATCGAGCGACGTGATGATCTTCCCGAGCAGCGCGGGATTCCGATAGGTGTTGCCCGTGACGAGCGTGCCGAGCCGTGCGCGCCGTGTGCGCGCGGCGATCGCGCCGAGCAGCGTGTACGCCTCGAACATATTCGAGTCGGGCGGCCCGAGCATCGGGAGCTGGTAGAAGTGATCCATCACGAACACGGTGTCGAAGCCGGACTCTTCCGCTTTGCCCGCCATCGCGGCGACGCGCTCGAAGAGCGCGGTATCCGGGACGTCGGGGAAGGTGAAGTTCGGGATCTGGAAGCCGAGGCGAGTCGTCGTGCGCGATGCGGGGGTCGTCATGATGTCTCCTGGCCGGGGCGCGGCGCAGAGCAAGAGAAGCACATTCGACGTCATGCGCCGAACTCGAAGCGCGCTTCGCCCGCTAAGATGCCGCGATGGCGCCGAAGCTTCTCGATCCCACGCTGCTCCGCACGAACGCGCATGTCGGCGGTGCGTGGCTTGCCGCCGATTCCGGCGCCACCTACGCAGTGTGCGATCCCGCGACTGGCGCCGAGATCGCGCGGGTGCCACGACTCGGCGTCACCGAGACGCGTCGCGCCGTCGATGCCGCCGTCGCCGCGCAGCCCGCGTGGCGTGCGCGCACCGCCCGCGAACGCGCCGTGCCGCTGCGCCGCTTCGCCGAATTGCTGATCGAGAACGAAGCCGACCTCGCGCTGCTGATCACCAGCGAGGAGGGCAAGCCGCTCGCCGAGTCGCGCGGCGAGGTGGCCTACGCTGCATCGTTTCTCGAGTGGTTCGCCGAGCAGGCTCGGCGCGTCTACGGCGAGACGATTCCCGCGCACCGTCGCGATGTGCGCGTCGTCGTGACGAAGGAACCGATCGGCGTCGGAGCCGCGATCACGCCGTGGAACTTCCCGGCGGCGATGATCACGCGCAAGATCGCGCCGGCGCTCGCGGCCGGCTGCTGCGTCGTCGTGAAGCCGGCCGAGGCGACGCCGCTCACTGCGCTCGCGCTCGCGGAACTCGGTGTTCGTGCGGGCCTTCCGCCGGGTGTGCTCAACGTCGTGACGGGCGATCGCGACGACGCCGCGGCGATCGGCGGCGAACTCACCGGGAATGCCGGCGTGCGCTGTCTCTCGTTTACCGGATCCACCGCCGTCGGCAAATTGCTGATGGAGCAGTGCGCGAAGACCGTGAAGCGCGTTTGCCTCGAACTCGGCGGCAACGCGCCGTTCCTGGTCTTCGACGACGCCGATCTCGATGCGGCCGTCGAAGGTGCCGTGCTCTCGAAGTTTCGGAACAGCGGCCAGACCTGCGTGTGCGCGAATCGATTCCTCGTGCAGGACGGCATCCACGATCGCTTTGTCGCCGCGCTCGCGGCGCGCGTGCGCGCGATGAAAGTCGGACCCGGCACCGAAGCCGGCGTCGCGATCGGGCCGCTGATCAACGACGCCGGCCTCGCGAAGGTGGAGCGACACGTGGCGGATGCGAAGCGTCATGGCGCGCAGATCGTCGTTGGCGGAGCGCCGCACGCGCTCGGTCTGACGTTTTTCGAGCCGACGCTGCTGACGGGTGTCACGCTCGACATGGAGATGACGAACGAGGAGACCTTCGGGCCGGTCGCCGGCATCACGCGCTTCCGCGACGAAGCAGAAGCCGTGCGCATCGCGAACGACACGCCCTTCGGTCTCGCGGCGTATCTCTACGCGCGCGAAGCCGCTCGTGTATGGCGCGTTGCCGAAGCGCTCGAGACCGGCATGGTCGGCATCAACACGGGCATCATCTCGACCGCGGAAGTTCCGTTCGGCGGCGTCAAGGAAAGCGGCCTCGGTCGCGAGGGATCGCACGAGGGCATCGAAGAATGGTTGGAAACAAAATATCTCTGTTGGGGAGGACAAGACGCATGAGTGCGCGATCGACGTTGATGACGGTGGTGCTGGGTCTGCTGCTGTCCGCGTGCGGCGGCGAGGAAACGAAAGCGCCCGCGCCGAGCGCTGCGCCGGCTGCAACGGCGCCCGCGCCCGCCGCGCCCGCCGCACCGGCTGTGCCCGCCGCCGCAATCACGCCCGACGCCGCGAAGGGCGCCGCGCTCTACGCCGCGAACTGCGCGAGTTGCCACGGCCTGCGCGGTGACGGCGATGGTCCCGTCGGCGCGGCGCTCGATCCGAAGCCGGTCAAGCACAGCGACGGCGCCTACATGAACGCGCTGACGAACACGCATCTGTTCAAGGTGATCAAGGAAGGCGGACCGTCGGTCGGGAAGTCGGCGATGATGGCGCCGTGGGGCGGCGTCCTCAGCGACGCGCAGATCTGGGACGTCGTCGCGTTCGTGCACTCGCTCGCGGTGCCGCCCTACACCGGCACGACGCCCTGATCGTCACCTGCGCCGCGTCGGCGCCGCCACCGCCATACCACGATTCCTGCCGCGACGATGGCCGCAAAGACCGCAGGTTCGTAGCGCTGCAGGTCGCCGATCACCGCTTGCAGCGTGTTGCCGAGTAGATATCCGAGCGCGCCAAAGGCAGTCGCCCAGATCGCAGCGCTCACCAGGTTCAGCGGCACGAAGCGCAGCGGCGATACGCCGCTCGCCCCGAGCGCGAACGGTGCGACGGTGCGAATCCCGTACAAGAAGCGAAACGTCAGGATCAGCAGCGTCTGGTGCGAGTGCACCATCGCGAGCACGCGCGCCGTGTTGGCACGCCACGCCGGGCGCGATTCCAGAAACGCCATGCCTTTGCGGCGTCCGATCGTGAAGTAGATGAGGTCGCCGGCGAACGAGCCCACGAACGCGGCGGCGATGACGCCTGCGAGATCGAGGTAGCCGCGGTGCGCCGCGAAACCGCCGAGCAGCAACACCGTCTCCCCTTCGAGGAAGGTGCCGACGACGATCGCGAGATAGCCGTATTGCTGGATCAGCGCTTCCAGCACGCCGCTATCTCTCTACCAGCATGACGGGCGCGCTCATTCCGCGAGGTTCCAGAGCTTTGCGAGGTTGTTCTTCTGCATGTTCGACGAGCCGCCGACGATCGGCATGCCGAGCAGATCGCGCACGTGGCGCTCCATGTCGTGCCCTTCGCTGAGTCCGTAGGCGCCGAGCACGCGTTGGCAGGCGAGCGCGATCTCGACGGCGGTGTCCGCGACGAAGAGCTTCGCCATCGACGCTTCGGCGCTGAACGGGCGCCGCTGCTGCGCGAGCTCCGCCGCGTGGTAGAGCATGTGGCGGCAGGCTTCGAGCTTCGTGCGCACTTCCACCAGCGCGTGTCGGACGGCTTGATGTCCGCTGATCGGGCGCCCGAACTGCACGCGCTGTTGCGCGTATTCCCACGCTTCCTCGACGGCGGCCTGCGCGATGCCAAACGCGCACGCGGTGATCTCGAGTTTTTCCGCGTCGAGCGCGGGGCCGATCAGCATCGACCAGCCGCGGTTCCAGCCCGCTTCGCCGCCCACCACGTTCTCGATCGGCACCGCGACGTCGTCGAACGCGACGTCACAGGAAAGCGTGTAGCGGAGGTTCATGTGCTCCATCGGATGGATCGAGAGGCCCTTCGCGTCGCGCGGCACCAGCACGAACGAGAGATTGCGGTGGCGCTTCGCATCCGGATCGCTCTGCACCAGGCAATAGAGATAGTCGGCCCAGTCGGCGCCGGTGCACCAGCGCTTCACACCATTCAGGATCAGGCTCTGGCCGTCGGCGGAGCGGCGCGCGGTGGTGCGAACGCTCGCGAGGTCGCCGCCGACATCGGGCTCCGAGAGGCCGTACGCGAAGAGCAACTCGCCGCGTGCGAGGCGCGGCAGCAGTTCGCGTTTCTGCGCTTCTGAGCCGTTCTCCGAGATGTTGAGTCCACCGTAGAACGCGCAGTGGATGAACGGACCGGCGGCGAACGCGCCGCGCCGGGTCAGCTCTTCGATCACCGCGACGGCGGCGACGAGATCGCGCCCTTGCCCGCCATATGCTTCGTCGATCGTGAGGCCGCAGACGCCGAGCGCTGCGAGTTTGCGAAAGAGTTCGGGCGGGAAACGGTGCTCGCGATCCCAGCGGCGCACCGCATCGCGCGGCATCTCGTTCGCGACGAAGCGGCGCAGCGTCTCGCGCAACAGCTCGATGTGTTCGGGTTCTTGCAAACTCATCGTGTATCAGCGGTCCTCGAGCACGGTGATCAAGATCTGTGTACCCGGCGAACCCGCAGTGATCAGCACGGTCGCCTTGCGCCCGCCTTTGTGCGCGATGACCAGATACGAACCAGCCACGCCGCTCTGTTTCTCCAACTCCCAACCGCGCGCCGGCAGCTCCGTTCCGTACCAAGCGGAGACTTGCTCGGCCGCATCGTCCGTGCGCAGATTCACGACCGTGCCCCGCTGCGGCGACGACATCGACGAGATCGGCGGCGCAGGCCCATAGAGCGGAACATCCGCTGCGAGAGGCGTTGCTGCCTCGATCGCACTCGTGTCGTCGGCGCGTTCGGATTCGTCTGCCGACTTTGAATCCATTGTGAGCGCAGCAGGCGCGCTGGCTTCCGCACCTGCGGGCGGCGGAGCCGGCGGCGTCTCCGACGCGCGATTGCATCCGACGACGAAGAGCGCGGCCGCGATGGTCGAGCACGAGATCCGATGTCGCAGGCGCTGCATTCCATCTCCATCGAGCGATTTCGCGCGATGCTAACAGACGCATCTTTCTGCAGACGCGGCCTGCGTCTAAGCTCCGCCCCACTTTGCGGCTCACCCATTCGCGCTTCGTGATCGTTGGCTTCGCGGCAACGCTCGTCGTCGGACTCGTGCTGGCGTGTGGAGCGGATGATCGCGAGAACGCGAAATCAGCGAACGCGAAGCCTGGTGCGCAACAGAATGAGAAGCGTCCGGGCTCGCATCCCGACGTGAGCGAGCGGATGCGCTTCGATCGCGAATCGGTGCGCAATCCCGCCGATGGGCAGGGCCGCGCGATGTTGGTGCACGACGCCGCGGATGCAGAGGTGATCCGGATCGGCGAGTTCCACCGCTTCGCATTCGTCTACGAAGCGGGGCCGCTCGGCATCGCGGTCGGTGGCAGGTTGTACTTCCAGGTCTCGCCGTTCTTCGGTTGGTCGAAGATCCAGACTGCGGCGCCGGATGTCGCTGGCTACACGACCTTCTCGACCGACGCGGAGGGTGTCGAACTCGTCGCAGATCGCATGGAGAATCCGTATCTGCTGCCGATCGCGATTCGCGGCCGCGCGCTGAAGCAAGGCGATCGGGTGAACGTGGTGTATGGCGCCGGCGAACGCAAAGCGCAGGTCGATCGCTTCGCGGAGCGCGGCGAGCGCTTCTGGTTCCATGTCGATGGCGATGGCGACGGAATTCGCGAAATCGTGATGGACTCGCCGAGTCTCGACGTGTTGCCGGGGCCCGTTGCACAGCTCGTGTTGACGCTGCCGGCGACGGCGCGTCCGGGCGATACGGTGTCGCTCGTCGCGGCGCTGCTCGATCGCGCCGGCAATGCGTGGAACCCGGAAGTCGCGACACTCTCGTTTGTCGATCCGCCG
The DNA here is from genome assembly GCA_031396445.1 of Deltaproteobacteria bacterium. Lineage (GTDB taxonomy): Bacteria > Myxococcota_A > UBA9160 > UBA9160 > PR03 > PR03. The sequence continues at coordinate 14,712 of JANNKU010000085.1, read as the reverse complement.
ACGGTGCTGCGTCTGCCGGAGACGGTGCGTTTCGAACCAGCGGACCTCGGCGTGCAGAAGATCCCCGTCACCGTCGTCGCCGAAGGCGTGCAGCGCGTGAAGGCGCGCGTGCTGCGCGCCGGCGATGGCGTTCCGCTCGAGGCCGAGAGCAATCCGATGCTGGTACTCGCCGACGCGCCGAAGCTGCTCTTCGCCGATCTGCACGGTCACACCAACTGGTCCGATGGCACTGGGGTCCCCGAAGACTATTTCCGCTATGCGCGCGATGTCGCGGCGCTCGATGTCGTGGCGCTCACCGATCACGATCACTGGGGCACGCCGTTTCTCGACGCGAGCGCCGCGCGCTGGGCGCAGATCGAGAATCTCACCGAAGAGTTTCACGTGCCCGGCCGCTTCGTCACGATGCTCGGCTTCGAGTGGACGAACTGGACCTACGGCCACCGCCACGTTCTCTATTTCGACGGACCGGGTCCATTGATCTCGAACGTAGATCCGAGTACGCAGACGCCGACACAGCTATGGGACGCGCTGCGCGGCCGGAAGGCGCTCACCTTCGCGCATCACTCGGCGGGGGGACCCGTCGCGACGGATTGGTCGTTCGCGCCCGACCCGGTGCTGGAGCCGGTCACCGAGATCGTCTCCGCGCACGGCAGCAGCGAGGCGCCCGATTCGCCGCTGCCGATCTACAGCCCGATTGCAGGGAACTGGGTGCGCGATCAACTCGTGCGCGGCTACAAGCTCGGCTTCGTCGGCAGTGGCGACAGCCACGACGGCCACCCCGGTCTGCCGCATCTCGCAGCGCCGAGCGGCGGTCTCGCCGCGATCTGGAGCGAGCCGACGCGCGATGGCGTGCTCGCTGCGCTGCGCGCGCGACGCACCTATGCGACGAACGGGCCCCGCATCATCTTGCGCGCATCGCTCGCCGGCCATCGCATTGGCGAGACCGTGCCGGCCGCCGAGTTGGCGCAAACGATTCGCGAAGGCCGCGATGTGGAGTTGATGGTGCAGGTGATCGCGCCGGCGCCGATCGCGCGGATCGATGTGATTCGCGGCCCCGATGTCGTGCAGCAACTCGATGGCGAGGGTCGTCGCGAGATGCTGGTAAGCTGGGCGGTCCCCGAGCTGCACGCGGGCGAGTTCTTGTATGTGCGCGTGGTGCAGCAGGACGAGGGCGCCGCGTGGTCGAGCCCGTGGTTCATCGAATGAAACGAGGACGAGCATGGAACTGAGTTTTGCTCCCGAGTACGAGTCGTTTCGCGCAACGCTGCGTGCGTTTCTCGAATCCAATCGCGAGCGCGCGCCGCGCGGCGGGATGGTCGCCAGCGGCGGCACGAAGGATCCGGCGACGCTCGCGTGGCAGAAGGAGCTGATCGAACACGGCTATGCCGCGCGCACGATTCCGAAGCGCTACGGCGGCTACGGCGCCGACTCCGACATCCTGCTGCGCGTGATCCTCGACGAGGAGTTCGCGCGCGCGGGCGTCTCATCCGGCATCGGCGGCCAGGGGCCGGAGATGCTGGTGCCGACGCTGCTCGAACATGGAAGCGACGAACAGCGCGAGCGCTACATCGGCCCGACGCTCCACGGCGAAGTGGTTTGGTGTCAGGGCTACTCGGAGCCGAACGCGGGCAGCGATCTCGCGAACGTGCAGACGCGCGCCACCGAAGACGGCGATCACTTCATCGTGAACGGCCAGAAGATCTGGACCACGACGGCGCATCTCGCCGACATGATGTTCGGCCTGGTCCGCACCGAGCCCGGCGAGAGCAAACACGGCGGGCTTTCCTACGTGCTGATCCCGATGACGACGCCCGGCATCGAAGTGCGCCCGCTCGGCACGATGACGGGCCGCGCCGAGTTCAACGAAGTCTTCTTCACCGACGTCCGCGTGCCGCAGTCGAACGTGGTGGGCAAACGCGGCGAAGGCTGGAAGATCGCCAACACGACGCTGAAGCACGAGCGAAACATGTTGGCGTCGTCGGGGATGCTCGAGTCGGCGTTCGCGCGACTCGTCGATGCGATGAAGGCCGAGATGCGCGACGGCCGGCGCGCGATCGACGACCCGGTGCTGCGCGATCGGCTGGTGAAGCTGCAAGCGCGCGTCGTCGCATCGAAGGTGCACTCGATGCGGATGCTCACTTGCGGGCTGAAGAAGCAGATGCCCGGTCAGCCGGGGACTTCGGAAGGCTCGGCGGCGCTCGTCACGAAGTTGTGGGGCTGCGAGCTCTCGCACCAGATCGCCGCGCTCGCGATCGACGCGATGGGCGAACTCGGCGTGCTCTACGACGGCTCGAAACACGAGCGTGCGTACGGTCTCTGGCAGTTCCAGTACATGTTCTCGCTGGGGCTGATCATCGGCGGCGGCACCGCCCAAATCCAGAAGAACATCATCGCCGAGCGCGGACTCGGCATGCCACGCGAACCAAAACCAGCGGCAAACCCACTTCCCACGTAGCGAGCCACAGTCGAGCAGCGAGCTTCATCACTAGGCTTCATCACTAGAAGCGGAAATGAATCTCCCAATCCCCTTCGAAGCTCCTAGCCCGTTTCCCGCGTAGCGAGCCGCAAGCGAGCGGCGAGGATCATCAAGATGGACTTCGGTCTCAGCGACGAACAACGGCTGCTCGAACAAACACTGCGCCGCTTGCTGGCCGACGTGGCGCCGCCGCCGCGAGTGCGCGAGATCATGAACGGCGAGGCGGCGCACGATCCGAAGCTATGGGCGCAGCTCGCGGAGCTCGGTGTCGCGGGGATCCTGGTTCCCGAGGCGCAGGGCGGCGGCGGTCTCGCGCTGCTCGATGCCGCGATCGCGATGCAAGCGCTCGGTCATGGCGCGACGCCGGCGCCATTTCTCTCGACCAGCGTGCTCGCACCGGTTGCGCTCGCGGCGGGAACGCCTGTGCAGCAGAGCGAGTGGCTGCCGCGCATTGCGTCGGGCGATGCGCTGATCGGTGTCGCTGCGACCGAGATCGTCAGCAAGCGCGCCGATGCGGGAGTGCGCGAGGAAGGCGGGCGGCTTGCCGGCAAGGCGCTCTTCGCGCTCGACGCCGGCGCGGCGGACGCGTTTCTCGTCGCGGTGGATCGCGATCGCATCGCGCTCGTGCCGCGCGACGCAGCGGGGCTCGGCGTCACGCTGCTGAAGACCATCGATCGCACGCGACGCGTCGCGGAGCTGGTCTTCGAGAACGTCGCGCCCGCGGAATGGATCGGGGGACGCGATGGCGTGTCGGGCCTCACGGACCGCGTGCTCGCTGCCGGTCGCATCGCGCTCGCTGCCGACATCCTCGGCGCCTGCGAACGCGCGATCGAGCTGGCCGTCGCGTACGCGAAACAGCGCGAACAATTCGGGCGCCCGATCGCAACGTTCCAGGCGGTGAAGCACCTCTGCGCCGAGATGGTCGCGGAGCTGGAACCCTCGCGATCGCTGGTCTGGTACGCGGCCTACGCCTTCGACGAGCGACCCGAAGAAGCGTCGCTCCTCGCGTTGCACGCAAAAGCGCACCTCGCCGAAATCGGCACCGCGATCGTCCGCACCGCCACCGAGGTACACGGCGGCATCGGCTTCACCGACGAATACGATCTCCACCTCTGGTTCAAACGCGTCGGCCTCGATCGCCAACTCCTCGGCGGCCCCGAACTCCTCCGCGCCGAAGCCGCCGCCCTGCAGTGGTAGGAAGGGGCCGGGCGTCAGGTTATTTTTTGTCAGGTTATTGGGTACAGGGACTGTTGTTGGAATCTTGCACGTGCGCCCAATACCCTGACAAAAAATAACCTGACGCCCGGCCCCGGAGTGAGTGATGTCCGCTTTCGTCGTGATCGTTGGTCTTTGGGTTCTGTTTGCGGTGACGCATATGGGGATGTCGAGCCGGGCGTGGCGACCGCGACTCGTTGGGGTGCTCGGGGCGCAGGGGTTTCTCGGGGCGTATTCGCTGCTCGCGATCGTCGTGTTCACGGCGCTCGTGTGGTTCTACATCGTGCATCGGCACGAAGGCGCCGTGCTCTGGTCGCCGTCACTCGGTAGCGTCGGGCTCTGGGCGGTCTACGTGATGCAGGCCGTCGCGTGGTCGCTCGTCGTTGCGGGCGTGATGAGTCCGAGCCCTGCTGCGTTCATCGCTGGCGACGCGACGCCGCCCGCCGCCGCGCGCGGCGTGCATCTGCTGACGCGCCATCCCGTCTTCATGGGCGCCGGGATCTTTGGCGCGCTGCATCTGTTCGGGATGGGCTTCGCGTCCGACGTCGCGTTCTGGGCGGGCTTTCCGCTTTTCGCGCTCGTCGGCTGCGCGCACCAGGATCGCCGCAAGTTCGCGACCGAGGGTCCCGCGTATCGCGCGTGGCACGACGGCACGCCGTTCCTGCCGTTCACTGGACGCGAGACGCTTCGCGGTCTGCGCGAACTCCCGCCGCTGGTGATCCCGATCGGCGTCGCGCTCGCGACGGGCCTGCGACTGCTTCACGGTCCGCTCTTCCACTGACGGCCCGCCCCTGGGGCGCTGGACGGGATTCTTCGTGCCCAGCGGCGGGGTCGCCGTGATAGGGTGGACGTGCAATCGGCGGCGCAGTCCCGCGCGGAGAATTTCCGATGCGGCGGCTCTCCATCCTATTGGCGTGTGCGTCTTCGATGCAGTGGGCATCTTGATCGGCATCACGAAGTGACGGAGTCGAAAGACCATGAACACCACAACGCGTTCCGTATTCGCTCTCGGCGCCGCGCTCGTGCTGATCGGGTCGGGCTGCCCGCTCTCGACGGTCGCGATCCAGGCGCCGCGCGTCGGCTCGCTGCACGACGACCCGACCATCGCGCTCGACGTCCTGGTCGGTCGCAACTTCGTCCAGACCGCCACCGTCGTGCGTGTGGACGGCGTCGACTTGATCGCTGCGCTCGGCCTCGTGCCCCCGTTCGCGGGTGCGAGCGGCAACGTGACGATCGGCGGCGATCTCGTCGCGGTGACGAACTTCTCGTACGCGATCCCGGCGATGACCGATCCGATTCGCGTCACCGCGACGCTCGCGGGTCTCTCGGTCGGCGATCACACGTTCCAGGCGGAGGCGCCGTCGCCGGGCGGAGGCGCGCCGACGATCAAGAACAGCCTCTTCGCGGTCGTGGAGCCGTTCACGAAAGAGCTGGAAGTGATCGCGTCGGCGGGAACGCCGCCGCCGGGATTGCTCGTGATCGGCAATCACGTTGGCGGCGCGACGCTCGGCGAGTCGCTCGCGGCGCCGCCGGTCGGCATCGCGGGCGGCGGAGAAGTTCGCGCTGGCTTCGTACCCGCCGCCAAGGGAGGCCCGCAATGAGGTCGTCAATTCGTTTCACGCTGTTCGCTGCGATTGCCGTGCTGCTCTTCGCACCCGCAATTGTCGCCGCGCCGCCGACCGTGCCCGCATCGCTCCCGTACCAGGGCCTGCTGCTCGACGGCCTCGGTGCGCCGCGCGCCGGCAGCGTCGATCTCACGGTGCGCGTCTTCGACGCGGTCGTCGGCGGCGCGCTCGTCTACAAGCAGAGCTTCCCGGCGGTGTCACTCGCCGACGGCGTCTTCAGCGTGCAGCTCGGGCCCGTCGGCGAGGCGAGCGATGCGCCGTCGAATCCGCTGACGACCGATCTCGCGATCGCGCTCGGCGGCGACGCGGGTCCGACCGCGCCGTCGCGCTTTCTCGAAGTGACGGTCGGGAGCGACGGTGCGCTCACACGCACGCAAATTCTGGCGTCGGCCTACGCGCTGCGCGCAACGACCGCCGAGACGGCCAACACCGCCACGACGGCCGCCAACGCGACGAACGTCGCCGGCGTCGCGGGCCTCTACATGAGCGAGTTCTTCGAGCACTTCAACGCCGACGGCGAAGCGCCCCCGAACTTCGACGCGTCCGAGGGCGTGGCAGATACGGACGGCGACGGACTCCTGAACTTCGTCGATAGCGACAACGACGGCGACACCGTCAGCGACCAGAGTGAATTGGAAGTGGGCAGCGACATCAATCTCGTCACGCCGAGCATCACGGGCACGTCACCGTCTACGGCCCTGTTCTCCAGCACGGGCAGCGTCAACGTCAACGGCACCTTCTTCCAGCCGCCGCTCTCGGTGGTCTTCGGCAACCAGACGCCGACGCCGACCAGCGTCACCTCGACGAGCTTTCAGGTCATCGTGGGACCGCAGCCGACTGGCCCCGCGTCCATCCAGGTGACCAACGCCAACGGGCAGAGCGACCTGCTGGCGGACGCTTTCACCTGGGTGGGGAGCCTGCCCATCCCCACCTTCGCCCACTCCGTCGCGCTGAATCCCGTAGCCACGCTGCAAGGGAGTCTCGATGCGCGGACGGGAACGAATTTCGTGGTCTACTCGGGCCAGAAACAGTATGGCGTCGGCAATGTCACGACGGGGCTGCTGATCCTGCCGCTCGCGAGCCGCGGCGCCGGCGGACAGATCGCCACCGCCTTCGAGTCTTCGGGGCGGCTCAACGGGCTCCGGTGCCTCGCGAGCGGCACGAACTGCGACGTCGCGGTGCTCGCCGACATCGACGGCGACTTGACTCTCGAAGACGAGACGGCGATTCCGATCGAGACCGAGACGGGCACCAACGCGATCCTCAACTCCGCCACGCTCGACTTCGATCCGTCGGGCCGGCGTGTCGCTGGCTACCAGGTTTCGAATGGCAGCACATCGACGCCGATGGTCGCCCACGATCACAGCGGCGACGGCGACTTCGACGACACCAACGAAGTCGTGTCGGCGGGCAGCGCCACCTCGCCCGGTGCGATCCCGAGCGCGCTCGCGATCGACGCAACCGGTCGTGTCGCCTACGTGCGCGGCGCAGGCGCCGTGCTCGCTGCTTGGGATCGCAACGGCGACGGAGATTTCGAGGACACCATCGGCGGGAACCCCGAACTCCTCACGATCGCGGGCGTGGCTCCGTTTTGTGTCGGCGCGACCTTCGATTCCGCCGGTCGGCTCGCCGTCATCTACAACGCCGCGGGCAACATGACACTTGCCCGCGACCTGAACGCGGACGGCGATTTCTTCGACGCCGGCGAGTCCACAACCCTGCTGCCGGGCGCGGGAAACTTCTGCGACATCGGTTGGCGAAGCGGCCAACCGCTCACCGTTGCCTACACGTCGGGCTCCACGATTGCGGTCGGGATGGACAAGAACGACGACGGCGACTTCGCGGACGGCGGCGAATCGAGCAGCGTCCCCGGAGCCAGCGGAGTTGGGCTGCGGCTTCGCTTGAATGGGACGACGACCGCGTTCCTCGGCTACGGCGGCGTCATCGCAGCGGCGCCTACGAACTGATCTCGGTGGAAAACCCATGAGTCGAAACACGAAGCGATCCCGTGTGATGCTCGTCCTCGTCGCGGTGGTGATGGCAACGGCCGCGTTGGCCGCCGCCCCCACCGTACCCGCATCGCTCCCGTACCAGGGCCTGCTGCTCGATGGCCTCGGCGCGCCGCGCACCGGCAGCGTCGATCTCACCGTGCGCGTCTTCGACGCGGTGATCGGCGGTGCGCTCGTCTACAAGCAGAGCTTCCCGGCGGTGTCGCTCGCGGACGGCGTCTTCAGCGTGCAGCTCGGGCCCGTCGGTGAGGCGAGCGACGCGCCGTCGAATCCGCTGACGACCGATCTCGCGATCGCGCTCGGCGGCGACGCCGGCCCGACGGCGCCGAGTCGCTTCCTCGAAGTGACGGTCGGGAGCGACGGCGCGACGATGCGCACGCAGATCCTGTCGTCAGCGTATGCATTGCGCGCAACGAGCGCGGCGACGGCCGACACGGCGACGACGGCGCAGACCGCGAACGATGTCGCGACCGTCGACGGCGTCGACTCCGCGTTCGTTTCGCAGCTCTTCCAGTACTTCAGCGCTGATGGCTCGAGCCCGCCGAACGACGATCCGAGCGAAGGGCTCGGTGACACCGATGGCGACGGCCGCGCCAACTTCATCGACAGCGACAACGACAACGACACGCTCACCGACGGCAACGAACTCGCGCAGGGCTCGGACATCAATCTGGTGTCGCCGCGCGTCACGTCCTTCTCGCCTACCCAGATCTACTTCGACTTCACGCAGACGGTGACAGTGCAAGGCAGCGGCTTTCAACCTGGCGTCGCGGTAGAGCTCGGCACGCAGACGCCAACGCCGACGAGCCTCACGCCTACGTCGTTCCAGATCGCGGTGGGACCGCAGCCGCCCTCGCTCGTCGCCGTGAAAGTCACCAACCCCAACGGCCAGACCCACACGGCTGCGAACCTCTTCCAGTTCAACAGCGTGCTCACGCACACCATCGCGCTCAGCGCGAATCGCACCACGCTCGCCGCGCGTCCCGGGACGATCGAGGTCGTGCTCGGCGGCAACCAGGAGTACGGCGTCGGTGTCGGTGCGTCGTCCGAGTTCCCGTTCGCGAGCGCCGGATACATCGGTGCGATCGGCATGACCTTCGATCCGAGCGGCAAAGTCGCAGGCCTGCGCTGCCGCGACAACGTCACGAGCTGCGCCGTCGAGATCCGCGTCGACTCCGACGGTGATGGCGATCTTGCGGACGAAGTCTCGATCCCGATCGAGGTCGCCATCGGGGGCGGCAACGCGACGCTGATGGCCGCCAATCTCGCGACCGATCCGTCCGGCCGGTGGGTCGCCGGCTACGTGCGACGCACTTTCGGACCCGAGGTCATCGTCTCGCACGATCGCAACGGCGACGGCGACTTCGCCGACGGCAACGAGATCGTGACGATCGACTCCGGAATGGGGAACACGTCGGCGGTACCGGCGGATCTCGCCATCGACGGCACCGGCCGCGTCGCGTACGTCTACTACCGCTCGATCGGAACGACGATCCGCGTCGCCTACGACCGCAGCGGGGACGGTGACTTCTTCGACACGGTCGGCGGCAACCCGGAGTCTGCGATCCTCACGACGCTGACACCGAGTTGCATCGGCGCCACCTTCGACGGCGCCGGCCATCTCAACGTCGTCTACGGCAACCCGGCGGGCAACGGCGGCACCACACTCGCGCGCGACGGCAACGGCGATGGCGACTTCGCAGACGCCGGGGAGTTGGTCGCGATCTCCTCCGGCGCCGCCAGCACGGCCTGCGACGTCGCGTATCGCCCGGGTCAACCGCTCGCAGTCTTGTACAACGCTGGAAGCACCGCGCTCCATCTCGCGCTCGACAACAACGCCGACGGCGATTTCGCCGATGGAGGGGAAGACCAATTGCTCAATGCGAACGGCGGAGCCGAGGCGGTGCTGACGCTGAACGGCGTGGACCGCGCGCTCGTCTCGACGACGAGCAGCATCGTGATCGACGCGACGGACTGAGCGAGGCTACGTCTCTAACACGAGATTGAAGCGCCGCTTGCCGAGGCGATGGCGCGGCCGGTACGCGAGCAGCGCCTCGCAGCCGGTGCCGGCGAGCGCAGCATCGACACGCGCTCGATCTGGCGCCGAGAGCGCCGCGTACGCATCGAGCGTGCGCTGCGCCATCCACAGCGTGTACGGGCTCGTGTAGCGCTGAAAGCGCGCGTCGCGGAAGCCCGTGTCGTGCAGGCCGACGGCACGTGGCGGCGCGTCGAGCTCGGGCGGACGCGTGTCGGCCCAGCGCTCGAAGTCGCGCAGCGTGTCGAGCAGCAGCGGCACCGCATCGCGGCCGACGAGCGCGAGGATCGGCCGCAGCGTCGCGGCCAGCGCGTCGTTCTCGAGGAAATCACCGGGCGCCGTCGGGTCGGGGTGATTCATCCGCTCGATCCAGTGACACACGAGCGGTGCGTGCTCGCGCAGCAGCCGACCCGGTACTGCGTCGAGGTAGAGATGTGGGTAGAACGGACCCATCAGCGCGCAGTCGGCGAGCGACATGCGCGAGCCGAGCAGCGCCGCGTGCTCGGCGAAGTGCGCAGTGAGCGCGTCGAGCAGATCGGCAAGGTGCGCCTCGATCGCCGCGTGCGATTCGGATCGAACGCCGAGCATCGCGATCGAGCCGCTCATGCGGTCGGCGAATTCGTTGGCGCCCACGGAATTTCCGGTGGCCGCCGCGAAATCGCCGCGCGCCTTCTTCTCGCCCTCCGGAAAACTCCAGCGATAGTGCATCGCCGGCAGCACGAGAAACTCATCGGCGTAGAGCTCGAGCAGGTACGCGACGACGCGCTGCACCGGCGTCGTCGGATAGAGCGCCGGCTCGGGATGCCGGCGTTCGAGCGCGTCGAGGATCTCGCTGGTGTCCTGCCATGTGTCGCCTTCCGGCGTCACCACGATCGGGATGAAGCGGAGACCCGTGCGCGGCACGATCACGTCTCGATAGGCAGACGCAGTCGGCAGATGCTCGACGTAGCGGACGCCCTTCTGGCGCAGCGCGGGGCGCACCTTGCCCGAGAAGTACGAAATCTCGGATCCGTAGAAGCGATACGGCGCGCTCAACCGATCGCGCTCGGCGGCCACGCACGCGCGCCGATCGAGTCGGGCGCGATGCGCGAGGTCGGCGCGTCCGGTAGATCGCCCACCGCGCGCGGCCACGCGATCGGCGTCGCGTCGCCGGCAATCGCTTCGCCGGCGCGAATGCCCATTCGATCGACGGATTGGTGGACGCCGGTCTTTGCGCGCGTGCAGCCGTCGCGGAAGTAGATCGCGGTGTGCACGCGACGCATCTGCGCGGAGCGATTCGCGTGTGCGAGATGCACGGTGAGACCGTGATGGAAGAGCACGTCGCCGCGCTGCGCGGGAACGAAGACGGGCTTCGCGCCGCCGAGTTCGGGGCGTGCGAGCACGTTCTCGATCTCGCCGAAGAAGATGTTGACGAAGCGCCGCAGTCCCATTGTGTGCGAGCCCGGCACGTAGCCCATGCAGCCGACCGATTCATCGACGTCCACGAGCGGGATCCAGGCCGTCACGGTGTCGGCCTCGACGATCGGCCAGTACGGCTGATCCTGATGTGCGTCAGTCTCGCGCCCGCCGGGCTCTTTGTAGAGCGCCTGGTCGTGCCACAGACGAATGCGCGGAACGCCGAGCAGTGTCGCCGCCGCCTCGCACACGCGCGGATGAAAGGTGAGCCCGCGCATCGCCGGCGCGTCCTCCCACAAATTGATGCACTGCAGGAACGACTGCTCGTAGCGCGACTTCTCTTCGAGCCGCCGCGCGTCCGTCGCCGTGCGCTCCCGCACCGTCGCATCGATCACCGCCCCAAAGCGCTCGAGTTCGCCCTGCGCGAGCAACCCCGGCACCAAAACAAACCCATCGCGGCGAAAGGACAGGGCTAGATCGGTGGTGACCAAGGGGACGGTCCTCGAAGTGACGGGCTGGTGACGCGAGGGACACACCTGCCTTCCCGACCGCGCGGCGCATGGTACCGGGATGTCGCGACACGGCGAGGCGCGCGGAGCGCACGCTTTGCCGCGAGGTGTGTCCCCTTTCTCAACAGCCAGTCACTTCGAGGACCGTCCCCTTTCTCACCTTCAGCGCATTGCGCGGAGGACGCGTTCGAAGATTTGCTTCACGGTGGGGGTGAGGCGGGTGCGCATGTAGGCGTTGGCGACGGATTTTACGGCCATCGAGCGGGTGGGGTAGGGCATGATCGTGCCGGCGAGGCGAGCGAGTCCGATGCGCTGGGTCATCGCGGCGGCGAGCAGGCTCACGATCTCTCCCGCGTGCGTCCCGACGACGGTTGCGCCGAGCAGTTGATCGCTTCCTTGCTTCACATGCACGCGCACGAATCCGTCCGTCTCGCCTTCGCAGATGGCGCGATCGTTGTGTTCGAAGGACTCGGTGAAGGTGGTCGTCGCGATGCCACGCGCGTTTGCGTCGCGCTCCGAAAGACCGACGTGCGCGAGCTCGGGATCCGTATACGTGCACCACGGCACCACCAGCGCCGAGAGTTTCTTGCGGCCGAAGAAGAGCGCGTTCTGCACGGCGATCTTTGCAGCAGCGTCGGCCGCGTGGGTGAACTTCCAATCCATACAGCAATCGCCGACGGCGAAGATGCGCGGGTTCGCGGTGCGCATGCGGTCGTCGACGGAGATGCCGCGTCCCGATTGGACCGCGACGCCGGCCGCTTCGAGTCCGATGTCCTCGACGTTCGGAGCGCGACCGGCGGCGACCAGGATCTCGTCGACCGCGACGCTGCCGGCGCCATCCGCCGTCTCCCACTGCAAGACCTTCGCACCCGCCTCGAGCGCGACCGAGCGCAGCTTGCAGCCGAGCACCAGCTTCACGCCGTCGCGCAGCAGCGCGTTCTGCACGATCGCCGCGGCGTCCGCGTCTTCGCGTTCGAGCAGGTGCGCGGCCATCTCGAAGATCGTCACCGCGACGCCGAGTCGCGCAAAGGTCTGCGCGAGTTCGCAGCCGATCGGTCCGCCGCCGATGATCGCGAGGCGACCGGGCGGCGCGGTCAGCGAGAAGACCGTTTCGTTGGTCAAAAAGCCGGCCTCGGCGAGTCCCGGGACCGGCGGCGCCGTTGCGCGCGCTCCGGTTGCGATGATCGCGCGGCGGAAGCGCAACCTCGCGCCGCCGACGTCGAGCGTGTCGCCGGAAACGAAGCGTCCCGCGCCGAGGAAGACGTCGACGCCGAGGTCATCGCGAAAGCGCTTCGCGGAATCGAGCGGCGCGATCGAAGCGCGGATCCTGCGCATCCGCTCCATCGCCACCGCAAAGTCGGGACGCGGCGCGTTCCCCGGTGGTGTCGCCAGCGCGGCGGCGGCCTGCGCTTCCGCCGCGAGACGACCGGCGCGGATCAGCGCCTTCGACGGCACGCAGCCGACATTCAGACAATCGCCGCCGAGGCGATCGCGCTCGACCAACGCCACGCGCGCGCCGAGTCCTGCGGCGACCGCGGCCGACACGAGCCCCGCCGTGCCACCGCCGACTACGACGAGGTTGTAACGCGGCGCCGGTTCGGGGTTGCGCCAATCCGCAGGGCGCACCGCGTCGAGCAGCGCCTGGTCGAATGCATCGATGGGGATCATGTCGGCTCCGATCGGGGATTCGTTTGCGCGCCGTCCACCGCGTCGGCCGCGTCCGCCGCGTCGGTCGCCTCGCGCAATGCGTGCCGCGCCGTGCGCGCGACGATCGTCGTCACCAGCAGCGTCGCGACGAGTCCGAGGCCGAGCACTGCGTAGTACCCAGCTCCGCGTTCCACCGGCGCGCCGCCGGCGAGTGACGCCACTTCGCCCGCGAGCTTGCCGTAGTAGACGAAGAGCAGCGTCCCCGGCAGCATCCCGATCGATGCGACGAGTGCATCGACGAAGCGCACCTGCGTGAGGCCGAGCGCGTAGTTCAGCAAGTTGAACGGGAACGCGGGCGAGAGGCGCAGCAGGAACACGATACGGCGTCCCTGCGCGGCGACGGCGCGATCGATCGCGGCGAAGCCGGGGTTCGCGGAAATGCGCCGCTCCACCCACGGCCGCGCGACGTAGCGCGCGATCAGGAACGCGAGCGACGAGCCGAGCACGGCCGCGATGAACACCAAGACCGTCCCGCGCACGATGCCGAAGATCGCGCCCGCCGCGAGCGTGAGCACCGAGCCGGGCGCGAACGCGACGACCGCGAGCGCATAGCCCACGATGAACGCGACGGGCCCCCACGCACCGAGGCTCTCGACCCAAGCCGCGAAGGCCGGCAATGCGGCGCCGAGTCGGCGCCCGAGCAGCACCAGCACGAGGACGGCCGCTGCAATCAATGCGACCCGCAGCCAGCGCGGTCGCGCTGCGGCGGGGACGGGAGCGGACTCGATCTGGGCGGGACTCACCGAGCGCGCCTCCTTTGTCGGGTTCTTCGCAGGGCCGACTTCAGCGGCGCGGATTGGATGCTCAGCAGGCCGATCGGTTGCACGCATCCGCGCCGGCTGCGCGCCGCGGTTGCGCATCGAAGCGCGCACCCGCGGCGCGAACGCTTCCGTCGGTGGCATCGCCGACCATTGTCGCGACGCTAACACGGTGCTAGATGCACCGGCACTCGCAAGTCGCCCCCCGAGAGGCGCCGTGCTCGAGTTTCGAATTACCGACGGTCTGCGACTCACCGATGTCATCGACGTCGCGCTCGTGGCCGTGCTGCTGTGGGCCACGTTGTCGTGGCTGCGCCGCGCGCGTGCGCGCATTGCGCTCGCCGGTGTCGGCATCGCCGCCGCCGCATTCTTGATCGCGCGCCAGCTCGAACTCCAGATGACGGTGTGGATCCTCCAGGGCTTCTTCGCGGTGTTGGTGATCGTGCTGGTGGTCGTGTTCCAGGAGGATTTGCGCCGGCTCTTCGAGCAGATCGCGATCTGGGGTTTGCGGCGCAAGCCGGTGTCGGCGCCGCCCGATGCGGTGGACGCGCTGGTGGGCGCCGTCCGGCAACTGGTCGCGTCGGGCGTCGGCGCGCTCTTCGTGATTCCCGGTCGCGAGCCGCTCGATCGCCACGTCGCCGGCGGGATCCTGCTCGGCGGGCTGCTCTCCGAGCCGCTGCTGCTGTCGCTCTTCGATCCGCACTCTCCCGGTCACGACGGCGCCGTCACGATCGAAGGCGGTCGCGTGATGCGCTTCGCGGTGCATTTGCCGCTCTCGAACGATCACGAGCAACTCGGCAACGGCGGCACGCGTCACGCGGCGGCGCTCGGGCTCGCAGAACGCGCGGATGCGCTCTGCATCGTCGTCTCCGAAGAGCGTCGCGCGGTGTCGATCGCGCGCGATGGAAGGCTGCGCGCGCTGCCGGGACCCGAGCTGCTCGCGCGCGAGATTCGCCGCTTCCTCACCGAACGCGGCCCGAAGC
>JANNKU010000078.1:0-34427 GCA_031396445.1 Deltaproteobacteria bacterium | reverse complement strand
GGCGCGGAGCTCCGAGCATGGCCCGCGTAGCGAGGCGCAGCCGAGCGGCGACTCCATGAGTTCACTCGTTACGCGGGAATCGGGTGTTGAGCTGCGGACGGGGTGGCGCGATTCATTGGCGAGCGGCGTGCAAGGCATAGGAGTGCTGCGATGGCGACACTCGTGAGTGCTGCGTCGGACGGCTCCGGAGCGGTGAGGTAGGCGAGTCCTAGTGTGGAAGTCGTCGCGCCGCTCGTTGGCGGAGTTGCGAACGGCGCTTCGGGATCGAGTTGGGCGCCGGATGCGGGGAAGAGCACGATTGGGATGCCCGTCGTTGCGAAGCGCGTGCGCGAGTGCTCGACGCCGAGTATGTGGATGCGTCCGCCGGCGTAGTCTTCGACGTCGCCCCACGCATTGATGATCTGGTATTCCGCGCCGGCATCCCAGATCCAGCGCTGCGAGGCGCCATCGGGGTCGTCATCCAGCGGTTCGGCGAGCGTCGCGTGTGCGAAAAAGTCTTGGATGTTCGCGCAGTACTGAGGCTGTCGGAATGAGCATTGCCCAGGCGACTGGCTGAACGGATCGTTCGGCTGCAATGCGGTGCGATCGACCCCATCCTCCGGTTGCTCGACACCGGCCTGCGTTGAGAATGCGACCAAGAGGTTCTGGAAATTGAACGAGAGCGCCGCCATCTCGCTGGCGAAGGTGGGCCCCGGCGCCGTGCCGTAGCCGCCGCTGCCGAGCGCGCCGCCGAGATTCGCGCAGGGGATGCTCAGCGATTGCTGAAATCTGCACTTGCTCGGTGTCGGCGCATCCGTGCTGGTGTAGAGCCAACTCGTGAAAGGATCCGCTTCGCTGGCGTAGCTGCCCTCGAAGCCGACCCACGACTGCATCACGACGCTCGATTCGGCGTTCCGCAGGTCGATCCCGTCCAACTCGCAGTCGGTGCCCCAGAATGGACCGCAGCCCATCAGCGCCTCTTGTTCATCCGTCAGCACCGAGTTCGAAGAGCGTGCGGGAAACGAAGAGCGTGCGGGAATCGGCGTGCAGCCACCCAGACCGTTCGAGAGGAAGCCGTCGCACGGATCCACGTTGAGCCGAACCAACGGAATCGGCGTGCGGGTGAGGAAGTCCGGAGCCAGCGTGACCGGCTGCGACTGCGCGAGTGGAATCGGACGGAACGAAAGCGCGTCAGCGACTTCATCGCTGTATGGCACCGGATCGCCGGGGCGCCAGCACGACGCTTCAGCTCCGGTCGCGCATGCGGCGCCGGCGATCGCGTCGCGTCGCAGCGGACGACCCGATGCGGAGTCGAAGCGCCAGCGCTCGAAGCGCCGGGTCGGCAGCGTCGCCTCGGCGATCAGAAGGCCAGCTCGCGTGACCAGCAGCAGCGCACCGGGATTGCTTCGCAGGTCGAGATCCAGCCCGGAGGATTCCAGTATGAAAGTGGCGTCGGACGCACCCGGTCTGGCGAAGGACCGGCCCGCGAGGGAGCGCGCGTCGCCATCGATGTGGCGCAAGAGCTCTGCGCGAGGCGCGGTCGCGAGGAGCGCGACGAGCGAGGCCGCGAGCGCTGCGACGACGATCCGCATGGCCGGCACTCTATCGGATCAGGTGGCACATGCTGCTGTCGGGCCGAGAAAGTTGGCAGCGATCTGCGATCACGAGCCTAGGCCCGACGCGAGACAGCGTTCTCGGCGCGGGCTTGCGCTTCGGCGAGCGCCTTCAGGTTCAGCAACTGCCGTCGCATCATCACCAGATCGCCCCACGCGAGGGCGGCCTTCGCAAAGCGAGACACGGATCCTTGTGTGGGCGCGAGGCGGAGCTTCACGAGCAGACGCACGCGCTCGGCGCTCGTCGGTCGCGCCCAATAGGTGCAGCGCATCTGACCGAAGAGCCGGTCGCCGCGACCGTTCGCGGGCGTCACGAGCGTCACGTGCACGGGTTCTTCGAAGGCTTCGAGCTGGAAGATCCCCATCACGGACTGGCCGACCACGAGTTGCTCGAGCCCCGGCGTCAGCGTGCGCGGACTCTGGCGACCGCGGTTGTCGATCCAGTCGTAGCTGTAAGGCGCCGCGCGGAGTTGGCAGAGCCAGCGAAACACGAGCGTCGCGGGCGCCGCGATCGAGACGCCGCGGAAGAGCGATGCCCAGGCCACGTCCTCGCTGCGATCGCCGGGGAAGGCGAGCGCGCGCTCGTCTGCGTTGGTGCCCCAGGTGTGCGCGACGTTGGTCATCGGCGCACTATGGCATGCTGCGCTCGAGATGACTCGAATTGCGCCGATCGTGTTTCTCGTTGCGATGCTGGCCTGCGGCGGCGCCGAGCCGCTGGCCGCACTGCCGCCGCTCGCGCCGGGCGCCGTGTGGTTCGACGACTGGTACGCCATCACGAAGCTCGACGAACACACCTTTGCGATCGCCGAGCCGCGCTACGACCAGTACAACGTGAACTACCTGATCGTAGGCGACGCGCGAGCGCTGCTCTTCGATACAGGGCCAGGCGTGCGTGACATCCGGTCTGTCGTTGCAGCGCTGACGGATCTCCCCGTCACCGCCGCGTTCTCGCATCTGCACTACGACCACATTGCGGGGCAGCCGAAGTTCGCGTGGATCGCATCGCTCGATACGCCGACGATTCGGTCGCGCGTCGCGGCCGACGGCACCTTCACGCCTTCCTTGCTGCAACACGGAGGGCCCGAGCGGCCGACCTTTCCCATCTCGGAGTGGTGGGCGCCGGACGCGCGCATCGATCTCGGTGGGCGCGTGTTGCAGATGATCTCGGCGCCGGGCCACACGCCCGAATCGCTGGCGCTCTACGATGCCGCGCGCGGACAGCTCTTCACCGGCGATTACATCTATCCCGGCGATCTCTTCGCATTTGCGCCGGGCAGCGATCTCCGCGCCTATCGCGACACCGCACAGCGACTGCTCGACATCGTCGCGGATCAGCGCGATGTCTCGATCTACGGCGCGCATGTGCCGACGTCGTCGACGTCGCCGCGCCAGGGCATTCGCGATCTCGAGCGACTCGCGACCGCGCTCGATGCGTTGCTCAGCGAGTCGGCGCAGGTTCCGCCGTGGACGCTCGCGCGCTTCGAGTGGATCCCGACGCGTCGCTACGACTTCGGCGACGGTCTCGTGATCCTCGCGCCGCTCTTCTAGCTCGGTCTAGAAGAGATTCGCCTGCTCGCCCTTGCTGGGCCCGCCGCGCTTCGGCGGCGTCGCGGGCTTCGCGACCAGCTTCACATGCGACACCGGCTTCGGCGCGAGGCGCGTGCCGCGCGCGGCGATGCCGCTGCTCTCGAGGTTCGCGAGATCGAAGGTCGCTTCGTGGACGCGCTGGCGCTTCATCGCGGCAAACTTCAGGTGCAGGATTCCGGTCGCGTCGCCCGGCAGCAGCAGATCGACCTTGCCCGCCTTGTCCTTGATGAGCTGATATTCCTTCGCGCGAATGAAGCCCTGGATGTGGATGCGCTTGCCGAACGCGAAGCGCTGCTTGTCGCGATAGATGACGGTGAAAGCCGCGCCCTTCTCCGGGTCGAACACTTCGCAGTGCAGCAGCTTGCCGGTGAAGAGTTGCTTCTCGGGCGGCGGCAGGATGCGGTAGGAGCCGTCGTCGGCGATGCAGAGGATCACGTCGTATTCGCTCACGCTCTGCACGAACGCGTCGCCCTTGACCGTCGTGCCGAAGAAGCCGCTCTCGCGGTCGTAGGCGACTTTCAAGGTCGGTCGCGCGACGGTCTTCTTGTCGATCTCGGTGAACGACGTGATCTTGGTGCGCCGCGGGTATTGCTTGCCGTAGCGCGCGAGCAGATCCTTCAGATACGCGATCGCGGTGGCCTTCATGTCGCGCAGCTTCTTCGCGACTTCCTTCAGCTTCTTGTCGATCTCGGCTTCTTCGGCGCGGCTCTTGTCGAGGTCATACGCCGAAATGCGGCGGATTCGCAGCTCGAGCAGGCGCGCGACGTCCTCGTCTGCCATCGGGCGCACGAAGAGCGCTTCGTGCGTGCGCATGCCGGACCAGACCTTGTCCTTCACGGCCTGCTCGGTCGTGGCGCTCTCGATGCCCCGGTAGACCTTGTGCTCGACGAAGATGCGCTCGAGCGTGATCCAGTGCTTGCGATCGGTGAGCTGGTTCTGCTCCCACTCGAGTTCCGCGCGCAGCCGCTCGCGTAGCTGTTCCGTCAGCTCGCGTAACACTTCGGAGACGGTCATCTCGACCGGTTTGCGATCGCGCACCACGGTGAGGTTCGAGTTCACTGCGACGGCGCAGTCGGTGTACGCGTAGAGCTGCGGGATCACGTCGTCCGCGCGCACGCCGCGCGACAGCTCGAGCTCGATCTCGACCTTGTCGGTGGTGTAGTCGTTGATCGACGAGATCTGCACGCGGCCGCGCTGGATCGCCGACTCGATCGACGCGACGAGGCTCTCGGTCGTGGTTCCGTACGGAATCTCGCGGATCACCACGCGCTTCGGATCGGGAGAGTCGAGTACGGCGCGCACGGCGACCTTGCCGCGACCATCGTCGTATTCCGCGACATCGACGCGACCGCCTTGCGGGAAATCGGGGACGAGATTGAAGGGCTGGCCGTTCAGGCACGCGATCTGCGCTTCCCAGAGTTCGACGATGTTGTGCGGCAGGATGCGCGTCGCCATGCCGACGGCGATGCCATCGGCGCCGAGCATCAGCAGCATCGGGAGCTTTGCCGGCAAAAAGACCGGCTCGCGGTTGCGGCCGTCGTAGCTCGGCACGAAGTCGGTGAGGTCTTCGTTGAAGAGCGCTTCGAGTGCGAGCGGTGTCAGCCGGCACTCGATGTAGCGCGGCGCAGCGGCGGGATGGCCGGTCAGCAGATTGCCGAAGTTCCCCTGCCGATCGATGAAGAGTTCCTTGTTCGCCAGCACCACCAGCGCATCGCCGATCGACGCGTCACCGTGCGGGTGCAGCTTCATCGATTCGCCGATCACGCCGGCGACCTTGTGGTAGCGGCCGTCGTGCATTTCGAAGAGCGTGTGCAGGATGCGCCGCTGCACCGGCTTCAAGCCGTCGCGCAGATCGGGGATCGCGCGGTCGAGAATCGCGTAGCTCGCGTAGTCGACGAAGTTGCGACGCATCACCGCGTCGAGGCGCGCCATGGCGGCTAGATCACTTCGGTCGAGAGATGGTCGACGAGGAAGGCGCGGCGCTCGGGCGTGTTCTTGCCCATGAAGAATTCGAGCGTGCGGCCGATCTCGCCGATGCCGGTGACGCTCACCGGCGAAAGCTGCATCGACTTGCCGATGAACTGGCCGAACTCGTGCGGGCTGATCTCGCCGAGTCCCTTGAAGCGCGTGACCTCATTGCCGCGCAGTTCCGCGGTGGCCCGGTCGCGCTCGGCTTCGGAGTAGCAGTAGCGCGTCTCTTTCTTGTTGCGGACGCGGAAGAGCGGCGTTTCGAGGATGTAGATGTGCCCCTTGATCACGAGTTCTTCGAAGTAGCGCAGGAAGTAGGTCAGCAGCAGGTTGCGGATGTGCATGCCATCGACGTCGGCGTCGGTGGCGAGCACGACGCGCGCATAGCGCAGGCCCTCGATGCCATCCTCGATGCCGAGCGCGCGCATCAGGTTGTAGAGCTCTTCGTTCTTGTAGATCGCATCGCGCGCGAGACCGTGGCAGTTGAGCGGTTTGCCGCGCAGGCTGAAGACGGCTTCGGTCTCGACGTCGCGACACTGGATCATGACGCCGCCGGCCGAGTCGCCCTCGGTCAGGAAGATCGTGGATTCCTCGCGGCGCTTCGCCTTCGGCGAATCGAAGTGCTGGCGACAATCGGTGAGCTTCGGGATGCGGATCGCGACTTTCTTGGCGCGCTCGCGCGCGTCCTTTTTCACCGCGTTCAGCTCTTTGCGCAGCCGCTCGTTCTGGCGGACTTTGTCGAGCAGCTTCTCGGCGTCGTCCTTGTGCTCGTGCAGCCAGCGCACCAGCCGGTCTTTCACGGCCGGCACGATCCAGCTACGCACATCGGTGCCGAGCTTGGTCTTGGTCTGCGAATCGAAGAGGGGATCCTGCACCTTGATCGCGACGGCGCCGACGAGGCCGTCGCGCACGTCTTCACCCGCGAAGGATTTGCCGGAGTATTCGTTGACGGCCTTCAGCACGCCTTCGCGGAAGGCGCTCTGGTGCGTGCCGCCGTCGTTGGTGTACTGGCCGTTCACGAACGAGTAGTAGGTCTCGCCGTAGGCGTGGGTGTGCGTGAAGGCGAATTCGAGTCGTTCCACGCGTTCGTGTACGACCGGGTAGAGCGGCTCTTCGCCGGACATCTCGTGTGCGAGTAGATCGGCGAGACCGCCCTGTGAGACGAAGCGCTGGCCCTGGTACTCGAGCGTCAGGCCGGCGTTCAGGAATGCGTAGTAGCGCAGCCGATCGGCGATGAATTCTTCGTTCCAACCGAAGGCGCCGAAGATTTCGCGATCGGGTTCGAATCGGACTTCGGTGCCGTCGCGCGATTCTTCGTCTTTGCCGGTCTTGTCGTCTTTCAGCTTGCCGCGTTCGAAGCTGGCGCGACGGAACTTGCCTTCGCGCCAGCTCGTGACGGAGAAGTTCGCGGAGAGCGCGTTCACGGCCTTGGTGCCGACGCCGTTCAGGCCCACCGAAAACTGGAAGACGTCGTCGCTGTACTTGCCGCCGGTGTTGATCTGCGAGACGCAGTCGACGAGCTTGCCGAGGGGGATGCCGCGGCCGTAGTCGCGGATCGTGAGGCCGAGGCCCTCGCGCTTGATCTCGATGCGTTTGCCGGCGCCCATGATGAATTCGTCGATGCCGTTGTCGACGACTTCTTTCAGCATCACGTAGATGCCGTCTTGCGGGCCGCTGCCGTCGCCGAGTCGTCCGATGTACATGCCGCTGCGCAGCCGGATGTGTTCCAGCGCGTCCAGCGTCTTGATCGATTTCTCGTCGTACTCGACTTTGTTGCGCGCCATGCGGCGGAACTCACCCCGGGTCGCAGGGTGAGCGATGTCGGCTCGGGCTTCAACCCTGCGGGCAGGTCGCGAGGCCGGCACGTGCCTCGTCAGAGTTCGAGGATCAGGACGACGCCTTCACACGGGCCGAGTTCGATCGAGGCCGCGCTCGCGACGCTCGCGCTGGCGTTGGAGTGCAGCTCGTGCGCGATGCGCCCGGCGCCGAGGTTCACGCGCTGCGGCGCGTCGCTGAAGTTGAGTGCGATGCGCGCGATTTCGCTTCCGCTGCGTCGTTCGTAGCTCAGCACGCCTTCGGGCGCGTCGAGCGATCGATAGCTGCCGCGATGCAGCGACGCGTGTGCGCGGCGCAGCGCGAGCACATCCTTGTAGAACCACAGCAACGACGACCGATCTTCGCGTTGCGTCGCGACGTCCGTACCCGGCGGTTGCGGGCCGATCGGCAGCCACGGCTCGGCGCTGGTGGTAAAGCCGGCGGCGGGCGTCGCATCCCAGCACATCGGGGTGCGCTCGGGATCGCGCGAGAGGCTCGGGTGCAGCGTCCAGGTGAGGGGATCGCGGAGGCGCTCCGTCGGAACCGCGATGTTGCGCATGCCTATCTCTTCGCCGTAGTAGAGAAAGGGCGTGCCGCGCACCGTGAGCAGCATCAGTGCGGCGAGACGCATCCGTGCGTCGCCCAGCGCGGGATGCTCGTAGCGCGATGCGTGGCGCGGAACGTCGTGATTGCCGAGCACGACGTCGGGCCAGGAGGTGGGTGCGAGCAAACCCTCGAAGCGCTCGATCTCGGTACGGAACCGGTCGGCGTCCCACTTGCAGTGCAGGAACGCGAAATTGAAACCGAGATGGAGTTCATCGTCGTCACCGTAATAGGTCGCGACCTGTTGCGGCGGCAGGCCGATCTCGCCGACCAGCATGCGTTCGGGATAGGCATCCGTGATCGCGCGCAGTGCGCGCAGCATCGCGTGGATGTCGGGATGATCTTCGTCGTGCTCGTGGCGCTGGTTGCCCCAGGTGTAGAGCGATCCGGGGGCGGGCGGGTTGTCGCGCAGCGCGGGGTCTTTGCCGATGCGGTGGATCACGTCGATGCGGAAGCCATCGACGCCGCGATCGAGCCAGAAGCGCAGCACGCCGTGCATCGCGGCGACGAGTTCGGGATTGCGCCAGTTGAGCTCCGGCTGCTCCTTCAAGAAGGTGTGCAGAAAGAACTGGCCGGTTGCGTCGTCGCGTTCCCAGGCGGAGCCGCCGAACATGCTCGTCCAGTTGTTCGGCATCGAGCCGTCGGGCTTGGCGTCGCGCCAGACGTACCAATCGCGCGTCGGGTTGTTGCGACTCGCACGCGATTCGAGAAACCACGGGTGTTGGTTCGAGGTGTGATTGGGCACCCAGTCGAGCACCACTTTGATGTTGTGCGCATGCGCGTCGGCGAGCAGGCGATCGAAGTCCGCGAGGTTGCCGAAGAGCGGGTCGATGTCGCAGTAGTCGGCGACGTCGTAGCCGAAATCCGCCATCGGCGACGGAAAGCAGGGCGAGATCCAGATCGCATCGACGCCGAGCCACGCGAGATGATCGAGGCGTTGGCGAATGCCTTCGAGATCTCCGACGCCATCGCCGTTCGCGTCCTGGAACGAGCGCGGGTAGATCTGATAGATCACCCCGTCCTTCCACCACAGTTTGTCGCTCATGGATTCCTCCTCGGGGAAGGAGGGAGATACCGCAGACGCAACCCCACGCGCCTCCAGTCGCTTGCTTCGACTCGCCAGCAATCGTGGTAGAAGGGGACAGGGGAGACGAGGGGGGAGTCCCAATGACATCGACTCGACCTTCGTTCCGAAGCGCTTTGATGCTGGCCATTCTGGTCCTGCCGTCGGCGACGCAATCCATCGCTGGGCCGCTGCCGTTCGTGGGAACGCTGTCGGTGCGGGCGACGGTAAACGGATCGGACGTCACGCTGTCGCTGCCCGGCAGCGGTACCGCCATCGTGAACGGCTCTGGCAGCGGCGTTCAACTGACGTCGCTCGAAGTGGGAGCGTCGGCGTTCGCCGGCATGGCTTCCGTCGTGCTCCCTGCAACGAGCTACCCCGTGAAAGGCGGAAGGTTGACCGCCTCCAACCGCGCGGGCGCGTTCGAATCGCTTGCCGGTGGTCCGTCCGGCGGTGGTGTGATGCCCGTTCACGGCTGGATGAAGATCTGCTTGTTCGGGGCGTGTCCGGAAGCCGTCGCGAATATCTCCGTTCCGCTCGGTGGGCTCACCTATCTCGGGCCACTCGACGTCGTGGGCGCCGGCAATGCGAACGTCGTGTCGTTCGGCGTGCACCTTACGGTCATCGGTGCTCCTTGGACGACCGGAACGGTGTCGCTCTCGGGCGCGACGGGAATGGGCTTCGCGCACGGCCCGGCATCGCAAACATCGTCCGCTGCGCAGCCGGGCGGAACGCTGCAACTCGTCACGCCGATCCGTGTCTCTACGAACATCGGGGCCACTCCGGCATTTCCGACGATCGCGACGCTCACGCTGCAATTCGTGCCGGAGCCGGGCTCCTGGATTCTGCTCTCGGGCGGCATCGTCTGGTTGGCGGTGATCGGCGCGAAGCGTGGCACTCGCTAGGGAGATCGCCGCGTGGCGCGTAGAGCGCCATCTCGATGAACTTCGCTCGCCTACGTCTCGCTGCGCGGCACCGTTGGTGCCTTGCGGCGCCGAATCAAGCCTTCCTGCGCGACCGAGACGGCGAGCTGGCCGTCGCGGGTGAAGATGCGCCCCTGCGCGAAGCCGCGCGATCCGTGGGCGCTGGGGCTCGCGAGGTCGTAGAGCAGCCACTCGTCGGCGCGGAACGGGCGGTGGAACCACATCGCGTGGTCGAGGCTCGCGACCATGAAGGTGTCGTCGGCCCACGCGACACCGTGCGGGAGCAGCGCCGTATCGACGAGCGTCATGTCGGACGCGTAGGCGACGATGCACGCGTGCAGCGCCGGGTCGTCGGGCAGCTTGCCGTCGGCGCGCATCCAGACTTGTTGACGCGGCGGTCGCGGTTCGGCGCGCCAGATCGCGATCTCGCCGTCGTAGCGCAGATCGATCGGGCGCTCGCGCTCGAGCCAGGTGCGCATCTCGGCGGGCACCTTGTCGAGGATCGGCGCCATCCGGTCGTGCCACGTCGGCAGCGATTCCGGGTCGGGCGCGGCGGGCATCGGGTCTTGATGCTCGAGCCCCGGCTCCTCCGGCTGGAACGACGCAGAAAGGTGGAAGATCGCCTCGCCGTGCTGGATCGCGACGACGCGTCGCGTGGTGAAGCTCTTGCCATCGCGAATGCGATCGACCTGAAAAACAATCGGAACGCGCGGATCGCCAGGGCGCAAGAAATACGCGTGCAGTGAATGCACGAGACCGCGCTCGACGGTGCGCGTCGCGGCGACGAGCGCTTGCCCCGCCACCTGCCCGCCGAACACGCGCTGGCGCTGCTCTTGCGGCGAGCGCCCGCGGAATAGATTCACTTCGAGTTCTTCGAGGTCGAGGAGTTCGACCAGAGCGTCGAGCGCGCTGCTCATCGCGGCGCCTTCGTCTTGCCGAGCGCGAGGATCTGCTCGAACTCTGCGGCCGTGGCCGGCATCACCGACAACCGCGAGTGTCGCACCAGCGCCAGATTGGCGAGCTTTGCATCCTGCTTCACGGTCTTGAGCGGGACGGGCAGGGCGAGCGGTCGCAGCGGCTCGATGTCGATCGCGAGCCAGCGCGGATCGTCTGCGCTCGGATCGGGATACGCGGCACTCGTGATCCGCGCGATGCCGACGACTGCCTTGTCGTCACCCGAGTGGTACACGAGCGCCAGATCGCCCTTGCTCATCGCCGCGAGATGGATGCGTGCGAGCGCGTTGCGCACGCCGTCCCAGCGCGTGCTGTCGTCGCGCACCAGATCTTCCCACGCATAGGTCGAGGGTTCCGTCTTCACGAGCCAATGGGCGCGAGCCATGCCGTCTCCATCGTGGGCGTCGGAGGGGTATCGCGAACGCGAGGACGGAGCGCCAATCGCGACGCCAGCGCGCGCCGCGCGCGGGTCGTCAGGTGCCGCGCAGCGACGGGAGGCCGACGCGGACCTTCTCGAGCAGGCGCTCGAACTCGCGACGCTCGGTCTGCGTGAGGTGATGCGTGAGAGCCGCCAATCGCCGCGCGTGCGCGGGCACGACGCGACGCAAGAGGTGGCGGCCCTCGGCGCTGAGCTCGACGCGGCGCGCGCGGCCATCGTCGGGGTCGATGCGGCACGTGACGAGGCGGGCGGCTTCGAGGCTCGCGACCAATCGCGTCGCGGTCGGTCGCGACACCTGCGCATGTCGCGCGAGATCGGCGAGTCGCGGCGCGCCGTTCCGCGCGCGCTCGAGCAGCAGCAGGATGCTGAGGCGACCCGACGAAATGCCGAGGCGTCCGTGGCTGTAGCGCGCGAACGCGCGGGTCAGATCTTCGCTGAGTCGAAGCAGTCGCAGCGCGACGAGGATCGCGTCGGGTTCCGCGACGCCGCGCGCGGCGACGTTCGTCTCCGCGAAAGTCGGAAGTCTACGGGTCGAAAGCATCGTCGATAGTTAGCAGGCTAATCAGAATTGTCGGCGTCGATCGAGAGTGCGAGTGTGGATTTCGAGGGGGCCACGCGATGCGACGCCGAGCGCTGCGAAGATCCGTGTTGCAAATGCTCCTGGGATCCAGCGCAGCGCTGCTGCTGGCATCGAACGGCGCCAGCGCCGATCCGGTCTACGACGTCACCGTGCGCGGACGCAGGCCGCTCACGTCGGGATCGCAGTATGTGGTCGATGCGGAAGCGCTCTCGATGCGGCGCCTCGATCGGCCCGACAAGATTCTCGATGCCGTGCCGGGACTGCTGACCGCGCAACACGCGGGTGGTGGAAAGTCGAATCAGTACTTGATCCGCGGCTTCGATGCGGACCACGGCACCGACGTTGCGTTCTTCGTGGACTCGGTGCCGATGAACATGCGCAGCCACGCGCATGGCCAGGGCTATGCCGAGATGCACTGGTTGATTCCCGAGACGATCGAGCGACTCGATGTCGCGATGGGCCCGTACTCCGTCCGGTACGGCGATTTCGCGACCGCGGGCGCCGTCAACCTGAAACTCTGGGATCGCGTGCCGGAGTCGTTTCTCAAAGTGGGCGGCGGCTCCTTCGACAGCGTGCGCACGGTCGGCGTCTACTCGCCGGACCTCGGCATCTTCGGTGGCGAAGCTCCCAAGGCGAATCTGGTTGCGGCCGCCGAGTTCAATACGAGCAACGGTCCCTTCGAGAATCCGGAGGATCTGCTGCAGTACAAGGGGCTCGTGCGCTTCGGCTACGACTTCTCGGAGCAGACGCGGATCGAGGCATGGACGGCGGCCTACGCGGGTCGCTGGAATGCGGCGGGTCAGATTCCCGAGCGGCTGGTGGACAGCGGTCTCTACGCCGCCGAGCAGGGCTACCCCGGTTTCACGCGTTGGGATTCGGTAGACCAGACACAGGGCGGCGACGGCAATCGGCAGATCCTGCAGAGCCGCCTGACGCATCGCTTCGACGAGGACTCGCAGCTCGTCGTCACCGGTTGGGCCTCGCATTACGCGCTCGATCTCTATTCGAATTTCACGTTCTTCTTGAACGACCCCGTCGAAGGCGATGGCTTCCAGCAGCGCGACGACCGCTACTACATGGGCGGCACTGCAGTCTACGAGCAGCAGATCGACACCTTCGTCCCCGTGACGTTCTCCTTTGGCCTCGATGAACGCACCGACATCGCGCACGTGCAGCTCTGGAATCAGCAGCGACGCCAACGCCTCAACCCCACCAACGATGCGCGAGTGCGAGAGACGTCGCTCGCCGGCTTCGTCGAAGCGGACGCACTGCTCTCGCCGTGGATCCGCTTCGTCGGCGGCGTGCGCCTCGAGGGATTCTGGTTCGGCGTGAGCAATGAACGCGAGGGCCAGATTTGCCCGCCCGCGTCGCCCGCGACACAGACGTGCCCGCAGGCGGATGGCCACGAACGCGCCGGTATCTACCTGCCCAAAGCCAACCTGATGCTCTCGCCGTTCAGCGCTGAGGGACCACTTCCGATGGAAGCCCGCACGCTGCGCGAATCGCAGTTGTTCTTGAACTGGGGCGAGGGCTACCACTCGAACGACGCGCGCAGCATCCTCAACAATCCGGACGAGACCGCGCTGCCGTACGCAATGGGTTGGGAAGTCGGCTGGCGCGCGCCGATCGCCGATCGCGGTGAAATTTCGCTGGCCTACTGGTGGCTCAACCTGCAGAGCGAGCTGGTGTGGGTCGGTGACGAAGGAACCACCGAGCCGAAGGGTCGCTCGCATCGCAGTGGCATCGAGGTGGCGGCGCGCGGACGACCGCTCCCCTGGTTCGACTGGCTCAGCGCCGAGATGGCCGTGTCGTATTCGTCGGCTGCCTTCAACAGCGGCGCCGCGGTCGAGAACGCGCCGCGGCTGATCGGCAAGGCGAGCGTGATTGGGCGCCATCCGAGCGGCGTCAGTGCGGAACTCGATTTCACGACGCTCGGCACGCGCTATGGACTCGAGGATCGCAGCGTGCTGCTCCACGGCTACGGCATCTTCGACTTCGCGCTCCGGTATCGTCGCGGGCCCTTCGAGGGCGTCGTCGGCATCGACAACTTCCTCAACGCCAAATGGCGAAGCTCCGAGTTCTACTATGCGTCTCGACTCCAGAACGAACCGGCAGACGGCGTCGAAGACTGGCACTACACGGCGGGTTATCCGCGCAACTTCCGCGTCGGTCTCACCTGGTACGTCCCCTGAAAGCGAGTCGCCGCTCGCGCATCTGATCGCCGTTGCGGATGCCGTCGCTGCGGAGCGTCGGCGTTCGCGACGTCGCGCATTCACGATCTCGGCGGCTCTGCATGCGTTGGCGCTCACCGCGGTGCTCGCGTTCGCGACGGTGCCGCCGTCGTTGCCGAGGGCGATCTTCGTCGAGCTTTTGCGCGAGCCCGAAACGGTGGGGCGCGCAGCGAGCGCGACACCGGCGCCCGCGCAGCCGCGTCCGCCGATCGAGAAATCAGCTCTGCCAGCGCCGTCGAAGCCACGGCCGCCGCCGCGCGAGAGCGCTCGCGTGCCGACGCCGACACTCCGAACGGTAGAGCCCGCGCCCTCCGCGGGTGCGAGCGAGCCGGCCGTTGCTGCCGTCGCGCCCGCGCCGCCCACTGCTGCGGTCGCGGATCGCGTCTTCGGAGAAAGCGAGGTCGATCGCGTCGCCGCTCCGGTCGGCGCCTTCGCGCCGCGCTACCCGAGTCGCGAGCTCCAGACCGGTCGCCAGGGCACTGTCGTGCTCTCCGCGACGGTCGATGCGAGCGGACGCGTGCGCGAAGTCGCCGTCGTGAAGAGCGCGGGCGGCAACTTCGATACGGCGGCCCGGGCGGCCGTCGAGGCGACACCGTTCCGTGCTGCCGAGCGCGAAGGACGCGCCGTTCCCTCGAGCGTCACGGTGCGCGTGAAATTCAAGCTCGACTAAATCGCCGGCAAACGCTCGCGAAAGAGCGCCAGCGTGCGATCGAGCGCGACGCGCGTCGGATGGCCCGCTTCATCGACGAGATCGAGCGTCAGCACCGAGTGCGCGCTGCGCTTGATGCCCCACGGATTGCCGCGCGACGAGTCGATCTCGATCGCCTCGAAGCCGTCGCCGAGTTCGCGGCGCAGCGTGTCGAAGCGCGCGCGGGTGCAGAGCGGATCGCCGGTGAAGCGCAGCCCGAGCACGCTGCAACCCGCAGCGCTGCGCTGCTTCACGACCGCGAGATCGGCGTCCGAGAGGTGGATCGCCGCGCGATGCGCGCGCGACACGCCGAAGGGCAGCGACGGCTGCGACAGCACCGGCGCCATCACCGATTCATCCACCATCAGCGCCAACGCGAAGTTGCCCGTGAGGCACATGCCGATCGCGCCGACACCGCGGCCGCCGCACTCGGCGTGCACGGATCGACAGAGCCCGCGCAGCCAATCGGTGATCGGGCTCGAACGCTGCGTTGCGAGCACATGGAACTCGCGGCTGATGCAGGCGCGCAGCATCTGTCCGGCGATGTAGCCGGGCGTCACCGGTCTGCCCGTCACACCGAAGAGTTCTGGCATCACGGCGGTGAAGCCCGCGTCTGCGACGCGCTCGGCGAAGCGCGCGACGTCGGGATGGATACCGGGGATCTCGTGCATGATGACGACGCCGGGCCCGGCGCCGCGGCGGTAGACGGTGCGGGATACGCCGTCGTGCGTGAACTGCGACTCCGCGAAGCCATCGAGTGTCATTCATCTCTCCTGAAGTGCGCGCGCGGCGACCTTATCGCAGCGCCTTCGCGCCGCGCTGCGCGCGAATCCGCGGCTGCCAGCCGAAGCGCGCGAGGTCGATGCGACCCGTCGCATCGAAGCGCACGCCTTCGCGTTCGAGTACTGCGCGCTGCAACGAGTCGTAACCCGGCGTCGCGCGCGGACTCACGCGACCTTGCGCATTGACGACGCGCTGCCACGGGACGTTCGTGCCATCGGGCAGCGCCGCCATCGCGTAGCCGACGAGGCGTGCGTGCGAGGCAAGCCCGGCGACGCGCGCGACTTGTCCGTAGCTCCCGACGCGCCCACGCGGGATGCGGCGCACGACGGCGTGGATGCGCGCGTGAACACCATCACTTTTCTTGCTAGCCACGCGCGGAAGCTAGCGGGACGCACGCCGCGTACCCTCGCTGCGTGCGCCGCACCGGCATGATCCTGCAGCCGACTTTCCGCGTGGAGCGCGGTCGTCCGATCGTGCAGCTCTACGGGCGACTCGAAGCCGGCCCCGCGTTCCTGATCGAGGACGACCGCTTCCGACCCTACTGCTTCGTGCTGCGCGACGCAGAATCGCGTCTCGCCCGCGAGCGCGGCATCCGCATCGAAGCCTGCGGTTTGCGCGATCTGCGCGGACGCGAAGTGCTGCGCGTCGAGACGACGCTGCCGGGTGACGTCGCGCGACTGCGCGAGCGGCTCGGCAGCGAGATCGCGTTCGAAGCCGACATCCGCTTTCCCTATCGCTACCTGATCGATCTCGGCATCAAGAGCGGCGTTGCGATCGAAGGCGAAGCGGAGGAGCAGCCGAATGGGCTGCTGCGCTTCCGCAATCCAACGCTCGCGCCGGCGACCGTGCAGCCGGCGCTGCGTTTCCTCTCGCTCGATCTCGAGACGACGCCGGATGCGAGCGAAATCCTGTCTTTTGCGCTCGTCGGCGCGGGCGCGAGTGAGGTGCATCTCGTCTCCGCGCAGCCGGTCGCCGGTGCGCAGGCGCATCGCGACGAGGCGGAACTCGTGCAGGCGCTCGTGGCGCGCTTCGTCGCGCTCGATCCCGACGTATTGGTCGGCTGGAACGTCGTCGACTTCGATTTGCGCGTGCTCGCTTCGCGCGGCGCAGCGCTCGGCATCGCCACCGATCTGGGTCGGGCGCCAGGCCCCATCGTATTGCACGAAGATCGCGGCTTCACGCGCCAGATGCGCGCCTCGATTCCGGGCCGCATGGTGATCGACGGCATCGCGCTGGTGCGCGACGCGCTGAAGCTCCCCGACTACCGGCTCGAGACCGTCGCGCAGGCGGTGCTCGGCCGCGGCAAGCTCCTCGACCACGACGTGCCCGATGCTGCTCTCGAGATCCAGCGGCTGCACCGCGAAGACCCGGCGGCGCTCTGCGCCTACAACCGCGAGGACGCGCAACTCGTGCTCGAGATCCTCGAACACGAGGGACTGCTCGACCTCTGCATCGAGCGCTCACTGCTCTCCGGCATGCAACTCGATCGTGTCGGCGCGTCGATCGCGTCCTTTGATCTGCTCTATCTGCCAGAGCTGCGGCGGCGCGGATACGTTGCGCCGAGCGTCGATGCTTCGCGCACGAGTGTCGGCGTTTCAGGTGGCGCACTGCTCGATCCCGTGACGGGCTTTCATCGCAACGTCGCGGTCTTCGATTTCAAGAGCCTCTATCCGAGCTTGATCCGCACCTTCGATCTCGATCCGCTCGCGCACGCGCTGGCCCGCGATGACGACGACGCGCTCGAAGCGCCCAACGGCGCGCGCTTCGCACGCAGCGGCGGGATCCTGCCCGCCGTCGTCGAGCGCTTCTGGGCGGCGCGCGCGGCGGCGCGCGAACGCGGCGATCCACACGCGGCGCAGGCGATCAAGATCATGCAGAACGCGCTCTTCGGCGTGCTCGGCGCCACCGCGTGTCGCTTCTTCGACGCCGATGTCGCGAACGCGATCACCGGCTTCGGCCAGCAGACGCTGCGCTGGACGCGCGACGCGTTCGCCGAGCAGGGCGTGCGCGTGCTCTACGGCGACACCGATTCGGTGTTCGTCGAAGTCGCGAATCGCGAGGCGGCGGAGCCGCTGCGCCAGCGCGCCGAAGCGCGCATCGCGCAGCGGATCGAGCGCGAGTATCGAGTTCCGTCGCGGCTCGAGCTCGAGTTCGAGTGTCATTACGACGGCTTCTTCATGCCGCGCTTGCGCGGCGGTCGCGGCGCGTCGCACAAACGCTACGCGGGTTGGGAGGACGGGCGCCTCGTCGTCGTCGGCCTCGAATCCGTGCGCCGAGATTGGCCCGCGATTGCCGCACGTCTGCAGCAGGGAATGCTCGAGCGCGCCTTCACCGATCAACCGGTGGCGCCATTCGTGCGCGAATTGGCCGAGCAATTGCTGGCCGGCGCGTGCGACGCGGAACTCGTGTTTGCGAAGCGCGTGCGCAAGGCGTCACTCGATCGCTACACCGCGACGACACCGCCGCATGTGCAAGCCGCGCGCAAGCTGGCGGAGCAGGGCATCCGCGTCGGTCCCATCGTCCGCTACGTCATCACCGCGACGGGTCCCGAGCCGGTGGTGCCGGGACGCGCGCTGCCGACCGCGATCGATCGCCGCTACTACCTCGATCGCGTGCTCGCGCCGATCGCCGACGCCATCTTGATCGAGCGCGACGAAAGCTTCGATGCGCTGCTCGGTCGCGCAAAGCCGCAGCAGTTGTCGTTGCTGTAGCCGCGGCGGATCCGCGCGCGGATCGCACTCTCATCGTCGCCGGGGTTCGCCGAAGAACATCCCGTTCGCCGCTGAACCGGGAGCGATTGGTGCGATCCATCTCCAAGTCCTCGCGCATCGCGATTTTGCTGCTGGGTTGCAGCTTCGCGGCGCCGTCGCGTGCGGCCGCGCCGGAAACGGGTTGCCCCGCTTCGTGGACCGACTCCGGCGCGGCGACCTTCTACGACGCATTCCAGCAGCAGAATGCGTGCGGGTTGCCGCTCTCGCCGCAGGACTATGTGGTGGCAGTCGCGGAAGCTGCGTTCGATGGGTCCGCCGTGTGCGGTCGCTGTCTGCGCATCACGGGCCCCCTCGGAACGATCGTCGCGCGCATCACGGACTACTGCGTGGGAGCAGGCTGCCGCGATCTCGATCTCAGCCCCAACGCGTTCGCGGCGATCGGCAATCCGATCGACGGCATCATCCCCGTGAGCTGGCAGTCGGTTGCGTGCGAGCTCGAAGGTCCGATCGCGTTCTACTTCGATCCGGCCAGCAATCCCTACTACGCGAAGATCCAGGTGCGGAACCATCGCTACGGCGTCGCGGGCTTGGAGCTCGCCGAGACCGCGAGCTCGTTCGTCGCGCTCGATCGAAGCAGCGACAACGCCTTCGAGTTCGCTTCGAGCAGCGCGCCGATCGCGGCTCCGCTCTCGCTTCGCGTGACCGACCAGCACGGCGCGATCATCGAGTCGAGCGGCATCGGATTCACGCCGGGCGCGCTCATCGAAGGCGCAGGGCAATTCCCGTTTTGTCCCGAGCCGGAGGCCGCGCTCGGAGGCGTTGCCGCCACCGCCGCGCTGAAGGCGCTCGAGTCTCGTCGCAGCCGCTCGAGGAAATAGTTTTCCTCGCGGTGGGGAAGCGCGCTTCCCCACGTCGCGAGGCCGTACTTTCGGCCTCGTGATTTTTCGGCTGCGAAGCCGGTGACTTGCGCGATCGCTCGTCGCGAAGCGAACGGCACCGATCTTGCTCTCTCATGGGCCAGTTGAGTTGACCCTTGGGAGGGAAGTCCATGAAGTTGCGTCTATTGCTCTCTGCGATCGCTGGTTTCGCGATCGCTTTGTCCGTGGTTCAGAAGGCCGAGGCACTGGAGATCAACGGTTGGTCGCCGAGCGCCGCTGCGCTGGGCTGCGTTTCAGCCGGAACCGAAGGTCAGCAGAGCTGCGTGGGTACGAATCTCGCTGGTCCGACTGACTACGAGTTGCTCTCGTGGAACGTCTTCCTCGATCCGGATCCCGCCGTCGTCGGCTTCATCGCGATCCAGAACAACGCTCTGGTCGCGCAGACCTTCAGCTTCACGTTCCTGCTCCCGATCGTGGCGCAGGGTCCGCAGATCCAGGTGAATGGCTCGATCAGCGGCAGCCTTACCGACGCGAACGGCAACGGCGCGACGCTGAACTCGGTGGCCCCCGCCGTGTACCAGGCGCAGGTCGATGGCCTGACGGTGCAATCGCTGCTGCTTCATCCGCAGCCGGCCGTCGTGGCTGGTGTGTTCGGCTCGACGCCGTGGGGTGGAGCCAGCTTCGGTCCGACCATTCTGGGCCAGCCCGCGAACTCGACGATCGCGATCAAGGTCGATTTCACGCTCTCGCCCGGCGATCTCGCGTCGTTCACTTCGGTGTTCAACGTGATCGCGGTGCCGGAGCCGGCCACGCTGGTGATGGTGAGCCTCGGGCTCGCCGGCCTCGTGTCCTTCGGGCGGCGGCACCCGCGCTCGTAGCAACGCATTCTGCTGTCTGATCGAATGAGGGCCCGACTGTAATGGTCGGGCCCTTTTCGTTGTCAGCCGCCACCGTCGACCGAGGGAAGAGGCGAGGGCGTTTGTTTCGGCTCTGACACACCGCGCACCGCGACGAGCGCGAGCGCGCACGCGATGAGCCCCGCCACATCGACGAGGCCGATGCCGAGCGCCGGCGATCGTCCGCCCTGCGCGACGCGCGCGATCAGATCGCCGCCGAGTCCTGTGCCGAGCGCGATCGCGAGCGAGGTGGCGATCTGCATGGTGGCGGAGACCTCGCCCTCGCGACCCGCCGGCGCGGCTTCGAGAATCGCGAGCGTTGCGGTCGGATACGCGATGCCGATGCCGAGCCCTGCGAACGCCCACGCAACGATCGAAACGGAGGCGGGCAGCAGCGGGGACAGGATCGCGGTCGCACCTGCGCCGCCGACGAGCAGAAAGACGAGGCCACTCGCGAGCAGCCGCCTTCGCGAAGTGCGCGTCGCGGCGCGCGCCTGGATCCACGAGCCCGCCGTCCACGCGAGCGTGCCCGCCGTGAGCGCCGCGGCGACCCAGCTCATGCTCGCGCCCCGCACATCGGTGAGCGCCAGCGGCAGGAACGCTTCGATCGCGAAGAACGCGAAGTTCAGCAGCGCGAGCACGACAATGGCTGCGGGCAGCCCTGCGCGAGCGCGCAGCGTTCCGGGCGGCATCAAGCGCCGCAGCGCGTAGAGCGCCAGCGCGGCGCCCAGCAGAGCGAGGCCGATCGCCACGAGCATGTGTTGGTGGCGCGAACCGAGCAGCGTCAACGCGACGCCCGCTGCGAGCAGCGTCGCATCGCGCACGCTCGTCGAGCGCGGCGCATCGGCTGCTTGCGGCGCGGGACCGAGTTCGCGCAAACCGCGCAGCGCGAGTGCGCCGGCGAGCAGCGTCGCCGGCACGAGACCGAGGAACACGGCGCGCCAGCCCGCCTGTCGCGCGACGCCCGCCGCCAGCGCGGGTCCGAAGAGTCCCGGGATCACCCACGCGCTCGACAGCAATGCCATCATCCGCGGCTGTTCCGCCGCCGGATAGGCGCGTGCCACCGCGACGTACGCCACCGACGAGAGCGCCGCGGCGCCGCCGCCTTGCAACACGCGCCCCGCGACGAGTACTTCCATCGAGTTCGCGAAGCCGGCGATCGCGAGTCCGCCCGCGAATGCGAGCACGCCGACGACGAACGGCGGCGCCGGACCGCGCCGATCGGCCGCTGCGCCAGCGAGCGGAATGCCGACCAGGTTCGCCAGCATGAACCCGGTGAAGGCCCAGCCATACCACTCGAGACCGCCGATCTCGCGCACCGTCTCGGGCAGGATCGTCGCGATCGCGAGCGCTTCGAAGGCCGCCATCGACACCGTCAGCAGCAGCCCGATCGTCAGTGCGCTCAAGGCTCTTCCGGCCGCGTCGATGCGGCGCGCAGCGCTTCCGCATCCCAGTTGGATCGATCGGGGCGGTCGATGCCGTGGAATTCGGCGGCGAGCAGATGCTCGAGGTTCTGGATCGATTCGCGCGCGCGACTCTGGAAGAGCGAGTCGTCGTTGCGCACGGCCGCGAGCGCGCGCCACTCGCGTTCGTCGTAGCGACGGAAGTACTGCGCGGCGCGCAGCGATTGGTGCGCCGGGAAGCCGAGCGCGCGCATCGCATCCACACCGGCACGCAGCGAAGTGTCGAAGGACGCGCGGTAGACGTCGTCCGCGCCCGCTTCGAGAACGTCGTAGGCCTCCGAGCGCGTCTTGGCGCGGGCGAGGATGCGCAGATTCGGGAAGTGCTGCTTCGCGGTGCGGATCACGCGCTGCGTACTCTCGAGTCCGCCCACCGAGACGATCATCAACTTCGCGGTCGCTGCGCCCGCGGAGCGCAGCAGGTCTTCGCGCGAGGCGTCGCCGTAATAAACATCGATGCCGATGCGGCGCATCAGGTCGACCTGGTCCGAGTCCGCGTCGAGAACGGTGGTGCGAATGCCGTTCGCGCGCAGGAAGCGGCCGACCACGCTGCCGAACGCGCCAAAGCCGGCGAGGATCACCGCGTTCTCTTCGCGGATCACGTCGGGCTCGCGCGCTGGTGCCTCGGGACAGCCGAAGCGCGGCTGGATCAAGCGCTCGTTCGCGACCAGCAGGAACGGCGTCGCCGCCATCGAGAGCGCCACCGTCGCGACCAACAGATTGGCCGTCTCGGCTTCGAGTACACCGTTCTGCGCCGCGAACGAGAAGAGCACGAAACAGAACTCGCCGCCCTGCGCGAGTGCGAACGCGAAGAGCACGCTCTGCTCGGCGCTCATCCGCATCGCGCGGCCGAGCCCGAAGAGCAGAGCGAACTTCACCGCGACGAGCCCGAATACCAGCGCGGTGACGGTGCCCGCATGCGCGCCCGCCAGCGCAAAATCGATCGACGCGCCGACGGCGATGAAGAAGAGGCCGAGGAGCAAACCCTTGAACGGCTCGACATCGCTTTCGAGCTGATGCCGGTATTCGCTGTTCGCGAGCACGACGCCACCGAGGAAGGTGCCGAGCGCCGGGCTGAGGCCCACGCTGCGCATCGCGAGCGCGATCGCGACGACGAGCAGCAGCGCAGCCGCGGTGAACACCTCGCGAACGCCGCTGCGCGCGATGAAGCGGAAGAGCGGGCGCACCAGGAATTGCCCTGCAATCGTGATCGCCGCCACCGCGCCGATCGTGACGAGCGCGCGCGCCCACGCCGGCAACTGCGCCACCACCGAACCCGCATGCTCGCCGCCCTCCGCGCCGCCCATCGGCGCCCCGGTCGCGAGCAGCGGCAACACCGCCAGCATGGGAATCACCGCGATGTCCTGGAAGAGCAGCACCGCGAACGAGCGCTCGCCGGCTGCCGTGCGGAGCAGGCCCTTCTCGGTGAGCGACTGCAGCACGATCGCCGTCGAAGACAGCGAGAGAATCATTCCGATCGCAACGGCCGCTTGCCACGTGAGACCGAGCGCGGCGGCTGCAACGCCGAGCACGAGCGCCGTCACGACGACCTGCAATCCGCCGAGTCCGAGCAGCGCGCCGCGCATCTGCCACAACATTTTCGGCTGTAGCTCGAGGCCGATCACGAAGAGCATCATCACGACGCCGAACTCGGCGAAGTGCAACACGTCCTGGCCTTCGGTGCCGACCAGCGCGAGGCCGAAGGGGCCGATCGCGACGCCCGCGATCAAGTAGCCGAGCACCGAGCCGAGGCCGAGTCGCCGCGCGATCGGCACCGATATCACGGCGGCCGCCAGATACACGAATGCCTGATAGAAGAAATCGCGCTCCATCTACGCGCCGCCTCCGTTCACGCGAGCAGCGCTCCGAGATCGACGTTGATGCGCGGCAGCGCGCGCGCCGCATCAAAGTTGATGCGCCCATCGCGCAGCGCGGTGAGCAACCGCCCGTATTCCTCGGCCCCGCGCGCGATGTCGGCGGCATCGAAAGCGTGGGCGTCGTAGAGCACGAACGGCGGCAGCACTTCGAGGCCGCAGAGCTGCGCGGTCTGGAAGAGTGGCGCGAGCAGCTCCCGCACCGTGAAGCGATTGGTGCCGTTGCGGTCGTAGGTCCCTTCGTTGCCGCCCGCGCTGATCGCCGAGAGCATCCGCTTGCCGCGCAGTGCCGTCCCGCCCGGTCCATAGGCCCAGCCGTATTCGAGCACGAGGTCGAACCACTGCTTCACCAGCGGCGGCGTGCTGTACCAGTAGAACGGGTGCTGCAGCACGACGAGATCGTGGACGCCGAGCAGCTCCTGCTCGTGGCGCACGTCGATGTCGAAATCGGGATAGGCCTCATAGAGATCGTGGAAGGTCACGCCTTCCACGGCGCGCGCCGCTGCGACCAGCCGCCGATGCACGCGCGAGTGCTCGAACGCCGGGTGCGCGAACAGAACGAGGATCCGAGTTGCGGGCAACGCGCCCTCCGATGGACGAGCCGAGACGGCCAATCCGCTTTGCCCATCATAGAGGCGCAAGCGCGCGCCGCATCGTGGTGGCGCGCACGCGGCACAGATGCGAGGCTCCGCCCGCTTCATGGCTGAATCCCACCCCTTGCTAGAGCTGCAACGGCTCGACTCCGAAGCCGACGCCTTGCGCGCGCGGCGCGACGCATTGCCGGAGCGCGTGCTGCTCGGCGAGCGCGAAGTCGAGATCGCATCGCTCACGACCTTGCGCGGCGAGACGCATGAGCGCGAGCTCGCACTCGGCCGCGAAGAGCACCGCGTCGAAACGCAGGTGACCGATGCGCGCGCGAAGGCACAGGAAATCGAGGCGACGCTCTACTCCGGCAAGGTGAAGGTGGTGAACGAGCTGAAGGCGCTGCAAGCCGAACTGCGCTCGTTCCAGCAGCGCCAGCGCGAGTACGAAGAAGCGGAGCTCGCGTTGATGGAGCAGCAGGAGCAGCTCGCCGCCGAGGTCGCCGCGCTCGAAGCGCGCGATGTCGAGCTCGCGCGCGACGCCGGCGCGCTGCGCGCGGCGCTGGGTGTTGCGGAAGTCGAGATCGACGCGGAACTCGCGCGTCTGGTCGGCGCGCGCGACGCCGTCGTGAAAGATCTCGCCGCCGCGCCGCGCCGCTCGCCACCTACGAGAAGCTGCGCGCGATGCCCCGCTTGAAGGGTCGCGTCGTCGCGCGGATCGAGGGCGAGATGTGCAACGGCTGTTTCGGCGCGGTGCCGATCGCATTCGCGAGTCGCTTCTCGCAAGAAGCCGCGGACACGACGACCGAGTGTCCGCGCTGCGGGCGGATGATTTTGCACTGATGGGATGCCCCGTCGATCGGGACGTTCTCCGCCTTCAGGTAGGCGCGGCTTGCACCGCAGCGAGCAGTTCCGCTCCGTAGCGACTCGCCTTCGCCGGACCGATGCCGTGCGCTTGCTCCAGCTCTGCTAGATCGCGCGGGCGCATGCGGGCGACATCGCGCAGTGTGCGGTCGCTCGCGACGACGTAGGGCGGAACGCTCTCGGCGCGGGCGCGCTCGAGTCGCCAGCGGCGCAGCGTCTCGAAGAGCGCGCGGGCGCTCTCGTCGAGCGACTCATCGGGCTGCGGCGCGCTGCGCTTGGTGCTGCGTGCGCCGGGCGTTGCCGCGCCGGCGCCGCGCGGGAAGCGTTGCTCGGGAGGCAAGAGCAGCAGCGCGGGTCGCTCGCCGCGCATCACGGCGGCGCCTTCCGGTGTCAGCATCGCGACCGGGCGATCGCCGCCCTCGAAGTCGATCCAGCCCGGCGTGACACAGCGCCGCAGCAGCCGCGTCAGCCAATCTTCGGAGCGATCCTTCAGCACGCCGAAGGTGCGCGTTTCGTTGAGGCCCGCGCGCAGCAGCCGCGGATCCTCGGCGCCGAGCAAGAGCTGCACGGCTGCGGTGAGCCCGTAGCGACCGTGGATGCGCGCGACCGCCGAGAGCGCTTTGCGCACGACGAGCGCAGTCTCCTCGGCGTCGGCGCCGTCGATGCCGGCGGCGAGGCGCTGGCAGACGTCGCAGCGACCGCAGCCGGCGAGCGTCTCTTCTTCGTCGCCGAAGTAGCGCAGGATCGCGTCGTGCCGGCAGCTACCGCTTTCGGCGTAGCGAAGCAGTTCGAGGAAGAGGTTCCACTTGTGGCGCACCGTCTCGGGATCGGGCACGGCGCCGTCGGTCGGCATCTCGAGCAGACGCCGGCGCAGCGGCACGTCGTTCGGCGCGATCAGCAACAGGCCGATCGCGTCGTCCCCATCGCGGCCGGCGCGGCCGACTTCCTGGTAGTACGCCTCGATCGAGCCGGGCGGCGCGAGATGCAGCACCGCGCGCACATCGGCGCGATCGATGCCCATGCCGAAGGCGTTCGTGGCGACGACCACCTCGACGTCGCCGTAGGAGAAGCCACGCTGTGCGGCGTCGCGTGCCGCCGGGTCGAGGCCGGCGTGATACACGACGGCGTGCCAGCCGGCCCTCGCGAGTCGTGCGCCTTCTTGTTCGGAGGCGCGTCGAGTCGGCGCATAGATGATCGCGGCGCCGCGCTTCGAGCCCGGCATGCCGAGCGCTTCGACCAGCGCGCCGTCCACCGCGCGCTCGCGCTCGGCCTGCTTCGTCACGTCGAGAACCCGAAGCGCCAGATTCGGCCGCGCGAAACCGCGCAAGAGTTGCGGCGTGTCGCTCGGCAGCGCGAGGCGCGCGACGATCTCGTCGCGCACGATCGGCGTTGCGGTCGCGGTGCAGGCGAGCACGCGCGCCTTCGGAAGCTCCGCGAGCAGCGCGCCGATCTGCATGTACTCGGGCCGGAAGTCGTGGCCCCATTCGCTGATGCAGTGCGCCTCGTCGATCGCGATCAGCGGGCAGGCGAGATCGCGCAGCAGCGCCCGAAAGCCGGGCGTCGCGAGCCGCTCGGGCGCGACGTAGACGAGCTTGCACTCGCCGTCGGCGATGCTGCGCATCCGGCGCCGCACCTCGGCGGCGTCGAGCGTGCCGGCGAGATAGGTGGCTGCGATGCCGCGCGCGTCGAGTGCGGCGACCTGGTCGTGCATCAGCGCGATCAGCGGCGACACCACGAGTGTCGTGCCGGGCAACAGACACGCGGGCAGTTGATAGACGAGGCTCTTGCCGCCGCCGGTCGGCGCGACCAGCAGCAGGCGACCCGCTTCGAGCAGCGTTTCGATCGCTTCGCGTTGGCCGGGTCGGAACGATTCGAGTCCGAGTCGCGCGAGCCCCGACTCGAGCGACGCGAGCGGCGCGGCGTGAGAGGTAGACGACATCAACGAGCCTCGTCGGAACCGAAATCGGAGGGGGTCGCGGCAATCTAGCCCAGCCTGCTGATATCGTGAGCCAGCCCGATCACGGAGGACGCCATGAGTCACGCGAAGTCACTGCCGCAGCGCACGCACGTCTACCAGAATCATCATCTCGACTCGACGCGCTGGGACGCAATCGCGCTGCGACCGCGCGACATCGTGATCTCGACCGCGTACAAGGCCGGCACGACGTGGACGCAGACCATCGTCGGTCACCTGATCTTCTGGGGAGGCGCGTTTCCCGACGTGCTGATGCACGCGTCACCGTGGGTGGACATGCGCGTGCTGCCGCTCGACGAGATCAAAGCGACGCTCGCCGCGCAACAACACCGCCGCTTCATCAAGACGCATCTGCCGCTCGACGGGCTGCCGTATCGCGAAGACGTGCAATACATCATGGTCGGGCGCGATCCGCGCGACGTGTTCATGTCGCTCTGGAATCACTACCGGAACTACACGCCGTTTGCGCTGCAGATGTTCAACGAACTTCCCGGACGCGTCGGCGACGCCTTCCCGCCGTGTCCCGAAGACATCCATGAACTGTGGAACACGTGGATCTCGCGCGGCTGGTTCGAGTGGGAGAACGAAGGCTGGCCGTGGTTCTCGGTGCTGCACCACGCGCAGAGCTACTGGGATTTCCGGCATCTCCCCAATCTGCTCTTCGTGCACTACAGCGATCTGAAAGCCGATCTCGAAGGCGAGATCCGCCGCATCGCGGGCTTCCTCGGCATCGAGCACGACGACGAAGCGTTCCGCGGCATCACCGAGGCGGTGAGTCTGCAGAACGTGCAGAAGAATTCCGACCGCATCGTCGGCGACATGGACATGTTCTTCGAAGGCGGCGCGAAGACGTTTCTCTTCAAGGGCACGAACGGTCGCTGGAAGGATGTGCTCAGCGAGGCTGAACTCGTGCAATACCGCGCAGCGATGGAGAAGACGCTCTCGCCGGAGTGCGCGCGCTGGATGGAGACGGGCGGGGTGGTGCGCTGATCACGCGCCCGACGCGTTGCGGCGTCGCGCCAGCAGCGCGAGCCCGGCGCCGAGCAGCGCGAGCGTTCCAGGCTCCGGCACGACGCGCCAATCGAAGCGCGCGAGCACCGGCGAGTGATCCGAGAGCGGGGCTCCTAGCGCATCGACGAAGTGGGGCGGCACGTCGTACTCGAGCGCTTCGAGCGCGAGGCTCGCGCTGCCGCGGTAGAAGATCTTGTCCACGCGCTCACAGCTCGCGCCCGTCGGATCGACACCGCAATCGGTGAGCGCCGCGCCGACGGCAGGCACGACGCCGCCGCGCTCCAGCTCGATCCACACGTCGGTGAGCGCGGCCGCCGCGAGCAAATCGGGCAACACGTCGCCGCCGCGCGTGTAACGGCTATTCGTGTCGCCAAGCACGATCACCGCATTGCCGGCCGAGAACTCGACCACCGCCTCATAGAGCTGCTGCGTATTGTCCCGGCGCGCCGCGAGATCATCCGCGCCGCTGCCGGCGTCGGCGTGCCAGTTGTAGACGTCAAGAAATATATTGGGCGCAAACTCGTGGCGTTCGAACGAGAATCCCTTCGGCGTGAGGCAATCGCTGCCATCCGTGAAGAGTCCGAAGCAGGTATTCCAGGTGACGCGCGTGAAGTCGCTGAACGGCAGACTCGAGAAGGTGTTGAGCCCGTCGCCGAACGCGAAGCCGAGCTGCTCACCCGCGGCGCCGGCCGTGTCGTCCTTCACGGACTGATACGGGAAGTCGAGATCCTGGACGAGCAGCGGGTGATACGCGAAATCTTCCTGCACGCCGACCAAGTCGTACGCGTTCAGCAGCGGCGAGATTTGCGGATGATTCGCGATCGGACTCGAACCGGAGATGCCCACCGGCAAGCCCGCCACGTTGTAGGAGAGAACGCTGAGGGAATCGGCGCCCGCCATCGGTGCAACGCACGCGAAGAGAAACCCAAGTCCACCGCATAGCTGACCGATTCGCATCGCCGTCCTCCGCGTTTGCCCCCTCTAGGTGGGCGGCGCGCGGCGTGCGTGGCGATCTCGATCGCTGGGCGAGTTCTAGACGGAAGGCAGATCGAGCGGCCAGTTCGAGGCGACGGTGCCGCCGTCCACCTCGAAGACCTTGCCGGTCACCCAGCCGCCGGCCGGCGAGCAGAGGTAGACGGCGGCGGCGGCGATGTCCTCGGGCGTGCCGATGCGCTGCATCGGTGTGCCGGCTTCGAGCTTTGCGCGCGCCTCGGGCATCGCGTCGAGGAAGGGCAGCAGCGCGTCGGTGCCGATCGCGCCGACCGCGATCGCGTTGACACGCACGCGTGGCGCCATCTCGTAGGCGAGCAGTCGTGTCATGTGCGAGAGCGCCGCCTTCGCGGTGCCGTACGCGACGAAGCCCTTGTCCACCAGCCACGACATGCCCGACGAGATGTTCAGGATCGCGCCGCCGTCGCCTTCCAGCATTTTGGGGATCGCCATGCGCGACAGCAGGAACGCCGACGTCACATTGAAGTGGAACGCCGCTTCGAACATTTTTTCGCTGGTGCGCAGCGCCGGTCGCGGCGGCGTGCCGCCCGCGTTGTTCACCAACAGATCGATGCGACCGAACTCGCTCCACGTCGCATCGACCACGGCTTCGAGTTGCGCGCGATCGTTGACGTCGCACGGAACGGCGAGCACGCGACGACCGGTTTCAGAGCGCAGCGCTGCGGCCGTCGCTTCGAGATCGGCGGCATTGCGCGACGCGATCGTCACGTCGGCGCCCGCTTCGCAGAATGCGCGCGCGATGCCGCGGCCAATGCCTTTCGATCCGCCCGTCACGATGGCGACGCGGTCATTCATGCGGAAGCGATCGAGGATCATCGCGATCTCCTGTCCGAAGGGTCGGCGAGCCTACCGCGAGCGGATGCGTCTCGATACCCTCGGCGCCCGCGGAGGTGGCGTGTCCGAGACGGTGGCGACGACGAACGCAAACGATCTGCCCGGCATTCATCGTGACGCTGTCGAGCGATTCTTTGCGGCACATGTGCCCGGCGGCGCGGGACCGCTGCACTTTTCGCAGATCAGTGGTGGCCGCTCGAACATCACCGTTCGCGTCGATTGTGCCGGCGGAACCTTCGTGCTGCGGCGTCCGCCACTCGGCCACGTGCTGCCGACCGCGCACGACATGGCGCGCGAGTATCGCGTGATCGCGGCGCTCGGCGGCACCGGCGTGCCGGTCGCGCGCGCGATCGCACTCTGCGAAGACACGACGGTGAACGACGCGCCGTTCTACGTGATGTCGCATGTCGAAGGCGTGGTGCTCGAGACGA
The DNA here is from genome assembly GCA_031396445.1 of Deltaproteobacteria bacterium. Taxonomy (GTDB): domain Bacteria; phylum Myxococcota_A; class UBA9160; order UBA9160; family PR03; genus PR03. Next base: position 4,675 of record JANNKU010000078.1, on the reverse strand, counting down.
AGCTGCCGCCGGGCTTCGCCGAAACGGAGCACGAGCGCGCGCGCATCGGCGAGACGCTCGTCGAGACGCTCGCGACGCTGCACGGCGTCGACTATCGCGCGATCGGCCTCGCAGACTTCGGTCGTCCGGATGGCTACCTCGAACGTCAGGTGCGGCGCTGGGGGCAACAGTGGGAGCGCTCGAAGACGGCGCCGCTGCCCGCGGTCGAAACACTCGCGCGTCACCTCGCCGCTGCGATCCCGCTCTCGCCCGCGCCGACGCTGGTGCACGGCGACTACCGGCTCGGCAACCTCGCGCTCGATCCGCACGACTCCGGTCGAGTCGCGGCGATCTTCGATTGGGAGATGGCGACGCTCGGCGATCCGCTCGCGGATCTCGGCTACACGCTGATCTACTGGACCGAGGTTGGTGACGGCGCGAGTGGAACACCATTCGGTGCGTCGGTGACCGCGCAGCCCGGCTTCGCGACACGCGCCGAGTTGATCGAGATGTACGCGCGCGCGACCGGTCGCGACGTTGCCGCCGTGGATTTCTACCAGGTGCTCGCGCTCTATAAACTCGCGGTGATCAGCGAGGGCATCTTCGCGCGCTTCCAGATGGGCAAGACGCTGGGTCCCGGCTTCGAGAACATGCAGCGCGCGGCGGGTCCGCTCGCGGAGCGCGCGCTCGCGCTGGCGAACGCGTCGAGCGATGCGCGGCTGCGAGGCTGAAGGTGCCCGAGCCCAGCATCCATCTGCTCGATGGCAACTTCTACGCCGCCGATCCGCATCCCGCCTTCTCTTGGATGCGCGCACACGCGCCGGTGTACTGGGACGCGGACGGAAAAGTCTGGGGCGTCGCGCTGCACGAGGACGTGCTCGAAGTCTCGCGGCAGCCGGAACTCTTCTGCTCGGGCCAGAGTTCGCGGCCGGACTCGCCGCCGATTCCGTCGATGATCAATCTCGACGATCCCGCGCATCGGCGCCGCCGCGGCTTGGTGAGCCGCGGCTTCACGCCGCGTCGGGTGGGCAATCACGAAGCGAAGATCCGCCGGATCTGTCGCGAGCTGGTGGATGCGATTGCGCCGAAGGGACGCTGCGATTTCGTCGCCGAGGTCGCCGCGCCGCTGCCGATGATCCTGATCGGCGATCTGCTCGGCGTCGAGCCCCAGGATCGGGGGATGCTGCAGCGCTGGTCCGACGAGCTGATCGCGGGCACCTCGATGACGGCGACACCCGAAGCGATGCAAGGCGCCGCGCGCGCGTTCGGCGAGTACGCGGCGTACAACCAGCGCGTGGTCGCCGATCGACGCCGCCGTGGCCCTCCGAAACATCAGGACGGTCCGCGAGAAGATCTGATGAGCGTGCTGGTCGATGCCGTGATCGACGGCGAGAAGCTCTCGGACGCCGATCTGCTGCAAGAAGGGCTGCTGATTCTCATCGGCGGCAACGAGACCACCCGCCACGTGCTCACGGGCGGTTGCGAAGCGCTGTGTCGCAACCCCGAGCAACGGCGCCGACTCGCCGCGAATCCGAGCGAGATCCCCGCCGCGGTCGAAGAGATGCTGCGCTGGGTGACGCCGATCCAGAACATGAATCGCACCGCCACGCGCGACACCGTATTGCGAGACCAGAAGATTCGCGCGGGTGACAAGTTGCTGCTGCTCTATCCCTCGGCGAATCGCGACGAGCGCGTCTTCGCCGATCCGTTCCGCTTCGATGCGGCGCGCGATCCGAACCCGCATCTCGCCTTCGGATTCGGCGCCCACTTCTGTCTCGGCGCGAGTCTCGCGCGCCTCGAGCTGCGGCTGCTCTTCGAGGAACTGCTGCCGCGGCTGCCGGACCTGCGCCTCGTATCGGATGCGCCGACGCCTGCCGTGCCGTCGAATTTCATTCGCGGGTTGCTACGGCTCGAAGTGGAGTTCAGCGCGCGGTAGCGCAGCCCGTCACGGCAGCGCGTAGGCCACCACGTAGTCGCCGCGTCGCGTGCCGAGTTTGCCGTGACCACCCGCCGCGATCACCACGTACTGCTTGCCGTTGGCGGAGAGCCGGTACGTCATCGGGTTCGCGTTGCCGCCAGCGGGCAGTCGGTCGTGCCACAATTCGGTGCCGCTCTCGACATCGAAGGCGCGCAAGGTTCCGTCCATCGAAGCGCTAATGAAGGCGAGGCCGCCGGCGGTGACGAGCGGCCCGCCGAGATTCGGCAGTCCAATCGCGAGCGGGAGCGGGATGCGCAGTTGATCGGGCACCGAGCCGAGCGGCACTTGCCAGAGGATCTCGCCCGAGTCGAGCGACACCGCCGCGAGCGTTCCCCACGGCGGCGCCACACACGGCAACCCGATGGGAGATTGCAGCGGTTCGCGCAGCAGGCCGAAGGGCGTGCCCGCCTGCGCCGCGAACTCGCGCAACCCGAGCAAGCCACCACCGACACTCTTCTCGCGCTCGAAGTCGTCGCGTGGAATCAGCCGCAGCACGAAGGGCAGGTTGCTCATGTTGAGGATCGCGACGCGGCGCGACGGCTCGATGGCGAGGCTGCCCCAATTCGTGCCGCCCGCGTTGCCGGGGAACATCAGCGTTCCCCGCACGCTCGGCGGCGTGAAGATGCCCTCGTTGCGCAGCGCGGCGATCGCGTCGCGACACTTTCCGCGGTCCCACGGCGTGATGCCCCACGCATCTTCGGGTCGCAGTGTCTGCGGAACCAGCGCCGCCGGCTTCGTCGGGAACGGCTGTGTCGGCCAGCTCTCTTCACCGGGTACGTCGCTCTGCGGGACGGGCCGCTCTTCGACCGGGAACACCGGCTCGCCTGTATCGCGATCGAGCACGAACAAGAACCCGGTCTTGGTCGCCTGCACGACGACATCGCGCGGACGGCCGTCGTGCTGCAGCGTCGCGAGCACCGGCTGCGCGGGCACATCGTAATCCCAAAGATCGTGGTGCACGGTCTGGAAGTTCCATGCGACGGCGCCGGTTCGCGCGTGCAGCGCGACCACCGAGTTCGCGTAGCGATTGGAGCCGATGCGCTCGCCGCCGTAGTAGTCGGGGCTCGGGCTCGACGTCGGCACGAAGACGAGATCGCGCGCGGCGTCGTACGAGAGGATCGACCACGCGTTGGCAGCGCCGACGCGCGCGGCGTCCTCGGAACGCCATTCGGCGTAGGCAGGATCGTCGGCAGTTCGCGGAATGGGATCCCATGTCCAGACGAGTGCGCCGCTGCGCGCATCGTAGGCGCGGACGATGCCCTTCGGCATGTCGATGCGTCTGTTGTCGGCCATGGCCGAGCCGACGACGACGAGATCGCCCGCGATCGTGGGCGGCGAGGAGATCGTGTACTCGAAATCGTCGATCGCGCCGACGCCCTCGCGCAGCGACACAGTTCCGTTTGCCCCAAAGCCCGCGCAGCGCTGGCCATTCGTCGCGTCGATTGCGTAGAGCTGCGATGCGATCGTTGCGGCGAAGATGCGTTCGCGGCACGGCGCTCCGGTCTGCTCCGCGGCGTCGGTCCAGGCTGCGACGCCGCGCGACGTGAATTCGGGGTAGCGACGACTCTCGACCGTCGCGTCGAAGCGCCAGCGCTCCGCGCCAGTCTCGGGATCGAGCGCGAGCACGCGGCCGAGCGGCGTCGGCAGGATCAGCAGGTTGCCGACGAGAATTGGTGTCGCCTGAAACGCCATGTGACCAGGCGGCGGCGGTTCGACATCGAGATCGCCGGTGCGAATGCGCCACGCTTCCTCGAGGAGGCGCACGTTCTCGCGCGAGATCTGATCGAGCGGCGAGAAGCGCGAGCCGCCCGCGTCGCCACCGTAGATCGGCCAGCCTGCCGTCGCGCCGCCTGTTGCGAGCGGCGGCGCCGCTTCGCAGCCGAGTAGGGCCGCCGCGATTGCGATCGCGGCGCCGTGGATCATCACTTCGAGTCTCATCTGCGTCTCCTCGTCGGGCGCGGGGGAATCGGCAGCAGGCTTGCGACGGCGAGGCGGATCACGTTGTCGCGCACGACGTCGTCGTCCGGCAGCAGCGTGGGATCCTGATCGCCGAAGCGGTGGCGCGCGAAATACGTGACCGACTCGAGAACGACGCGCGCCGCAACGACCGGCTCGACATCGTCGCGGAAATGGCCTGCCTGCTGACGCCGTTCGATGTAGCGCGCGAAGCGCGCGAAGACGTCGCGTCGCAGCGTCACGAAATAGAGATTGAAGAGCGCCGGCAGATCGATCGCCGAGCGCTCGACGACCGTCATCACGCGACGATTGCTGGAGATGCGTGCGTAGAACTCGCCCACGAGCGCCGCGAGCTCGGCCTCGGCATCGACGACGCGGCGTCGCGCGAGCGCCGTCTCGAGGTGGGGCAGGTGGAACGCGGCTTCGAGTTCCTGGCGAAGTCGCTCCTCGAGAGCGCCCGGCGCGGGCGTGGGGATCGGCAGTGTGGCGGGCGCCTCTACGGGGCCGTCCTCGCCGTCGCGCGAGAGGATCCAGTGAAAGAGCGCCTCTTTGCTCTCGACGTAGTTGTAGAGGGAGCCCGGCGCGACCCCCATCTCTTCCGCGACGTCGGCCATCCGGGTTCGGCGCAGGCCCTTGCTCGCGAAGACCCGCAGCGCGGCCTCGCGGAGCTGCTGGAAGCGGTCGGGCGGACGGGAACGGGCCACGGTTGGCACCCTATAAGTGAATGGTGCATTCAGTCAATTAATATCTGCGCGGACTTCG
>JANNKU010000059.1:0-32413 GCA_031396445.1 Deltaproteobacteria bacterium | reverse complement strand
ACTTCGGTCTGAAGTCGAACCAGGTCACGCTCGGTGCCGAGGTGGTCTACAACTTCAACAAGTTCGGCGGCGAGTAACCCACTCTCCGACGAAGCTCAGTCTGCAAGGGGGCGTGGTCCATTCGGATCACGCCCCCTTTCTATTTCTGCGCTCTCTCGAATCTGCTCCGATGCTGGGCAGCCCTGCACAACATCTCCGCAGCGCGCCGCGAAGCCGACGCTGTGGAGGCGTCTCCCGCCTCCCAGCCGGCGCGTAGCTTGGCATGTCTTTTGCTGAACTCGGCACACGTCCGACGGCGCGAATGCGACCGTAGGCCCATGGACCGTGGTAAGGTCAGGCCGCCTTCTGCCCAGTTCTCCTGACCCCACGGAGTCACTCCAGACCGCGAGAGCCTCACGGCCTCGCGAATCGCTAGAGAGGGAAGTGCGATGCGCAAGGTCGAAGCGATCATCAAGCCGTTCAAGCTCGACGAGGTGAAGGAGGCCCTGCAAGGAATCGGCGTGCAGGGCATGACCGTGTCCGAAGTGAAGGGCTTCGGGCGACAGAAGGGACACACCGAGCTGTATCGAGGCGCGGAGTACGTCGTCGACTTCCTGCCGAAGATCAAGCTCGAGATTGCATGTGGCGACGACATGGTCGATAAAGTCGTCCAGGCGATCGTGAAAGCGGCGAACACGGGCCGCATCGGGGACGGCAAGATCTTTGTCTACGCGCTGTCGGACGTGATCCGCATCCGAACCGGCGAGAGCGGCCCCGAAGCGGTCTAGCCAAAGCTGCTGCTGCCAACTCAACTCGCAACCCCGCACGCGGCCAGAGGCCGAAGAGGAGTGATGCCCGCAATGTCCTTCAAGACTGGCAAGGAAGTCATTGAGTTCGCCAAGAAGAACAACGTCGTGATGGTGGACTGTCGCATTACCGATTCACCCGGCCTCTGGCAGCACTGCTCACATCCGATCTCGCAACTCGAGGAGTCGAGTTTTCAGGACGGCTACGGTTTCGACGGATCGTCGATCCGCGGCTGGAAGGCGATCAACGAGAGCGACATGCTGATGATCCCGGATCCCAGCACCGCGTTCATCGATCCCTTCATGGCACATCCGACGCTGGTGCTGATCTGCGATGTCGTAGATCCGCTCTCCCGTCAGCCCTACATCCGTGACCCGCGCCACGTCGCGAAGCGTGCTGAGCTCTTCTTGAAGCAGAGCGGAATCGCCGACACGGCGTACTTCGGCCCCGAGGCCGAGTTCTTCGTGTTCGACAGCGCTCGATTCGGCACCGGCGCGAATCACGGCTACTACGAGATCGACTCGAGCGAAGCCGCGTGGAACAGCGACTCCGACGAGAATGGTCGCAACCTCGCCTACAAGATCCGCCACAAGGAAGGCTACTTCCCGGTTCCGCCCCACGACACACAGCAGGACATCCGCACCGAAATGTGTCTCGAGATGGAGCGCATGGGGATCGTGATCGAGACGCATCATCACGAGGTGGCGACTGCCGGTCAGGCCGAGATCGACATGAAGTTCGACACGTTGGTGTCGATGGCCGACGCGGTGCTCAAGTACAAGTACGTGGTGAAGAACGTTGCGCGCCGCCACGGCATGACGGCGACCTTCATGCCGAAGCCGCTCTTCAAGGACAACGGCTCGGGTATGCATTGCCACCAGTCGCTGTGGAAGGACGGCAAGCCGCTCTTCGCCGGCGACAAGTACGCCGGCCTGTCAGAAATGGCGCTCTTCTACATCGGTGGAATCCTCAAGCACTCACGTGCGCTCGCAGCATTCACCAACCCGACCACGAACTCGTACAAGCGACTCGTGCCGGGCTATGAAGCGCCGGTGAACCTGGCCTACTCGTCGCGAAACCGTTCGGCGTCATGCCGCATTCCGACGTACTCGCAGAGCCCGAAGGCGAAGCGCGTCGAGGTGCGGTATCCGGATCCGGCCTGCAATCCGTATCTCGCATTCGCGGCGATGCTGATGGCCGGAATCGACGGCGTGGTCAACAAGATCCATCCCGGAGATCCGCTCGACAAGAACATCTATGCACTCTCCGCCGAGGAAGCGAAGGGGATCCCGACGATGCCCGGCAGCCTCGACGAAGCGGTGCGCGAACTCGAGAACAATCACGAGTTCCTGCTCCAGGGCGGAGTGTTCTCCAAGGATCTAATCGAGGCGTGGATCGACTACAAGCGCGAGAACGACATCGATCCCATGCGCATGCGTCCGCATCCGCATGAGTTCGAGTTGTACTACGACGTCTGATCGTCGCGATCGAAACCAGCGAGGCCCCGTCGGCTGCTAGGCTGGCGGGGCCTCCGCATTCCCGAAGACATCTGATTCGGAGAGATCACGATGGCAGTTCGACCGCGTCGCGTCTTCGAGCTGATGAACCCCGATGTCGTGACGCTGCGACCCGATCACACGCTCGTCGAAGCGCAATCTCTACTCGCGAGCCGGTCCATCTCGGGCGCGCCTGTAGTCGATGCAACAGGGCGCGTGCTCGGTGTCGTTTCGCAGAACGACCTGGTGCGCAAGGCGGCGCACCCCGACACCGTCGCGCAAGCGGGTCAATTCTTCTCGAGTGTCGAGGACTACGCGGATCTCGGGCTGACGCCCATCACGGCGTCGTCGCAGCACGTCTCCGACGTCTTCACGCCACGCGTGTACTCGGTGAATCGCGACACGGGCGTTGCGGTCGCCGCCAACATCATGCGCGAACGCCGCATCCATCGGCTGCTCGTGGTCGACAAGGGCGTGCTCGTCGGAGTCATCTCGTCGCTCGATCTGCTGCGCGTAGTCGAAGAGCTCTGCTGAGTCCAACGCACAGGGGCGTCGCGATTTCTACGCTTCGCTATCGAGCCCGAGCACCTGATCAATCGTGTAGAGCCCTGGTGCGCGACCGCGTAGCCACTGCGCGGCACGCACTGCGCCGCTGGCGAAGTGATCGCGCGTTGCGGCGCGATGCACCAGCTCGAGACGCTCGCCGCGACCCAGGAAGAACACGCTGTGCTCGCCCGGGTTGTCGCCGCCGCGCAACGCCTGCACGCCGATCGCGCCCGCAGGCCGCGCGCCGACCTCGCCCTCGCGTGCAGCGACGATCGCCGTCGCCAAATCCTGGCCGCGCGCTTCGGCGATCGCTTCAGCGAGGCGCAGCGCAGTGCCGCTCGGTGCGTCGCGCTTGGCGGCGTGGTGCAGCTCGACGATCTCAGCGTCGAAATCGGGGCCGAGCAGACGCGCCACCGATCCGACCAGATGCGCCAGGACGTTGACCGCGATCGAAAAGTTGGGCGCCCACACGATCGGAATCCGTGTCGCCGCGCGATCCACTTCGGCGCGTTCGGTGGCCGAGAAACCGGTCGTTCCGCACACATAGGCGACGCCATGATCCGCAGCGACGCGCAGTGCAGCGCAGGTGGCGCGGGGAATCGAGAAATCAATCGCGACTTCCGCGTTCGCAAAGGCCACAGCGGCGTCATCGACGACGCGCACACCCGGCGCCACCTCGGTGCCGAGTCCCGCGTGCCCTTGCGATTCCAGCGCGCCGACGAGTTCTGCGCCCGCAGACTCTGTCACCAGGGCGCGAATGCGTTCGCCCATGCGTCCGAGCGCGCCGACAGAGGCGACGCGTAGCCGCTCGCTCACAGCAGGCCCAGCTCTTTCAACACGGCTTGCAGGCGCTCGCGATTTCCATTCGAGATCGGGAGCAGCGGCAGGCGCAGTTCCTCGTGGATGAGGCCACGCATCGCGAGCGCTGCCTTGACGGGAATCGGGTTGGATTCGCAGAAGAGCGCATCGATGAGCGGCAGCAAGCGGCAGTGGACCGAACGCGCCCGCTCGAGATCGCCTGCGCGGAATGCGCGAACCAGATCGACGACTTCGCCGGGCGCGACGTTCGCGATCGTCGAGATCACGCCTTTGCCGCCCAGCGCGAGCATCGGCAGCGTCGCCCAGTCGTCGCCGGCGAGCACCGTGAACGCGTCCGGTACCGATGCAATCACGTGCGCGATCTGGTTCAGGTCGCCGCAAGATTCCTTTACGCCGACGATCTGATCGACCTCGGCGAGCCGCGCGATCGTGTTCGGCAGGATGTTCGAACCAGTGCGACCGGGGATGTTGTAGACGACGAGCGGGAACGATGTCTGCCGCGCGATCTCGGCGTAGTGCGCGACGATGCCGTCCTGCGTCGGCCGGTTGTAGTACGGCGAGATCAGCAGCGCGCCGTCCGCGCCCGCTTCCTTCGCGTGATGTGTGAGCTGGACCGCTTCGACGGTGCTGTTCGAGCCGGTGCCGGCGAGCACCTGCACGCGGCCGCGCGCCGCGGCGACGGTCACCTCGACGACGCGCTGGTGTTCCGCATGCGAGAGCGTTGCGGCCTCGCCGGTGGAGCCGCAGGGCACCACGCCATCAACGCCCGCAGCGATCTGCAGCTCGACCAACTCCGTCAGCGCGCGCTCATCGACGCTGCCGTCGCGGAACGGTGTCACGAGCGCGGTCAGGACTCCTTCGAACACGTCACTCCTCTCCAATCGCGATGCGGCCCGTGAAGACTTCGGCGGCGGGACCGGTCATCAGCACACCCGCGTCGTTGGCCGGCCAGGCGATTTGCAGTTCACCGCCGCGCAGGACGACGGTGATGGCGCGCTCCGTCACGCCGCGCAGCATGCACGCGACGCCGACGGCGCAGGCGCCGCTGCCGCAAGCGAGTGTCTCGCCGGTGCCGCGTTCCCAGGTGCGCTGCCGCACGCGGTCGCGCCCGAGCAACTGCACGAACTCGACGTTGACGCGATTCGGAAACGCCGCGTGGTGCTCGATGCGCGGGCCGAGCGTCGCTACCGGCGCCGCATCGACATCCTCGACGAAGAGCACCGCGTGCGGATTGCCCATCGAGAGCGACGTCACGAGCACGCGCTGGCCGTCCACTTCGAGCGGGACGTCCACGAGCGGGCCATCGCCGCTGCCGAGCTGCGTCGGGATCTTCGCGGCCGCGAAAATCGGCCGCCCCATCTGCACCGCGACGAGGCCGTCGCCGGCCCAGCGCGGGTAGACGGTGCCGCCGAGCGTCTCGACCGCGATTTCGTCCTTGTCCGTGATCTTGCGATCGCGCAGGTACTTGAAGACGGCGCGGATGCCGTTGCCGCACATCTCGACCTGCGAGCCGTCGGCGTCGTAGATCTCCATCCGCACGTCGGCGACGCGCGACGGGCGCAGCACCAGGATCTGGTCGGCGCCGATGCCGAAGCGGCGATCCGCGAGGCGCCGCGAGAGCGCGCCGAGATCGTCCGGCAGCGCATCGCGCAGACCATCGAGCACGATCAGATCGTTGCCGGCGCCGTGCATCTTCGTGAAATCGAGAAAGCGCGTCATGGGATCGGCTCGTCCTCGAAAGTCTCGATCGTCTTCCCGCTGACAGGCTCATCGGCGGCATCGGTGGGATCGGATTCGGCGACAGGCTCGGGTGTTGGTACCGCGGCGGTGATCGGTCGGATCGGCGGACCGTACCGTCCGCAACCGCCGGCGGCGAGCGCGAGTCCGAGTGCCAGAGCGGTGAGCGTCGAGCGATTCACGGCGTGGTCTCCTCTTCGCTGGCGAGTGCCGAAGCCTCGGTTGCCAGCGCCAAAACAGCTTCATCGAGCGCCTCGGCGACGCGCGCGCGCGCCGTCGCGCCCACCATCGCGCGTTCCTCGAGCGCGCGATCGAGCGCGAGCAACTCGCCGGCGCTCGCTTCGAAGCGCGGATGAAATGCGCGCAGCGCGTCGTGCGTGAGCGTTCGCATATCCAGAGCACCGGCGACGCAGTGGGCAACGACGCGCCCGACGGCTTCATGCGCTTCGCGGAACGGCACACCGACACGCACCAGCGCTTCCGCGAGATCCGTCGCGAGCAGCATCGGATCCTCTGCAGCGGCCCGCATCGCATCGCGACGCACCGCGAGCGTGGCGATCGCGCCCGTCATCACCGCGAGCGAGTCGCGCAGCGTCGCAGCGGCGTCGAAGAGCGGTTCCTTGTCCTCCTGCAGATCGCGGTTGTAGGTGAGCGGGAGGCCCTTCACCACCGTCAGCAGCGCGACCAGATCGCCGATCACGCGCCCGGCTTTGCCGCGCACCAGTTCAGGAACGTCCGGGTTCTTCTTCTGCGGCATCAAGCTCGAGCCGGTGCTGTAGGCGTCCGACAGCTCGATGAAGCCGAACTCAGCGGTGGACCAGAGCACGAGTTCCTCGGCAAGCCGCGACAGGTTCACCATCGCGATCGCCGCCGCGGCCAGGAACTCGAGCGCCGCGTCGCGCGAGCCGACCGCGTCCATGCTGTTGCGCGACGGTCCTTCGAAGCCGAGCGCCTTCGCAGTGTCGTCCCGATCGAGCGGCAGCGTGCTGCCCGCGATCGCGCCCGATCCGAGCGGGCAGCGCGCGATGCGGCGTCGTAGGTCGCTGAAGCGCTCGGCGTCGCGGCCGAACATCTCGACGAACGCGAGCCAGTGATGGGCGAGTCGCACCGGCTGCGCGCGCTGCATGTGCGTGTAGCCGGGCAGCACCGTATCGATGTGCTCGCGCGCCCGCAGCACCAGCACGCGCCGCATCTCGAGCAGTGCGTGGCGGACCGATCGCGAGGCTTCGCGCAAATAGAGCGCCAGATCCGTCGCGACCTGATCGTTGCGACTGCGACCCGTATGCAGCCGCCCCGCCACCGCGCCGATCCGCTCGCGCAATCGCGTCTCGACGTTCATGTGGATGTCTTCGAGGCGCGGATCGAGCTGCAGCGTGCCGGCATCCACCTCGACGAGGATCGCTTCGAGCCCAGCGACGATCGCGTCGGCATCGGCCTGCGGCACCACGCCCGCGCGACCGAGCATGCGCGCGTGCGCGATCGATCCACGGATGTCGTGGCGCGCGAGCGTGCGATCGAAATCGATCGACGCAGTGAAGCGTTCGACGGCTGGATCGGTGCCTTCTTGAAAGCGTCCGCCCCACGGTTTATCGCGACTCATATCGGGCACAAACCTCGGAAAGCCTCTAGCCTAATGCAACCCCACCCCCCTCCGTGTGCTTTTGCCTTTTGAAACTGCTCTCGATTCAGCTCCCGCCGATGAATGGCGCGCGCTGAACGAGTTCCAAGGCCGATCCCGTGGCAACGCGCTCGAGGAAGCGAAGACCCAGCCGAGCGCGCGACGACGGCGACGCCCGCGAGCGTCCGTCGCCGAAGAAGCGACGTGGCTCGCGGCGTCGCAATCAGCGATCGCGACCGCTAATGCGCGCGCTGCTGATCTCGGCGGCGCTGCTCGCGTTCGGCGGCGGCGTGCTCGCGGCACGCACGCTTGCGGGCCTCGATCGCATCGTGCGCACGCGCTTCGAAGGTCGCCTCTTCGAGTTGCCTTCGCGCGTCTACTCCGCGCCGACGATGCTGACCGCCGGCCTCGACCTCGCACGCCTCGATCTGCGCGCGGCGCTGCATCGCCTCGGCTATCGCGACGAGCCGACGGCAGAAATTGCGTCACCGGGTGGCATGCACTGGGAGCCGAAGCGCGTCATCGCGTATCTGCGCGCGTTCGAGCACCCGTCGCGCGCGGAGCCGGCGCGGCGCATCGAGTTGCGAATCGCGAACAAGCAGATCGAGTCGATCCGCGATCTCGACAGCGATCGCGAGCTCGCGGCCGTGTTGCTCGAGCCCGAACTGGTCGGGTCCTACTTTGGTCCGCATCGCGAACAGCGCGAGCCGGTACGACTCGGCGAGGTGCCGCGGCCGCTCGTCGATGCGGTGCTCGCCGTCGAAGATCAGCGTTTCGAGGAGCACCCGGGCATTGATCTGCGCCGCGTACTCGGAGCGGCCTGGGTGAATCTGATTGCGGGCGAAGTTCGCCAGGGCGGCAGCACGCTCACGCAGCAGCTCGTAAAGAACTTCTTCCTGACGCCCGAGCGCAGCTTCGGCCGCAAACTCAAAGAAGCCGCGATGTCGATGCTGGTCGAGGCGCGGTACCAGAAGCCGGCGATTCTCGAGGCCTATCTGAACGAGATCTACCTCGGCCAGCGCGGGCCGACTTCGATCCACGGCGTCGGCGAGGCGTCGCTCTTTTACTTCGGGAAGCCGGTGCGTTCGATGCGGCTGGAAGACGCCGCGCTGCTCGCGGGATTGATCAGCAGTCCCGGCGATCACTCGCCGTTCGCGCATCCCGAAGCGTCGCTCGCCCGCCGCAACCTCGTATTGCAGCTGATGCTCGAGCAGGGCCGTATCGACGCCGCCGCGCACGCCGCGGCACGCGCGGCGCCGCTCTCGATCGCGACGCGCACCACCGAGCCACGCGAGACCCGCTACTTCCTCGACGCGCTGCGCTCACAGCTGCCCAACCTGTACGACGAGGCGACGCTCGAGGGCGAAGGGCTGCGGATCTACTCGACGCTCGATCTGCGCTTGCAGCAGATCGCGACGCAGGCACTGCGCGAGGGACTCCAGCAACTCGAGAAGAAGCATCGGAGCCTCGCGGGGGCGCCGAACGCGCGCCTGCAGGGTTGTCTGGTCGTATTGCGACCGCAGACCGGCGAGGTGCTCGCGCTGGTCGGGGGACGCGACTACGGCGAGTCGCAGTTCGACCGCTGTTTGCAATCGCGTCGCTCGGCGGGAAGCGCGTTCAAGCCTTTCGTCTACGTCGCCGCGCTCGAAGCTGCGAACGGTGCGCCGGTGATCACGCTCGCGAGCACGCTCGACGATGCCCCGCTCACGATCAAGACGGCGTCTGGGAAGTGGTCGCCCTCCAACTACGACCATGAGTTCCACGGCCGCGTCAGCGTCCGCCATGCGCTCGAGAAGTCGCTGAACGTCGCCACGGTGCGCCTGGCGCGCGAGGTCGGCACCGAACGCATCGTCGATGTCGCGAAGCGCCTCGGCATCGAGAGTCCGCTCGATCCGGTGCCGGCGTTGGCGCTCGGCGCCGCTGACGTCACACCGCTCGAGCTGGCGCGCGCCTACGCGACACTCGCGAACGGCGGCAAGCGGCCGACGCTGCGTTTCTTCGACGATCTGAGCGACGCATCGGGTCGCGCGCTCGAAAGAAACGCGGCGGCGAGCGAAGCCGTGCTCGACCCGGGCACCAGCTATCTCGCGGTGTCGCTGCTCGAAGGTGTGGTCGATCGCGGCACCGCACATGCGGTGCGCGACGCGGGGATCACGGGCCCTGTCGCGGGCAAGACTGGCACGAGCGATGACTCGAAGGACGCGTGGTTCGCTGGCTTCACGCCCGACCTGGTCGCGGTCGTGTGGGTTGGCTTCGATCAGCCGCGCGACATGAAGCTCGCCGCTGCGAGTCTCGCGGTGCCGATCTGGCTGCGCTTCCTGCGCGACGCAACCGGCGGCGTGGTGCCGGGTGCGTTCGAGGCGCCGTCATCCGTGCATCGCGTCGAGATCGATCCGACGAGTGGCGCCGTTGCACTCGCAGGGTGTCCGCGACGGGAGCTCGAGTACTTCGTCGAAGGGACGGAGCCGCGCGCAACCTGCCCCGAGGGCGGCTGGCTCGTGAACAACACCGAGCAGGCCGACGACCCTGCAACCGATGCACGCACATCGAACGGAAAAGTCCGCCCGCGCGGCGGCTGGCTCGATCGCCTCTTCGATCGCTTGTACTGAAGCGCGATCAAGCCTCGATTGCGATCGATAGCTGCGACTTTGGGCGTGTGATAGCTTGCCCCGCCCATGACGCCGAAGACCAAGATTTTCGTTGGTGCGTCGCTGGTTTCCGTGCTCCTCGACCAGGCGACGAAGCTCACCGTCGATGCGAATCTCAGCTTCTCTGATCGCATCACCGTGATCGAAGACTTCTTCTACATCACGCACGCGCGCAATCCCGGTGCTGCATTCGGTCTCTTCGGCGATGCACCCGTCGTGATTCGCCTCACGATGTTCATCGGGATCACGTTGGTCGCGCTCGGCATGATCGTCAGCTTCTATCGCAAGCTGGCCCCCGGGGACCGCTTCTCCGCATTGTCGCTCGGACTGATTCTCGGCGGCGCAGTCGGCAATCTCATCGATCGAATCTTTCGCGGTGAGGTGGTCGACTTCTTGCACTTTCGATTGTGGGGCGGTTATCAGTGGCCCGATTTCAATCTCGCGGACAGCTTCATCGTCGTCGGTGTGGCGTTCCTCGTGATCGAATTGCTCGCGGCAGAAGGCGAGTCGCGCGACGACCCCGCGGGCGCTGAACGACGCGCCTGACACTCGCGCGCGCCAGGAACCATCGCAGTATTCGGATGGTGCGCGATCGACGAGAGACGCTTTCGAGTGTCGCTATGGGACGACAAAACTTTTTTCTGTTCACACTGTCGTCTCTTGCTTGACACTCCCTTAGCTCCATGCGATACCTGCTCGCCGTCGTAGCCAAGAGAATTTCTCACGGCATTCCGCAGATCTTTCGACGTCGGACGAGCCATGCCCCCCGTGGATCGAGCCCTCGAACCCGTCGGCCGCACTTCCTCTGCTGTTGCGCGCACGATCCGATGGGTCTCGCGTTTCAACGCTCATCAATCCAGCCTCGACACCACGGGTGGTCGCATCGTTCTCACTTCGTCGCGAGTCGCGGAAGGCCGCGAGTCGTAACGAAACCCTTTGCGTTTCGAGGGGCGCTGATGCAGAGGGCGAAGAGCGAGTACGCGATCCAGACGGTCACGAACGCGCTGCGCGTACTGCAGGCGTTCGAGACCGATGAGCAGCTCGGCGTGACCGAGCTCGCGCGTCGTCTCCATCTCCACAAGAACAATGTGTTCCGCCTGCTCGCGACTCTCGAGGAGAGTCATTGGGTCGAACAGACGGACGCTGAGTTGTATCGACTCGGCGCCAGCTGCTTGCGCCTCTCGCAGTCGCTCACGCGCACGCGCTTGCTCACCCGCCACGCGCGGCCCGCGCTCGCGTCGCTGTGTCGCGCCACCGGAGAGACGACGCATCTCGGCGTGCTCCGCGATTTCGAGGTCGTCCACCTCGACGGCGAACAGTCGCTCGGCATGATCGCGGGAACGCTGCGCATTGGTGAGCGCTTACCCAGCCATTGCACCGCTCTCGGCAAGGTGCTGCTGGCATGCGGCGCGAAGGATGCGCTCGCGGCCTACGACCGCGACGTCGTTGCGGTGCACGGCCTCGTTGCGCGCACCGACGCGACGATCGCCGATCGCGACAAGCTGATCGAGCATCTTCGCGACGTTGCGACACGGGGCTTTGCGCTCGACGTCGAGGAGTACGAGCGCGGCGTGTCGTGCGCTGCGGTGCCGATCGTCGATGCGGGCGGTCAACTCGTGGGCGCGTTCTCCGTCTCTGGTCCTTCCTTCCGCCTCGACCCCGACACGCTCCAGGGTCGCATCGTGCCGTCGCTGCTCGCCGCTGGAGCAGAGCTCTCTCGCCTGCTGGGCTGCCCGAGCTAGCTAGATCACTCTCATCGTGTCGCGAACGGCGCCGCTCGACGCCCTGCAGACCTTCATTTAGTCTCGGCCGACGCATCCAGACTGCAGCGAAAAGCGACTGCGAGTCCAACTCGCAGTCAGTCCTTCCGCGCGGTCTCAGCCAGGAGATCGCCATGGACTTTTCGCTCAGCAACGAGCAGCTCGCTCTGCAGGAGACCGCGCGGCGTTTCGCAAAGGCCGAGATCGCGCCGGCCGCCGCGCACTTCGATCAGGCCGGCGAGTTTCCGCGCGAGATCATCCGGAAGGCATGGGAGCTGGGTCTCGTGTCGATGTGCGTGCCGGAGATCTACGGCGGTGTCGGGCTGACCGTGCTCGACTCGTGCATCGCCGTCGAGGAACTCGCCTGGGGCTGCGCCGGCATGGCGACGTCGATCATGTGCAACGACCTCGGGTTGATGCCGATCATCGTGGGCGGCAGCGAGGAGCAGAAGAAGCGCTGGCTGACGGCGTGCACGAGTGATTTCAAGCTCGTCTCGTTCTGTCTGTCGGAGCCGAACGCCGGTTCCGATGTCGCTGGCATGCAACTGCTCGCCGAGCGCGACGGCGATCACTACGTGCTGAACGGCACCAAGTGCTGGATCACCAATGGCGGCGAGGCCGACATCTTCACCGTCTTCGCGACCCTCGATCGCACGAGTCGGCACAAGGGCGTCTGCGCGTTCGTGCTCCAGAAGGGCACGCCGGGTCTTTCTGCGGGTAAGAAGGAAGACAAGATGGGACAGCGCGCGAGCGATACGCGCGTCATCCATTTCGACAATGTGCGGGTGCCCGCGGCCGACCAGCTCGGCAAAGAGGGCGAAGGCTTCAAGATCGCGATGCAGACGCTCGATCGCACGCGCCCGCCGATCGGCGCGCTCGCGACTGGCATTGCGCGGCGCGCGCTCGACGAGTCGGTCGCGTACTCGAAGGAGCGCAAGGCCTTCGGGTTCCCGATCGGCGGCTTCCAGGCCGTGCAGTTCCTGCTCGCCGACATGGCGAAGGACATCGAGGGCGGACGCCTGCTCACGCACCAAAGCGCGTGGATGGTCGATCAGGGCATGCGCGCTTCGAAGTTCTCGTCATTCGCAAAGTGCTTCGCCACCGATACGGCGATGCGCGTCGCGACCGACGCGGTCCAGATCTTCGGCGGGAACGGCTACACGAAGGAGTACCCGGTCGAGAAGCTGATGCGAGATGCAAAGCTCATGCAGATCTATGAGGGCACCAATCAAATCCAGCGGCTGGTGATCGCGCGTGAGCTGCTCAAGGAGTAGTGCGCAACGGTCCAAGTTCTCGAATTCGCGAGTGAAACGTGCCTCGACGCGTGCTCGCTCGATTTGATAGACTGCGCGCTCTTTCAAGAAGCCCTCAGGGGGATTTCGGTGGCGATTACGAAGCAAGAGGCGCTGGACTATCACTCCACGGGACGACCCGGAAAGATCAAAGTCGTCCCAACGAAGCCAACGCTCACCGCAGACGATTTGTCGCTTGCTTACTCGCCCGGCGTCGCTGAACCCTGCCGCGAGATCGCCAAAGACCCCGACACCGCCTACCTCTACACCGCCAAGGCCAACCTCGTCGGTGTGATCAGCAACGGCACTGCCGTGCTCGGACTCGGCAACCTCGGCGCCCTCGCCTCCAAGCCGGTGATGGAGGGCAAGGGCGTCCTCTTCAAGCGCTTCGCCGACGTCGATGTGTTCGACATCGAAGTCGCGAGCGAGAACGCCGAAGAGATCATCAAGTTCTGCCAGTTGATCGCGCCGACCTTCGGAGGCATCAACCTCGAAGACATCGCCGCCCCTGATTGCTTCGAGATCGAACAGCGCCTGATCGAGACGCTCGACATCCCCGTCTTCCACGACGATCAGCACGGCACGGCGATCATCTCCGGCGCCGCGCTGCTGAACGCGCTCGAGTTGGTCGGCAAGAAGGCCGCGGACGTGCGGGTGGTCTTCTCGGGCGCCGGCGCTTCGGCGAGCGCATGCGCGCGTCTCTACAAAGATCTCGGCGTCGAGACCGAGAACATCCTGATGGCCGATTCGAAGGGCGTGATCTACGAAGGTCGCACCGCCGGCATGAACAAGTACAAGCAGGAATTCGCGCGCCGCACCAATGCGCGCACGCTCGGCGACGCGATGAAGGGCTGCGACGTCTTCGTCGGCCTCTCGTCCGCGGGCCTCGTCAACGCCGACATGGTGAAGTCGATGGCGGACAAGCCGATCATCTTCGCGATGGCGAACCCGGATCCCGAGATCACACCGCCCGAGGTCGCCGCCGTGCGCAGCGATGCGATCGTCGCGACGGGTCGCTCCGACTACGCGAATCAGGTGAACAACGTGCTCGGCTTCCCGTTCATTTTCCGCGGCGCGCTCGATGTGCGCGCGCGCAAGATCAACGAAGACATGAAGCAGGCCGCCGTGCGCGCGCTCGCGGCACTGGCCAGGCTCGGCGAGACCGAAGGCATTCCGGATGTGGTGAAGAGCGCCTATGCGGGCGAGAACTTCCACTTCGGTCCCGAGTACATCATCCCGAAGCCTTTCGACCCGCGTGTGCTTCTGCACGTGGCGCCGGCGGTTGCGGAAGCGGCCGTTGCGTCCGGTGTCGCGCGACTTCCGCTCGACATGGCGAGTTACCGCCGCTCTCTCGAAAAGCGGCTCGAGGATATCTCGAGCCTGTAGCGAGCTCGCGAGCGTTGAGAGCGAGGTCTGGAGAGGCATGGCGATCGAAGACAAGTTGAAGCGGCTCGAAGAATTGAACGAGCGCGCGATGATGGGCGGCGGGCAGGCCCGCCTCGATCGTCAGCATGCCGCCGGAAAACTCTCTGCGCGCGAACGCATCGAAGTGTTGCTCGATCCCGGCTCCTTCGTCGAGACCGACCGCTTCGTCGTGCATCGCTGCAGCGATTTCGGCATGGAAGAACAGCAGATCCCGGGCGACGGCGTGGTGACCGGCTACGGCAAGGTCAACGGGCGGCTGGTGTTCCTCTTCGCGCAGGACTTCACCGTCTTCGGAGGCTCGCTGTCGGGCGCCTTCGCCGCGAAGATCTGCAAGGTGATGGATCTCGCCGCGAAGGCCGGCGCTCCGTTCATCGGTCTCAACGACGGCGCCGGCGCGCGCATCCAGGAAGGCGTCGTGTCGCTCGGCGGCTACGGCGATGTCTTCACGCGCAACGTGCTCGCGTCCGGCGTGATCCCGCAGATCTCGGCGATCATGGGGCCGTGCGCGGGCGGCGCGGTCTACTCCCCCGCGATGACCGACTTCATCATCATGGTGAAGAACACCTCGAACATGTTCATCACCGGTCCCGATGTGATCAAGACGGTGACGCACGAGGAAGTGTCGGCAGAGGATCTCGGCGGCGCGGTCGCGCATGCATCGAAGAGCGGCGTCGCAGATTTCGCGGTGAACTCCGAAGAAGAGTGCATCCAGATCATCCGAAACCTGCTCTCGTTCATTCCGCAGAACAATCTCGAAGATCCGCCCTTCGTCGCGACCGAGGATCCGATCGATCGCCAGGATCCGGCGCTGCGCAATCTGGTTCCGGACAATCCGAACAAGCCGTACGACATCAAGGAGCTGATCAAGCTCGTCATCGATGACGCCAACTTTCTCGAAGTGCACCCGCTCTTCGGCAAGAACATGGTGGTGGGTTTCGCGCGTTTTGGCGGTCGCTCAGTCGGGATCGTCGCGAACCAGCCAGCGCATCGCGCTGGCGTTCTCGACATCGACGCGTCGCGCAAGGGCGCGCGCTTCGTCCGCTTCTGCGACGCCTTCAATCTGCCGATCATCACCTTCGTCGATGTGCCCGGCTTCCTTCCCGGCGTCGATCAAGAGCACGGCGGCATCATCACGCACGGCTCGAAGCTGCTCTACGCGTTCTGCGAAGCGACGGTGCCGCGTGTCACGATCATCACCCGCAAGGCCTACGGCGGCGCGTACGTGGTGATGAGTTCCAAGCACACGCGCGCCGACGTGAACTTCGCGTATCCGACCGCGGAGATCGCGGTGATGGGTCCGGACGGCGCCGTGAGCATCGTCTTCCGCAACGAGCTGCGCGACGCGGATGATCCCGCGGTGCGTCGCGTCGAGCTGGAAGCCGAGTACCGCGAGAAGTTCGCGAACCCGTTCAAGGCGGCCGAACTCGGCTACATCGACGAAGTGATCAAGCCCGAAGAAACGCGGACCAAGATCATCCGTTCGCTCGAGATGCTGGCGAACAAGCGCGACACCAATCCGCCGAAGAAGCACGGCAACATCCCGCTCTGAGGGGCCCCTCGATGTTCAAGAAGATCCTGATCGCGAATCGCGGCGAGATCGCGGTGCGCGTGATGCGCGCATGCCGCGAGATGGGCATCAAAACGGTCGCCGTCTTTTCCGACGTCGATCGCGATGCGCTGCACGTGCGCTTCGCCGACGAGGCGTACTGCATCGGCCCGCCGCCCGCGCGCGAGTCCTATCTGATCGGCGAGCGCATCGTCGCAGTCGCGAAGCAGGCTGGCGCGGAAGCGATCCACCCCGGCTACGGCTTCCTGTCGGAGCGCGGCGAGTTCGCGGATCTCTGCAAAAAGGAAGGCGTCACATTCATCGGCCCCGACGGCGCCGTGATGCGTTCGATGGGCGACAAGGTCACCGCGCGGCAGACGATGGAGAAGGCGAAGGTGCCGATCGTGCCGGGCACCACCAAACGGCTCACCGACGAAGAGATCCAGACCTTCTCGGCGCAGATCGGTCTGCCGGTGATGATCAAGGCGAGCGCTGGCGGCGGCGGCAAGGGCATGCGCCTGGTGCGCACCGAGACGGAACTGATGCCTTCGGTCGCGCGGGCGCGATCGGAAGCGAAGAGCAGCTTCGGCGACGACTCGCTCTACGTCGAGAAGTTTGTCGAAGAACCGCGCCACATCGAGATCCAGATTCTCGCCGACTCGCACGGCAACTGCGTGCATCTCTTCGAACGCGAGTGCTCGATCCAGCGCCGTCACCAGAAAGTGATCGAGGAAGCGCCGGGAAATCGCATCAGCCCCGCGCTGCGCGCGAAGATGGGCGCCGCGGCGGTCGCAGCGTCGAAGGCGGTGAACTACGTCGGCGCCGGAACCTGTGAGTTCCTGGTCGACAAGCACGACGACTTCTACTTCCTCGAGATGAACACGCGCGTGCAGGTGGAGCACGCGATCACCGAGATGATCACCGGCATCGACATCGTGAAGACGCAGATCCGCGTCGCGGCCGGCGAGAAGCTTCCCTTCAAGCAGGAAGATCTCGCAATCAGCGGCCACTCGATCGAAGCGCGCGTCTACGCGGAGGATCCGGATAACAACTTCGTGCCGTCGCCGGGCGAGATCCTCGTCTATCGGCCCGCCGCCGGCCCTGGCATTCGCGTCGACAGCGGCGTCTATCAAGGCGCGCGGGTCACGGTGTTCTACGACCCGATGGTCGCGAAGCTCGTCGTGTGGGGGCGCGATCGCGCCGAGGCGATCGAGCGACTTCGCCGCGCACTTTCCGAGTTCGTCGTGAAGGGCATCAAGACGTCGCTCCCGTTCCACCGGAAGGTGGTCGACAACCCGGTTTTCCTGGGCGGCAAGTACGACACAGGATTCATCGAACAGCACATGGGCGGCGGCAAAGGCGCGGCTGTGGCCGGCTCATCCGGTCAGGCTGCGGCCGACGAAGATGCCACCGAGGCGCGTCGCGTGGCTTTCATGATGGCCGCGATCGTCGCATTCCAGCGCGACAAGAAGCGCGCATCCGATGTGAGCGCGGCAACCGCGACTGGCGGCGGCGACCCGTGGAAGAACTTCGGTCGGCGTCTGCAGATGCGAGGGGGCTGGCGTTGAAATACGAAGTCTCCGAAAAGCGCGGCGAAACCAAGACGATTGGTCTGGTCGAGAAGTCGGATCACAACTTCGAAGTGACGATCGACGGTCATTGCGTCCAGGTCGACGTCGCCAAGAGCGGGAAGATGATCTACTCGATCATCGAAGACGGTAAACAGTTCGAAGTGATCATCGACGAGTCGGGCGCGCACGGCTTCGACATCGTGGTCGCGGGCCAGCTCTTCCAGCTCCAGGCGTTCGACGAGCGTTCGAAGCTGCTGACTGCATCGGCAAAGCCGATCGCGACGGGTCCGCAGCGCGTCGAGTCCGAGATGCCCGGCAAGGTGGTGAAGATCTCCGTGTCGGTGGGTGAGTCCGTCGTCGAAGGCTCGGGCGTCGTGATCCTCGAGGCGATGAAGATGGAGAACGAGATCAAGTCGCCGGTCGAGGGCATCGTGACCGAGATCGCCGTCACCGAGGGCCAGACCGTCGAGAGCGGTGCGCTGCTCTTCGTGGTGACGCCGCCCGAGAAGAAGGAAGGCGTCTAGCTCTGCCGCGCCCGGTCCTGCTCGACACCGACATCGGCAGTGACGTGGACGATGCGCTGGCGCTCGGTCTGCTGCTCGCTGCTCCGGAATACCTCGATCTCATTGCGGTCACAACTGTGTGTGGCGACACTCGACTGCGTGCGCGCATCGCAGCGCGCTTGCTCGGCGTCGCCGGATTCGAACACGTCGAAGTGTGTGCGGGCGAGGAGGCGCCGATCCTGCGCCCGGCGAGCCGCTTCGTCTCGTTCGGGCATGAAGGCAAGGCGCTCCCCGACGGCCGCGACGCGCAGCTCTCCGAAGAATGGGCGCCCGAGCGCATCGTGCGCGCAGCACGTGAAACGCCGGGCCTCGAGTTGATCGCGATCGGGCCGCTCACCAACATCGCCCGCGCGATCGCGCTCGATCCGAAGCTGCCGGCGCGTGTCGCGGGACTCACCGTGATGGGCGGCCACGTGCGCAGCGTCCGCCTCGGCGACAAAGAACTCCCGCACGGCATCGACTACAACCTCTGCTCCGATCCCGAAGCGAGCGTTGCCGTGCTCGGCGCCGGATTCAATGCGACGCTCGTCACTGCGGACGTCACGCTGCAGACCTGGATGGGTCCTGCCGATCTCGCGCGCATCGAAGCCGGCGGGCCGCTCGCGCGCGCAATCGGCGTGATGCTGCGGCAATGGACCGGCGTGCAGAAGAAACTCTTCTCGAGCTGGGGCGGACCGGAGCCGAGCGAGTTCGTCGCGTTCCTGCACGACCCGCTCACCGTGCAAGCGCTGATCGATCCCGCGCCGTTGCACTTCGAAACGCTGCGCATCATTCCGAGCATCGAGCGCGGCATTCTGCGCACGCTCGAAGCCCCGGTCGGCGCCGCATTTGGCAGCGAGATGCGCGTCGCGACAGGCGTTGACGCGATTTCCGCACGCGACGCCATCGTGAGTCGCCTCGCCTCGCTCTGAGCCACGCCCACCGCGTTTTCTCTGCCACCCTCGAGTTCCAACGACCCACCTCCTCCCGAGGGAGGTCGAAATGCGTTGGCAGCGAGTGGGAAGCATCGTCGCGGGCATCGTCGTCGCGACCATTGGCGGAGCGCAGGCTGCATCAGCGGCGCCGCTCACGCTTCGCCAGGCAGCCGACGCAGCGGGCATCTACGTCGGCGTCGCCACGAGTCCGGATGAACTGGCGACCGATGTCGCTGCGATCGTCGCGCGCGAATTCAACTCGCTGACGCCCGAGAACCAGATGAAGTGGAGCGCACTCGCACCGGCGCCAGGCGTCTACGACTTCGCTGCGGCTGACGCGCTCGTTGCGTTCGCCGAGGCGAACGCGATGCGCGTGCGCGGTCACACGTTGGTGTGGGGACGCCCGAACGGACCGCCGAGCTGGCTCGACGCCGAGCTCGCCGCCGCCGCCGATCCGGCCGCGCATTTGCGCGACCTGATGCTCGACCAGATCGACACGGTTGCGGGTCGTTACGCAGGTCGCATCGAGAGTTGGGACGTCGTGAACGAACCGCTCGCGTTCGCGACGGGCGACCTCGACGCGACGAATCCGTACTTCCACTTGCTCGGCGAGAACTACATCACCGAGGCGTTTCAAGCGGCCCGCGCCATCGATCCCGGCGCGCGACTCTTCCTCAACGAGTTCGGGACCGAGCGAAACCCGGCGAAGTTCGAGGGTCTCGTCGCGCTGGTCGAGCGATTGCTCGCAGGTGGCGCGCCGATCGATGGCATCGGGTTCCAGGGCCACTTCCTCACGCGTCCGAATCGCGCCGCGCTCGAAGCGCAGTTCCGCACCTTCGCCGAGATGGGATTGCTCGTGGAGATCACCGAGCTGGATCTGCCGCTGCTGCTCTTCTCGCGCGATGCCGATCCGCTCGCATCGCAAGCGCAGGCCTACGCCGATGTGTTCGCGGCCTGTCTCGCCGTCTCGGCCTGCCGCGGCACTACGACCTGGGGCGTGACGGACGCCAATACCTGGCTCGACGACTTCGTTCTGCTCCAGTTTTTCGCGCCGAACCAGCCGCTGCTCTTCGATGCCGACGGGTTGCCCAAACCCGCGTACGACGCGGTTCGAGCCACGCTCGTCGCCGCTCCGGAGCCGGCGACGCTTACGCAGCTCTTTCTTGCGGTGGCGGCGCTCGGGCTCCGCGCGCGTCGTGAAAAGCGGGCCCGAATCGGTCGCAGGGCTTGACGCGGCGCCCGGCCACAGTGGATTCTCTAGTTGAACTGACTAGCGCCCCACTGGAGAAGCCGATGACCGCCTCGCCCCAGGCCCCGTCCGAACACCGCGCCGAGTGGCGCCAGACCGCCTGCATTCTCTGCAGCCTCAACTGCGGCATCGAGGTGCAGCTCGATGGACGGCGCCTCGCGCGGATCCGCGGCGACAAGAATCACCCCGGCTCCGAGGGCTACACCTGCGAAAAGCCCGCCCGCCTCGATCATTACCAGAACGGCCGCCACCGCCTCGACACGCCGCTGCGTCGCCGACCTGATGGAAGCTTCGAAGCGATCGACTGGGACACCGCGATCCGCGAAGTCGCGACGGCATTCGCCCGCATTCGCGATGCGCACGGCGGCGACAAGATCCTCTACTACGGCGGCGGCGGGCAGGGCAACCATCTTCCCGGCGCGTACGCCAGCGCGACGCGCTCCGCGCTCGGCTCCGTCTACGCGGCGAACGCGCTGTCGCAGGAGAAGACCGGCGAGTTCTGGGTCGATGGTCAACTCTTCGGGCGGCCGTCCTGCCACACCGCGCCCGACTTCGAACACGCAGAAGTGGCGGTCTTCCTCGGCAAGAATCCGTGGCAGTCGCACGGCTTCCCGCGCGCGCGCGCCGTGCTGCGCGAGATCGCGAAGGATCCGCTGCGCACGCTGATCGTGATCGACCCGCGCCGCACCGAAACCGCGGACCTCGCCGACATTCATCTGCAGGTGCGTCCCGGCACGGACGCGTTCGTGCTCGCCGCGCTGCTCGCGGTGTTGCTCGAAGACGACCTCCTCGATCACACATTCCTGCTCGCGCATGCGAACGGCGCCGATGAGGTCATTGCCGCGCTGCGCGAGACGCCGATCGCGACGTACTGCGAACGTGCGGGCATCGACGAGTCGATGCTGCGCGAAGTCGCGCAACGCATCGGTCGCGCGGCGAGCGTCTCGATCCTCGAGGATCTCGGCGTGCAGCAGTCGCGGCACAGCACGCTCAACTCGTATCTCGAGAAGCTCGTCTATCTGCTCACCGGAAACTTTGCGAAGCGTGGCACTTCGAATCTGCACACGCAGCTCGGCAAGCTCTTCGGCAGCAGTCGCAGCGAACGGCGCACGCCCGTCGCGGGTCATCGCATCATCGGTGGACTGATGCCGTGCAACGGTGTACCCGACGAGATCCTCACCGACGACCCGCGGCGCATCCGCGCGTTGCTCGTCGAGAGCGGCAATCCGGCGCACTCGCTCGCCGACAGCCAGCGCATGCGCCAGGCGCTCGAAGCGCTCGAACTCGTCGTCGTGATCGACGTTGCGCTCACCGAAACGGGTCGCCTCGCGGACTACGTGCTGCCCGCGTCGTCGCAGCTCGAAAAATGGGAAGCGACCTTCTTCAATCTCGAGTTCCCGAAGAACGTCTTCCATCTGCGCGCGCCGCTCCTCGATCCGCTGCCGGGCACGCTGCCGGAGGCCGAGATCCACTCGCGGCTGTTGCAAGCAATGGGTGCGTTCACCGAAGCCGATCTCGCGCCGCTGCGCGCCGCCGCAAAGCGTGGGCGCGCTGCGTTTGCGGGCGCGTTCTTCGCCGCGCTCGGCACAAACCCGAAGCTCGCGGGCATGGCGCCGGTGGTGCTCTACGAGACGCTCGGCAAGACGCTGCCCGATGGCGCCGCGCCCGCCGCCGTGATCTGGGGACTCGCGCATAACTGCGCGCGCACCTACCCCGAGTCGCTGCGGCGCGCGGGCTTCGATGGCGACGGTCTCGCGCAGGGCGAGGCGCTCTTCGAGGCGATCCTCGCGAGCCGATCCGGTGTCGTCTTCAGCGTGGACGAATACGAGGAGACCTGGAAGCGGCTCGACACACCAGACGGTCGCATCCAGCTCGCCGTGCCGGAGCTGCTTGCCGAACTGCGATCCCTGCGCGACGAAGTCCCGGCCGCGCGCGATTCCGCATTCCCATTCGTGCTCGCTGCGGGCGAACGCCGCACCAGCACTGCGAACACGATCTTCCGCGATCCCGCGTGGCGCAAGAAAGACACCGACGGTGCGCTGCGCATCTGCCCCGAAGATGCCGCTGCGCTCGGCATCGCAGACGGCGGCCGCGCGCGCGTGACGACCAAGCGCGGCAGCGTCGTCGCGACGGTCGAGATCACCGACACGCTGCGGCCCGGTCACGTCACACTGCCGAACGGGCTCGGACTCTCGTATCCCGACGAGAATGGCAGCGAAGTGGTACGCGGCGTCGCACCGAACGAGCTGACCGCATCGGAAGATCGCGACTGGCTCGCCGGCACGCCGTGGCACAAGCATGTCGCCGCGCGCGTGGAGGCTATCAGCGGCTGATGCGGCGCACGCGCTTCGATCGCTCGCCGTGCCCGATCGCACGCGCGACGGATCTCGTCGGCGACTGGTGGACGCCGATCATCCTGCGGAACGCATTCACTGGTCAGCGGCGCTTCGATCAATTCCAGGAATCGCTCGGCGTCCCGCGTGCCATCCTGACGCGCCGACTCAATCGACTCGTAGACGAGGGCCTGCTCCGCAAGGAGCGCTACGCCGAACGGCCGCCTCGTTACGAGTATCTGCTCACCGAAAAGGGTCGCGCATTCTGGGACGTGCTCGCCGCGCTCTGGCGTTTCGGCGAGGACTGGATGTGGGAGCCCGGCCAGTCCCCGACGGTGCAGCTGATCGACCGCGAGACCGGTCACGCGGTGCGGCCCGTCGTCATCGACGAACACACCGGCCAGCGCCTCGATCTGCGCCGCGTCCGGATGGCGCCGAAGCAGCGCCCGGAGCCTGCGACACCGGACGCGCAGCGCTGAGCGAAGCGCGTCCCTGATCGTTCGCCACCGCTGAGATCGCGCGACGCGATTTGGCGTTGGTGATTCCCCCCCCCCACGCGTCGCCAGATGATTCTCTCCGTCGCTCGCGTGTGTCTACTGCAGTAGACGCGGAGCGCGGTCCCGCTCCATCGGATTGGACGCAATGCGCAACGGAAGCGGCGAGCGATCGCCGTAGGTTGGCGCACGCCTTGCTCTCTCCTCTCCTCGAAGCAGTCGTTTCGCGCCGGTGCGAGCGCGGGCGGCGGACTCGGTGAGGTCACCTGACGCGATCGTGGGACATCGAAGCAGACCCGCAAGGGCGCTTGCAGACATGACACTAAATGCATGTCGTGAAATGCTGACACCGATCGGGTGACGAGGTGCTCTTCGTGAAGCACTCACATTCGAAGCTGCAGCGGCTGTATCACCGGGCGCTGTACATCCAGATCGTGATCGCGGCGTGGACGGCGCTCAGTTGCTGGCCCACACCCCGCCCCGCCACGGTGGATCCAGCCGAATTCGCGGTCGCGGCCTACGGAGATTCGTTGACGCTCGGCGGCGGGTCGGGACCCGGCGGCTGGCCGGTCGGATTGCCGGCCGGCTGGTTGCGCTTCAACGGCGGCAAGAACGCCGAACGCGCGCGCGAGGGCGCAGCGCGTCCCATCGCTGCTCCCGATCTGAGCACACTCGCTGGCACTTGGGATGTCGTGGTGATGATGTGGGGCACCAACGACGTGACCTATCCGGGCTACACCGATGAGCTGAGCGAGCCGGATGCCGGCTGGCCGTCGGATGCCACGATCGGCGACGAAGAGGTGATCGGTCCGATCGAGGGCGCCGCCATGACGCTCCAGGCTGCGGGCCTTCGCGTAGTCGTCGCCTCGCCGCCTCCGTTACTCACGAATGCGGCACTCTCTGGGATCGCCAACGCCAGATTGATGCGCCTGCGCGACATCGGGAGAGCGCGACTCGGCTCGCACGGCGTCTCGTACGTCGATCTCTTCAGCGCATTCAGCGCATCGTCGAGCATCCCCGACCCGTCGATCTACTACCAGGACGGAACGCACTGGAACGCGCTCGGAAACCAACGCGCCGGCGAACTGATCGCAGAGACGATTCTCGAAGGCTGCCCCGCCGGGTTCGAGGGCTCGAACTGCGCAACGAACATCGACGAGTGTGTCGCTGCTCCATGCGAGAACGGTGGCGCCTGCACTGACGGTGTCGCCTCATACACGTGCGCCTGCCCCGCCGACTTCACAGGTGCGACGTGCGAGACGAATGTCGACGAGTGCGCTTCGGCTCCGTGCGAGAACGGCGGAGTCTGCACCGACGGCGTCGCGTCGTACACGTGCGAATGCGCCGCCGGCTACACGGGTGCGACGTGCGAGACGAACATCGACGAGTGCGCTGCAGCTCCGTGCGAAAACGGTGGCGCCTGCACCGACGGCGTCGCGTCGTACACCTGCGCCTGCCCGGCCGGCTTCACCGGCGCAACGTGCGAGATGAACGTCGACGAGTGCGCCGCAGCTCCGTGCGAGAACGGCGGCGCCTGCAGTGACGGCGTCGCGTCGTACACCTGCGCCTGCCCCGAAGGCTTCACTGGCTCAAATTGCGAGACGCCGCTCAGCCCCGATCCCTGAGGGCGATCGATGCTAGGCGGGTGGGTTCGTGACCGTGAGCGCGCTGGACGCCGCGCGCGCGCGACGGCCTCCGAAGATCCACGCGACGAGCACGCCGAGCAGATAGAGCACTGCCATCGGTACGGCGAGAAGCGTCTGGCTGACCCAGTCCGTCGACGGCGTCAGCACCGCGCCGAGGATGAAACACGCCAGCAACGCGTAGGGAAAGTTCCGCAACAGCTGTTGCACCGTCACGACGCCGGACATCGCGAGGAAGAACACCAGGACCGGCATCTCGAACGCGGCGCCGAAGGCGAGGAACATCGTCGTGGTCATGCCGAAGACTTCGCGCATCGACCAGGCTGCCTGCACGAACTCGTTCTCGAAGTTCGACAGGAACGCGAACATGATCGGGAACACGAAGTGGTGTCCGAAGAGCGCGCCGGTGACGAAGAGCAGCGTCGAAACCACGACGAACGGCACCGCGAATTTCTTTTCGGTCGGATACAGACCGGGTGCGATGAACGACCACGCCTGCCACAGCACCACCGGCAGCGCGAACACGAAGCCAGCGAGCAGGGCGCCCTTCATGTAGGTGAAGAAGATCTCGCCGGGCGCAATCGCCTGGAGATGGCCCTTGCCGCCGTTGAGCGCTTGCACGGCAGGTGCGAGCAGCGCGGCGAAGATCTGCTCCTTCCACGTCCACGCAACGACCGACGCGAGCACCCACGCGAGGATCGACTTCACCAGGCGCGTGCGCAGCTCGGCGAGGTGTTGGGTCAGCGGAAGGCGATGCTCGTCCGAATCGGGGGAGATCAAGAGGTCGAGCCGCTCGGATCGCGATCGGCCGGCGTCGCTGCATGCGCTGCTTCCGTCGGCGCTGCGGCTTCGGCGCTCGCCTGCAGGTTCGGGGGAGCGATCGCGGGAGCAGTCTGCGGTGCAGCCGGTTCCGGCTTCGGTTCGACCGCCTCGTTGAAGGTCTGGCGGAGATCGGTCGAGGCGCGACGGAACTCGCCCATCGCGCGGCCCAGCGAGCGCGCCAATTCGGGCAGGCGCGTCGGCCCGAACACGATCAGCGCGACGACCAGGATCACCATCAGCTCTGTCATTCCGATGCCGAACATCGCTCGATCCTAACTCATGATCTCAAACTCATGATCTCGCACTCAACTCATGATTTCCGCGCCGCGGCCGGAGGCCGCGCGCCAACACGAGTCAGGGGGCTTCGAGGTTTGCGAGCGCGTCTTGATTATTTCCGCACCGGGCCCGGACGGGCCCGCGCCAACACGGGTCAGGTTGCGTGGAGATCTGCGAGTGGTGTCAGGTTGCTTCGAGAGCTCCGAGTGCCGTCACGCGCGTCGAGATTCGGATCGCCTTCAGGCGGCGACGGCGTTTTTTCGGGAGACGACGCGGGTCGGACGGCGAGAGCGGGAGGCGAGCATCGAGAGGCCCATGCGCACTTCGCCGAAGCGGCCGTTGACGCTCCAGACGATGCGCGCGATCGAATCGAGAGTCGGCCGACCGTCGACGCCGCGTACGATCACGTGAATCAAGGTTCCGACCGGCTCGGTTTCTTTCGCCCGCAGACAAGCGCCCTTGGACGACAAGTCGAGGGTAAAGCCCACACGCCATCGCTCTTCGCGACGCGCGCGCGGGAATGGAGCGAACTCCACCAACCGAACCGTTGCGACCCGTCGCGCTTTGCGAACGGCCCGCAGCGTCGTGACATTCCCGCCTCCCTCGAAATCGAGAGAGAGCTGGCTTCTTGCTTCACGCATCCTCGGGTGCCCCCCTCTGGTCGCTTTGCCGCGCCAATGGCACGGCCGACTCTGTACTCGAACGCGTCGATGCGACGAGGTCGGCGACGAGATCGAGTTCGACCTCGCCGCTGGCGCCCTCCGCAACGATCGCGAACTCCTTCACCAACGTCGGATCGAACTGCGTGCCCGCACAGCGTTCGAGCTCGGCGATCGCGACCGCGCGCGTGCAGCCCTGGCGATCGGAGCGCATGCCGCCCGTCATCGCGTCGAAGGTGTCGGCGATCGACACGATGCGCGCCGTCAGCGGGATGGTGTCGCCCGCCAGCTGATCGGGATAGCCGCCACCATCCCAGCGCTCGTGGTGATGACGCACGGCCGCGACGAGTCCGGGCGACACACCGAGCGGTGCGATCAGTCGCGCGCCCACCTCCGGGTGTCGCTCGACCGTGCGGCGATCTTCCGCGCTGAGCGGCCCTTCGTGCGTGAGCAGCGGATACGGGACGCCGATCTTGCCGATGTCGTGCAAGAAGGTGGCGAGGCGCACCTGACGCTTTTCGGTGACTGACAGGCAGAGCCGATCGGCGAGCAGCGTCGCGTAGAACGCCGAGCGCCGCGCGTGGCCGCGCATGAAGGGATCCTGCGACTCGATCGCGTCGGCGAGCACTTCGAAGAACGGCAGCGTTCGCTCGG
The DNA here is from genome assembly GCA_031396445.1 of Deltaproteobacteria bacterium. GTDB lineage: Bacteria > Myxococcota_A > UBA9160 > UBA9160 > PR03 > PR03. Next base: position 5,562 of record JANNKU010000059.1, on the reverse strand, counting down.
GCTCGGCGGCCGGCGTCGGCGCAAAGTCGGCCGCCGAACGCGCGAGGATCTCGCCGAGTCGATTGCGCACGCTCGAATCTGCGCCGACCTGTTCGAGGATGTCGACGACGTGGACGTTGCGACCGACCACGTCGGCGAGTTCTTCGAGAAAGGTCACCAGCCGCCGCCGACCGCGGCGTCGCGACAACGCGCGATAGACCGCCGCCGTCACCTGCACCACGTCGAAGGGCTTCTGGAGGTAGTCGCAGATCCCGTGACGGATCGCGTCGGTGGCCGAGTCGAGGCTGCCGTGGCCGGTGATGATGATCACCTCGACGTCCGGGAAGTCGAGGCGGATCGCGCGCATCAATTCCTGGCCGCGCATGCCGGGCATCGAGAGATCGAGCGTGACGATGTCGATCTGCGTCGTGCGCAGGACTTCGAGCGCTTCAGCGCCGCTCGCAACCGGCGTGACCGCGTAGGTCGGCGACAGAATCATCCGAAGCGATTCGCGCGGGCCACGTTCGTCATCGACGACGAGTACGTTGGCTCGGCTGGGGCTGCGGTCGATCAAGCGGTTCTCCCTGGGCGCGTCTTGCGTCGCGCATCGCCTGCTTCGCAACAGTGATGCCAAGTGCCGCAGGGCTGCATGCCGCAGGGCAAGTGCGCGAAAAGAAAGGGAGAACGCTGGCCGCGCGGAGGCGCTTCGCAGCCCCGCACTCGTTCCGTTCGGAACGCGCGCTGCGGTCGCAGCGCCGCAAGTCCCGGTTCTAGCGACTGTTTCGCGCGGTGTTCCGGATGGAACGCGATCCGCGGTCGAGGTTCAGTCCGGTTCGACCGCGATCGGGTCGTCGCCGGCCGCCGCGCTGATGCCGCAGCGATCCATCTTCAGTTTGAGCAGCCGGCGCGTGATCCCGAGTTGCTCGGAGGCGCGCGTCTGATTGCCCTCCGAGCGCTCGAGCGCCTCGCGGATCAGCTCGCGCTCGAAGCGCAGCACGGCGCTCTCGAGATCGACACGACCGGCGCGAACCTCGTCGCGCAGCGATTCGGTGCGGCTCGCGATCAGCACTTCGTCGGGGAGATCGGTCGGCGTGATCGTGTCGCCGTCGGTGAGCGCGACGGCGCGCTCGATCGCGTTCTCGAGCTCGCGCACGTTGCCGGGCCATGCGTAGCGCTCGAGCGCGAGCAGCGTCTCCGGCTCGAAGTACCGCGGACCGCGACCGGCATCGTCGCGCGATCGCGTGAGGAACGATTCGGCGAGCAGCCGCACATCCTCGCGGCGCTCGCGCAGCGGCGGCATCTCGACCGGCACGACGTGGATGCGATAGAAAAGATCGGCGCGGAAGCGTCCCCCCGCGACCTCGCGTTCGAGATCGCGATTGGTGGCGGCCACCACGCGCACATCGACCGCGATCGATTGCGTGCCGCCGAGCCGCTCGATCGTGCGCTCTTGCAGCGCGCGCAACAACTTCGCTTGCATCGCCGGCGCCATCTCGCCGATCTCGTCGAGGAAGAGCGTCCCGCCGCTCGCGGCTTCGAACTTGCCGATGTGACGCGCGCTCGCGTCGGTGAAGGCGCCCTTCTCGTGCCCGAAGAGTTCGCTCTCCAGCAGCGCGGCCGGAATCGCAGCGCAATTCACCACGACGAAACGCTCGGCATGACGCGGGCCGAGATCGTGGATCGCGTGCGCGACCAGTTCCTTGCCGGTGCCGCTCTCGCCGGTGATCAGCACGCTCGCGCGCGATGCGGCGACGCGTTCGATCGTGCGATACACGACGCGCATCGCCTCGCTCTGCCCGATCAGGCGCCCGAGCCGCGCGCGTCCTGCCACGGCGTCGCGCAGCCGCACGACCTCCTCTTCGAGCGCGCGGTGCTCGAAGAGTTTGCGCACCTTGATGCGCAGCGCGTCCACTTCGAAGGGCTTCGTCACGAAGTCGGATGCGCCGAGCTTCATCGCTTCGACGGCCGTCGCGACGGTGCGCGTCGCCGACAACACGATCACCGGCGGCGCGTCATTGCGCTGCGCGAGTTCGCGCAGGAAGTCGATGCCGGTGCGGCCGGGCATCACGAGATCGAGCAGCACCGCATCGACGGCGCGCTCATCGAGCAGCTTGAGGGCGGCGTCGACGTCGCCGACCGGCGTCACGTCGAACTCGTCCTTCAGCAGCATCCGCAGCGACTCGCGGACGCCGGGTTCATCATCGACGACGAGAATGTGCGGCATGGGCGCGGCGGAGATTACCGCTCGACTGCGGCTTCCCCAGCTTATTGTGGCGCGGGCAGCTCGATCAACACGGTGGCTTCGCCGGTGGCGCTCGAATCGAGCGCGAGCGTGCCGCCGTGGCCGCGCACCACGGCTTCGACCGCCGCAACGGAGAGCGCGTTTTCGCCGAAGCCGAGTCCGTCGCCGACCGGCCCGCGGAAGCGCAGCAGGATGCGCAGAGTCGGCGCGCCGTCGGCGCGATCGCTCTGGCGCCGGGTTGCGACATAGAGATCGCCGCGTTCCGGCATCCAGCCGAGCGTTTCTTCGAGCAGCAAGCCGAGCGCGAAACGCAATTGCTCCGCATCGCCGAGCACGTTCGGCTGCGCGCGATCGAGTTCCTCGAGCACGACGAGTCGTCGCTCGCGAATGCGCGGGCGCTCGCGTTCGAGGAGTCGCGCGAGCATCGCCGAGACGTCCACCGGTTCGCGCCCCGGCGTGGCGAGTGAACCGAGGCGCGCGAGCGTATCGATCACCGCTTCGATGCGGCGCGTGTCGGTCTCGACGCGCTCGGCGAACTGGCTGCGAAACTCGGGATCGTCGAAGCGACTCGGCAGCATCGACGCATAGGTGCGAATCCCGACGAGCGGGTTGCCGACTTCGTGCGCCACGGCCGCGGAGAGCCGGCGAATCGCATCGCCGCTCGGCAAGTGCGCGGCTTCCGCGGGCGGACTCGGGTTGCGCAGCGACGCGTGCGGCGGCGGCGCATCGTGCGCGCGCAGCTCCGGCTCCGCGCGTTGCGGAAGATCGAGCGGCTCGACTTCGAGCAGCGGCAGCGCGAGGCGTTCGAAGCAGAGGTCCGCGGCGGTGATCGGATCGACGCGCGTCGCGGTGAGCGTACGAATGAGCACCGCTTCGAGCTCGCGCTGGTTGCCGGGCCATGGATGCGTGAGCAGTCGCAGCGCGGCGTCGGCAGCGAAGTGTCGCTCGGGTTCGCCGCGCGACGCGGTGAACGCGCGCGTCATGCCGGTCGCGATCGCCTCGATCGCGCCGCCTCGTTCGCGCAGCGGCGGGATGCGCAGCGCAAAGCCGGCCAGCGCGCGGGCGAGGCCGGCGTCGAGATGGTCCTCGTCGTCGCCGTCGGGATCGCCGGCCGTCGCGATCCAGCGCAAACGCGCCGCGCGCAGGTTCCCCGTTGGCGCACCGTCTTCGATCACCGTGCGCAGCGAGCGCTGCGCCGCGGGATCGAGGTGATCGACATCTTCGAGGCAAATCGTCAGCGCGCCCGCACTCGGAATCTCACCGGTCTCGGGCGCGAGCTTTGCGAGCAGCGCGAGCGGATCGGCGCCGCGCACGCACGCGATCGCCGCGAACGGCGCCGTCGCGTCGGCCGCCGTCATCGCGTGCAGATAGCGGGCGAGCAGCGCGCGGCCGGTGCCAGGCTCACCGCGCACGAGCAGCGGCAGCGCGGCGCGCGCGGGGTCGGTTGCGGCGAGCAGCGCGGGCAAGTCGAGATCGCCGAGCCAGCGACTGAAGCGCGCTGCGATCGCGTCGCGTCGATGGCGCGCGGTGAGCGCCGCAGCGGGACGCCGCGCCAGTGCGGCGCGCACGCGACGACGCAGCAGCGCGATGTCGCTCGCGATCGGCACCAGCGTCGAAGGCAGCGCATCGAAGAGTCGCGCGACTTCGGGCGCATCGAGCGGTCGCGCGAGCAGCACCCACGCGGCGCCGCCGAGTTGCGGAGCGAAGCGGTGCGCGAACTCCAGCTCGGCTTCGAAATCGCCCGCCACGCCGAGCAACACCGCGCGCGGTGGCTGTGTCGCATCAAAGCGCGTCACCTCGCTCGGATCGCCGGCGAGCACATCGAGGGGGCCCGCCATCGCGACGAGCGCTTCCCGCCAGCGCGGGTCTCGATGCACGATCCAAAGTTTCGCCATGGCGTGTTCGCGTTCGACTCCGGTCGCCCCGGACGCGGGGCACACCAATCCGTTGTGCAGAAGGCGCAATCCGTATGCCAAGCAAAGCGGTGATCCACCGCGCTTGCGCAGGCAGACGGCACGGCCACCGCCCAAACACGCCGCGCCGCATGGGAATGGAATCGTGCAAACCTGTGTTTGGAGTCGTCGCTGCCGCATGGTGACACGGCGCGCAGGGCCCGCGAGCTCGCCAAATTGGGAAGACGATTGCCTATCGCTCGCCGGCGTTGCTCGTGAACAGGGGCTCTGCCAGTATGGCCTGACCCACTTTGTCCTGACCTGGTTGGAGTCCTGCTTGGCGAGCGTCGATCTCTTCGATCCAAGCGCCGTTCGTCCCGCAACGCGAGGCGACGTCATCGACGGCGGGCCCGAGGTCCGGCTGCGGAATTGGTTCGATCGTCCCTACGACGACGCGATCGCCGCCGCGCGCACTTGCTACTCGCCGCGCGTCATCGAAGTCGATGAGATCACCGATCGACAGCGCCGCAACATCGGTCCGCTGACGTTCCAGGGCGGTCACCACACCGTCTACCAGCACGCGACCTTCGAGTTCGCGTTGTCGGGCATTTCGCGGCAGCTCGTCTGGTGTTTCCTGCACGCGTTCCCGTTCTACAACACCGAGCAGCAGAGCCAGCGCTACGTAAAGCTTGATGAAGCGCGCGCGCACGTGCCGCAAGCGCTCGGCCCGGAGGCGCGCGCGGTCTTCGAGGCGAGCGTCGCGCGTTCGTGGGAGTCGTATCGCGCGTTGACTGCGCGGCTCCTGCCCGCGACGAACGGGATCCTGCACGATCTCTGGCACCTCGATCGGCGCAAGAATCAGGCGTTCGGGAAGAACGTCGCGAAGGAAGCCGAGAAGAAGGCGATCGAGACCGCGCGCTATGTGCTGCCGATCGCCTGCCATACCGCGATGGTCTACACCGTATCCGGTCTCGTGCTGCACCGGCTCCGCAGGATGGCCGGCGCCTGCGACGCGCCTGCGGAAGCGCGCGACGTGGTGGGCCGCATGGTCGCCGTGGTCGAGAAACTCGATCCGTCCTTTTTTCGCGAAGTGGGCGAGCCCGCACTCGAAGACGCGGCGATCCCCGAGAACACGCTGGCGCCTGCCGGTGTCGGCGACGCGGCGGCCCTCGAAGCCTTCGACAAGTCGCTCGGCGGGCTGCGCGCGCGTCTCGTCGATTGGGGCACGCGCTCGCCCGCGGTGGTGGCCGACGCGGTGCGCCATGTGCTCGGCCGCTCCGATCTCGACGACGCCGAGGCGCTCGCGCTCGCGCTCGACCCGGCGCGCAATCCGTACCGGCTCGAGACGCTGAACGTCGCGACGCACGCGCCGCTGATGCGCGCGCTCGAACACGCCCACTACACCTTCCGCAAGAAGCTCTCGCACACCGCCGATTCGCAGGACCAGCG
>JANNKU010000024.1:0-15275 GCA_031396445.1 Deltaproteobacteria bacterium | reverse complement strand
GATGCACCTGCACGTGAATCGCGGCAAGCAATCGATCGTGCTCGATCTGCGCAAGCCAGAAGCCATCGCGGTGTACCTCGACCTCGTGCGCGGCGCGGACGTCGTCGTCGAAGCGATGCGTCCCGGCTCGCTCGCGAAGCGCGGTCTCGGCTTCGAGCAGCTGCGCGCGGTCAACCCGAAGCTCGTTTTCTGCAACCTCTCGGGCTACGGCGAGACGGGGCCGTACAAGGATCTTCCCGCGCACGGCATTGCCTTCGACACCTGGGCCGGCATCGTCGGTGTCGCCAAGGACGAAGAGGGCTTCACCTACATCCCCGAACACGCGTCGATCGGCATCCACGCCGGCCCGCTGATCGGCGCGCTCGCGATCCTCGCCGCAGTGATCCGCGCGCGCGCAACCGGCGAAGGCTGCGCGCTCGAGCTCGGGCAGAGCGACGCCGCCGCGTACATGGACTGGTATCGGATCGAAAGCTGGAAGGCGTACGAGCGCCCGGCTGACGAAGTCACTGGCAACAAGGCCGACAATTTCGAGCGTCGCGCGCCCGGCACCGCCGGCATGCGCGAAGGCGTCCGCTACCAGATCTACGAATCGAGCGACGGCTTCGTGCTCTTCATGGCGAGCGAGCAGGCGTTCTGGAAGAACTTCTGCGAGGCCGTCGGCCGCGCGGAACTCTTCGAACGTTGGCCCGGCTCGAAGTACGCCGACCACGCGCGCGGCAATCGCGAACTGCAGCGCGAGCTGCGCGCGATCTTCGCGACGAAGACCTCCGCCGCGTGGATCGCGTTCGGCAACGAGAAGAACTTCCCGATCGCGCCCTGCAACACGTCGAAGACGATCGCCGACGACCCGCAATTCCAGGATCGCTTCCCGTGGTACACGCACGAGCGACACGGCGCCGACATGCTGCCGTTCCCGGTGCGCTTCCTCGGCGAGACACTGCCGGAGCCGAGCAAGGCGCCGACGGTCGGCGAGCACGCGGACGCGGTGCTCGCGAAGGTGCTCGGCTACGACGCGGAGCGGATTGCGAAGCTCAGGGCGAGCGGCGCGCTCGGCTGAGAGCGCGTCCGACCTTCACCTTCCGAGGATGAGTGGACGCCCGCCACTGTCTCACAGCAGCCTGAATTTCCCGAACTAGCTTCGCGATCATCGAATGAATCCCAGTGCCCGTGACGTGCCTCTATCTGCGATCCTTCCGCAATGAGCGTTCGACTCGGCTTCGCACTCCACCTCTACTCCTCTACGCGATACAGCGTCCCCGACGACGCACTCGACATCTCGCTATCGAGGATCACGCTCGACAACGCTCGGCGAATCGAGTGAGGAGGCGAACGCTTCCACGTCCTCGGAGGCCACTCCTTCCCTCATGCCCGCCTCATCATCGCGTCGACCTCGAAGGTCCGTTGTCTCCTGCGCATTTCACTCGTCGTGAACACACCGATCGTCCACCGCGAACGGAGCGACGCTGGCTCCAGGTGAGTCATCCGGATACGCAGAACCCTCGTGATCCTGAAACGACTCCCGCTTGAAAAGTCGAGTTCCTGCATCCGAGACGTTCTTTTAGTAGTTAAAAAGGGACTACTCTAGTCCCGATATGAATACCTATTGCGAATTCATCCTGGCCCAAGCATTCTTCCCTCCGCATCCATGGACTCAAAACGGGCCAAACCTCGTCCCGTCACGCCTACCGATCAGCAGATCGGTCGCGGGACGCTCTCGGCGCTGGTCGACTCGTACCAGGCGAGCGGGCGTTACGTGTTGAGTCGCGAGCAAGCGTTTGCAACTTTGGGAGTGTCGGGCGAGGCGTTGAAGAAGGCCGTGCAGAGGCTGGTGGCCAAGCGCCGGCTCGCCGCGGTCCGCCGTGGCTTCTTCGTCATCGTGCCCGTGGAATATCGTGACGCCGGGGCGCCACCCGCAGCTTGGTTCATCGACGACCTGATGAAATTCTCCGGCCAGCCGTACTACGTCGGGCTCCTCAGTGCGGCGGCTCTTCACGGAGCGGCGCACCAGCAACCGCAGGAGTTCCAGGTCGTCACCAACGAACAACTTCGTCCTGCGATCGTGGGTCGCGCCCGTCTGCGCTTCTTCCGAAAGCGCGGTATCGAACGCACCCCGACGATCGAGATGAGGACGGAGACGGGCACCATTCGCGTCTCCACACCGGAAGCGACGGCTCTCGACCTGCTTCGATATCTCCAGGCCGCCGGCCACCTCGGCAACGCAGCAACCGTGCTCGCCGAGCTTGCCGAGAAGATGGACGCAGAGCGGCTCGCCGACATCGCGAAAGCCGAAGGTGATGTCTACACCGCGCAGCGTCTTGGCTACCTGCTCGAGCAGGTCGGCGCCGGTGAGGTCGGGGCCGCGCTCGCGGCGTGGATCGCATCGTTGCGTCCCCGCTTCGTGCCTCTCCGATCCGATCGTCCCGCGCACGGTGCGGCGAGGGACGCTCGCTGGCGCGTGCTCGTGAACGAGCAGGTCGAAGCGGAAACATGATCCCGCGAGCACACATCACTGCGTGGAGATCGAAAGCACCCTGGTCTACGGACGCGCAGGTCGAACAAGACCTCGTCATCTGTCGGGCGATCGTCGAGCTCTTCGGGGACGAGTTGCTTGCGCGCGAGGTCGCGTTCCGTGGGGGCACGGCCCTGCACAAGCTCCACTTCAGCCAACCGAGCCGCTACTCGGAAGACATCGATCTGGTGCAGGTCAACGCGGGGCCGATCGGGCCCGTCATGGATGCCGTGCGTGCCCGGCTGGACCTGTGGCTCGGAAAGCCGCAGTGGAAGCAGGGCCAGGGCCGTGTGACTTTCGTCTACCGCTTCGAATCGGAGACGAAGCCGATCACCCCGCTCAAGCTCAAGGTGGAGACCAACACGCGGGAACACTTCTCTGTGCTCGCCCCGCGTCGAGCTCGCTTTCAAGTCGGCAGCCCCTGGCACAGCGGAGCAGCGGACGTGCTCACCTACGAGCCAGAGGAGCTGCTGGGTACGAAGCTGCGAGCGCTCTACCAGAGAAAGAAGGGGCGAGACCTCTTCGATCTCTCGGAGGCGCTCACCCGAATCGCGGGCCTCGATGCCGAGAAGGTCGTCGGCTGCTTCACGCGCTACCTGGAGAATGACGGCGGCCGCGTCACGCGCATGGAATTCGAAGCGAACCTCGCCGCGAAGATCGATGACGAGGTCTTCCTCAGTGATGTGCCGCCACTGCTCGCGGTCGGCGCTTCCTTTGATCCAGTGGCGGCCCTCGGAAGGGTGAGAGACGCCTTCCTCTCGCGCCTTCCAGAGAGCGCGTCGAAGCAGAGGAAGAATCGCAAGCGACCCTGAAAGGCGTCATTGCGCACGCGCTCAGTCCGCCATCTCGCGGCATCTGCGCAACGCGTTCTCCGAGGGCGAAGCGGTTTCAGGAAGCAATATGCAAAAAATGCATACTGCTCCCCCCGACAGGTCGTGATTCGCTTGAAGCTGGGCGCCCACCCCGGCGAGCGCTTTGCGCAGCTCGTCCTGGCCAAGGAGCTGGGCAGGAGCGCCGGGAGATCTCGGGCGGAATCGGGCGCGCGATCAAGGCTCGACTCGCGAGCCGGAGTCCGGACCAGGGTGTGAAGCCGATCTACGCGGCGCTCGACGAGTTCCTGACGCAGGGCGTTCGATACGCGTTTCCCGCGGAGGAGGGCGCGATGACCCGCGGCATGCCGACCGCGTCCGCCGCGCGCGCCCGGATCGTCCTCGATCGCATCGACGCGATCTGCCGACTCGCGGAGCGCGCGTAGCCGCGCACACTTCACCTTCTCCTCGAAGAGCTTCCTCAGCACGCCCGACGTATCGAAGTGACTACGCCGTTCCGTCCGACGGATCACGTGTGCGCGATCACCAGGAGCTCGCCATCTCCATCGCCAACCGGCTCCCGCTTCCACCCGCCGTAGATGGCCCCGATCGAGAAGCCGGCATCGTGCAGTGACGCGCGCACTTCCTCCTCGTTACGGAAGCGCAGCGCCGCGGTGCTCTGTAGCTCTGCGCGGTCGGGGAACTCGTAGTGGTGCGTGAAGCGGACGATGCCGTCTTCGATCCCCGTCACCTCGGTCCACACACGTACGACGCGGCCGTCCGCCAGCGCGATCCGTCGCTCGGAGTCGATCGGGTTCCAGCGCTCCCATGCGCGAGCGCGCGGATCGCGCGTGTCGAAGGCGAGCGAGCCGCGCGGGACAAGAGCGCGCGAGAGATCCCCGAGCGTACGCGTCCACTCCTCGTCGGTGACGAGGAACTGCGCAACGTGGCTGGTCATCACGGCGACGTCGAATGCAGTGTCGGGAAGTACCGACGACATGCCTTCGACCCAGGTGACCGCGTGCGCGCCCGGTTTGGCCCGCGCGGCGTCGAGCGATGCGCGAGCTGGATCGACTCCCGTCACGCTGTGACCGGCGCGCGCCATGCCGAGCGCCAGTCGCCCCGTCCCGCAACCGAGGTCGAGCACGCGAGCTGCGCCGGCTCCGTTGACGACCGACAGAAAGAAGTCGTCGTCGCGCGACCACCGGCACTCGGCGTCGTACACCTCCACGAGGCGGCGGTCGCGGAACTCGGCGTGTTGCATGCGCGGGGTGGGACCGTAGCGGCTCGACTCAGCATCACCGTCGCTGATTGTTGCGCCGACCTCCCCCCACTAGCCTGCCCGCGATGACGTTCCCGCGTTTCGCTTGGAGCAGCGGCGAGGAAGCCTCCGACCCGCTGGTGTGTCACGACGGTGCGCTCGGCGGCGAGTGATCGCAGCGAGCGCGAGAAGCGCAGCGGCGCAGCTTGCCGCCGCCCTTGGCTCCGGCGCCTGAATGGCGAAAGAAAAACCGTTCCCGCTCGCGATCGCGATCGCCGTGCCATCGACACCATTCACGCCAGGCGGTGACGTCGTCTCTTCGGCCCACGATCCCCAGCAAATCACCGCGTCCGTGCCGACCTGGATCGCACAGGTATGGCTGCTACCCGCCGAGACTCGAGAGGCGCCGCCCGCGATCCCGTTCACCGAGTCGGGTGGTGACGACTGCCCACCGCCATCGGCGCCCCAACAGATGACTGCATGCGTGCCAGTCTGGATCGCGCAGCTATGTCCGCCTCCCGTCGTGATCGCGATCGCGGTGCCGCTCGTTCCATCGACGGTCGCAGGTGGCGTTGCCCGCCCGTCGAGAATGGGCTCATAGGGATTCGCGAATCGGCTCGCACCCCAGCAGATGACGGCGCTCGTTTCCGTTTGGATCGCGCAGCTATGCAGGTAGCCCGATGCGATCGCCGTCGCCGTGCCATTTGTTCCGTTCACGGAGTCGGGAGGCGTGGCCTGGCCGTAGTAGTCGTCGGCGGGCGGGCCTTCGTTCGCGCCCCAGCAGACGACGGCGCTCGTTTCCGCCTGGATCGCGCAGTTGTGGTAGTAGCCCGAGGCCAGCGCGGACGCGGTGCCGCTGGTGCCGTTCACCGAAGCGGGCGGCGTCGCGCGGCCATCGCCGTCGTAGCCCCAACAAACGACTGCGCTCGTTCCGAGTTGGATCGCGCAGCTGTGACCGTCGCCCACCGAGATCGCGTGCGCCGTGCCTGCGACTCCGTTGACGGCTGCAGGCGGCGCGGTCCGACCGTAGCGGGTGTCGCCCCAACACAGAACGGAGATGGTCGCCGCTTCGATTGCACAGGCGTGCACCCTGCCGGCGGCGATCGCGGTTGCGGCGCCGGCCACGCCGCCGATCGCGGGTGGCGGGAACGCAACGGGCCGGGGCTCGAATCTCGATCCCCAACACACCACTTCGCCGGTCGTCGCCTGGAGAGCGCACGCGCCGCCGCCATCCAGGGAGATCGACGTGGGCAAGAACGCCGCGCCGTTCACCGTGGTCGGCGGAGTACGGAGCGAGGCCGCGTTTCCCCAACACACGAACGCGCCGCTGCCCGCTCGAGTCGCACAGGCGGAGTCGTACCCCGCCGCGATCTCCGTCGCTGTGCCCAGCGTTCCATTCACCGAGCTCGGCACGAGGACGGACGCGGAGAGCGAGCCCCAACAGATCGCGGCGCCGGTCTCGGCCTGGATCGCGCAGGTCGTCGGGGGATAGCCCTGCGGATAGTTCGAGGGGAAGCCCATCGAGATTGCGGCCGCATTCCCGTCGACACCGTTCACGGAGTTCGGGGGCCGGAAGCCGGTGCCGGGGCCCCAACAAAACGCTGCACCCGTACCTGTCCGGATTGCGCAAGTCTCTTCGCGGCGCCGATGGCCCTCGATCTGGGTCGCCGTTCCGAGGACGCCATTCACTTCGGCCGTTGGAACGCCGAGCCCGCCGTAATCGTTGCCCCAACACACGACGATGCCAGTGCCCGCCTGAATCGCACAGGCGTGGCGGAATCCCATGGCGAGATCGGTGGCTGTGCCGAGAATGCCGTTGACGGAATCCGGTGGGGTCGTGATGTCGAAGTCGTCCCCACCCCAGCAAACGACTTCACCAGTCTCTGCGCGAATGGCGCAGCTCGTGTAGTCGTTCACTGCAATGGCGGTAGCGGCGCCCGCCGTTCCATCAACGCTCGCAGGCGGCGTCGACTGACCTTCGCTGTCTTCGCCCCAGCAGACGACTGCTCCGGTTCCCGCTTGGATCGCGCATCCGCCGTAGGCGCGGAGCGCGAATTGCGCCGTCGGTCCGTCCTCGGCCGGGATCTGCTCGTAGGCTCGATAGCCCCAGCCGAAGACGCGACCCGACGCGGCCAGCGCATCCGTGCTCGACACGAACGCGGCGGCCAGCATGCCGAAGCCGAGTGCGATGTTTCGAATGTGCACGACGGCGTAGGCTAGCCGAGGCCGAGCACGCTCGACCTCGACATCCGCTTCCGCGTCCCGCCAGCGTATCCTCGCCACGATGAGCGAAGCCATTGCCGTAGTCCCCGCCGCCACCGTCATCCTGTTGCGCGAAGCGCGCGACGCATTCGAGGTGTTGCTGCTGCGCCGCAACTCGAAGCTCGCGTTCCACGGCGGCGCGTGGGTCTTCCCAGGCGGTCGCGTCGATCTGCATGCGGGCGAGAGTGAAGACGAAGCCGGCGCGCGTCGCGCCGCGGTGCGCGAGACGCGCGAGGAAGCGGGGCTCGATCTCGATCCCGCGGCGCTCGTGCAGCTCTCGCATTGGACAACGCCCGAAGGTCAGCCGCGACGCTTCGCAACGTGGTTCTATGTCGCCGAGATCGGGCGCGACGAGGTGCGCGTGGACGGCGGCGAGATCCACGAGCATCGCTGGTGTAGCGCCGAAGCCGCGCTCGCTGCGCAGCGCGCCAAGGAAATCGAGCTACCGCCGCCGACCTTCGTGACGCTCAGCGCGCTCGCCGCGCACGGCTCGCCGCGTCACGCGATGGAAGCAGCGGCCGCGCGACAGCCGACCGTGTACCTCCCGCGCATCGTGAAGACCGGCGGCGGCATGGCGTCGCTCTATCCGGGCGACGCGGGCTGGGAGTCGCGCGACGCCGAGACGCCTGGCGCTCGCCATCGCCTGCTCTTCCTCGAAGCCGGCTGGCGCTACTTGCGCGAGATCTAGTCGACTAGCCGGTCGCTCCGAAAAGGCGCCCCGCGGCCCCCGTGATCGCCATCGCGAGCGCGCCCCAGAGCACGACGCGCGCAACGCTGGCGCCCAGTTTGGCTCCGCCCGCGCTCGCGGCGAGCGCGCCGAGGATCGCGAGGAAAACCAGCGACGTGCCGCCGACGATCAGGATCAGGCTCGCACTCGGAGCGACGGCTACAGCGATCAGTGGCATCACGGCGCCGACGGCAAAGCTGGCCGCGGAGGCGAGCGCAGCCTGGATCGGCCGCGCCGCCAACGCTTCGGTGACACCGAGTTCGTCGCGCGCGTGCGCGGAAAGCGCATCGCGCGCCATCAGTTGCTCGGCGACGCGCTTCGCCGTCTCCGCGTCGAGACCGCGACCCTCGTAGATCTTCGCGAGTTCAGCGTGCTCGGCCACGGGATCGCGCTCGAGTTCGCCGCGCTCGCGCTCGAGGTCGGCGTGCTCGGTGTCGCGCTGCGAACTCACCGAGACGTACTCGCCCGCAGCCATCGACATCGCGCCGGCTACGAGCCCGGCGACGCCCGCAGTCAGCACCTCGCCGCGGGATCCCGCAGCGGCTGCGACACCGAGCACGAGACTCGCCGTCGATACGATCCCGTCATTCGCACCGAGCACGGATGCGCGGAGCCAACCGACGCGGTTCGTCCGGTGGCTCTCGAGGTGTCTCCCACTTCGCACGCGCAACCTGGTCATGGCCCCCGCCTTCACTTTCACGCCACTCACCCCAGCGCAAACCCCTCGTACCCCTTCGCCGCCACCTCATTGCACTTTTCCACGTAGGGTGGGAAGCCGAGGTACGGCATGAACACGCGCGGCTTGCCGGGAACGTTCGCGCCGAGGTACCACGAGTTGCAGCTCGGGTAGAGCGACAGGTTCGCAACCTCGTTCACATGCGCGACCCACGCGTCTTCGGCGGCGGGCGTCGCTTCGATGCGCTCGCGTCCCTGCGCGCGCAGGTAGGCGATGCAGTCGGCGATCCAGTTCACGTGCTGCTCGATGGACGGAACCATGTTGGAGAGCACGGATGGGCTGCCGGGACCGGTGATCAGGAACAGATTCGGGAAGCCCGCGGTGCCGAGTCCGAGGAAGGTGCGCGGGCCTTCGGCCCATTTGTCGCGGAGCGTGCGACCCGCCTTGCCGCGTATGTCGATCGAGAGCACGGCGCCCGTCATCGCATCGAAGCCCGTCGCGAAGACGATGCAATCGAGTTCGTATGCGGCGCGTGTGGTGCGCAGGCCCGTCGGCAGGATCTCTTCAATCGGCGTGGCGCCGACGTCTACCAGTGTCACGTTCGATCGGTTGAAGGTGGCGTAGTAGCCGGTATCGACGCAGAGGCGCTTGCAGCCGATCACCTGCTTCGGCGACAACGCATCGGCGACGGCCGGATCGCGCACGATCGCGCGGATCTTGTCGCGCACGAAATCGGCAGCCGTGTCGTTGGCCGCGCGGTCGACGATCAGATCGTTGAACGACGTGAAGAAACCGAGTCCTCCCTGCTGCCAGCGCGCTTCGTACTCACGCAGACGCTCCGCGGCATCGACTTGCAGCGCCGACTTCTCGTTTACCGGGAATCGCGCGCCGAAGGGGCGCTGGCTGTTCTCGAGCCGAAAGCCCGCGTAGTCCGCCTTCACGCTCCGCACTTGTTCGGGATCGAGCGACGCGTTGTGCGCCGGGATCGAATAGTTCGGCGTGCGCTGGAAGACGGTGAGATGCGCGGCCTGCTCGGCGATCAGCGGGATCGACTGGATCGCAGACGAGCCGGTGCCGATCACGCCGACGCGCTTGCCAGAGAAATCGACACCTTCGTGCGGCCAGCGACCCGTGTGGTAGGTGGCGCCTGCGAAGCGATCGATGCCGGGGAAGTTGGGCGTGTTCGTCGACGACAGGCAGCCCGTCGCCATGATGCAAAAGCGCGCCGAGACGGAGCCGCCGTCGGTCTCGATCGCCCAACGCGCCGTTGCGTCGTCGAAGTGCGCAGAGCGAACGCGCGTCGCGAGCTCGATGTCGCGGCGCAACTCGAAGCGGTCCGCGACGTGCTCGAGATAGCGGAGGATCTCCGGCTGTGTCGCAAAGCGCTCACTCCACTCCCACTCCTGCTGGAGCTCGTGCGAGAACTGATACGAGTACTCGAGGCTCTCGATGTCGCAGCGCGCGCCGGGGTAGCGATTCCAGAACCAGGTGCCGCCGATGCCCGTGCCGGCCTCGAAGACGCGCACGGAGAGTCCGAGCCCGCGCAGACGGTGGAGCATGTAGAGGCCGGCGAAACCGGCTCCGACGACGACTGCATCAAAGTCTCGCGGCGGGTGCGTTTGCTCTGCCATCCGCCAACTCTACCAGCGAGGCGGTGTGAGTCGAACCGTCGGTCGGATTCCCTTACTCGTCCGTTTGCGACCTTCGAGTGTCCTATGCGATAAAGCCCGCTTGGTATCAGCAAGGGAGCACAGCGGATGAAGCGCGAACCGAGAGCAAAGAGAGTCGTCGCGGAGATCGCGATAGTCCTGATCGCCACCACGCTCGCCGCTGCGCCGGTCGCTGCACAACAGGTCACGGGTACCCTGGGCTCGCCGAGCGCCACCGTCGCGATCGACGGGAAACAGATTCCACCGCCCCCGATGCCGTTCGGTGGTGTGATCAAGGAAAGCGCCACGGACTCCACGCCTTGGTGGCCGCCCCGCGTGACACCGCCCAAGGGCGCGCCCAACATCCTGCTCATCATGACCGACGACCAGGGCTACGGCGTTTCCGGCACCTTCGGCGGCGTGATCCCGACGCCCGCGATGGACCGCATCGCCAACGCGGGCTTGCGCTACACGCGCTTCCACACCACGTCGCTGTGCTCGCCCACGCGAGCCGCGCTGATCACCGGCCGCAACCATCACTCCGTGGCTACCGGCGTGATCTCGGAGTTGTCCACGGGCTATCCGGGCTACGACTCCGTCATCGGCGTGGAGAACGCCACGATCGGCAACATCCTCAAGGCCAGCGGATATGCCACTTCCTGGTTCGGCAAGAACCACAACACACCGGCGTTTCAGCTCAGCACGGCGGGGCCCTTCGACCAGTGGCCGTCGGGAATGGGCTTCGACTACTTCTACGGCTACATGGGTGGCGAAACCGATCAGTGGACGCCCTTCCTGTTTCGCGATCATACACAGATCTTTCCATTCGTCGGCAAGCCCGACTACAACCTCACCACCGACATGGCCGACGAGGCCATCAAGCACATGCGCGATCTGAACGCGGCCGCGCCCGACCAGCCGTTCTTCGTCTACTACGCACCCGGCGGCACCCACTCGCCGCACCAGCCGAAAGCGGAATGGGTCGCGAAGTTCAAGGGCAAGTTCAGCATGGGCTACGAAAAGCTGCGCGACGTGATCTTCGCCAACCAGAAGCGGCTCGGCGTCGTCCCGGCGGATGCGCAACTGACCCCGTGGCCGGACTCGATTCCGAAGTGGGACTCGCTCTCCCTGGTGGAGAAGCAACTCTTCGAACGGCAGGCGGAAGTGTTCGCGGGCTACGCCGCCTACACCGATGACGAGATCGGGCGCGTCATCCAGTCCGTTCAGGACATGGGCAAACTCGACAACACCCTGATCATCTATATCTGCGGTGACAACGGAACCAGTCCGGAAGGCACGCTGACGGGTGCCTTCAACCTACTCACCGCCTACAACGGAATCCTGAAAGCCCCGGAAGCCCTGCAGCTCTTGCATCTGGAAGACTGGGGAACGGACAAGACCTACCCGCACATGTCGGTGGGCTGGACGTGGGCGTTCAATACGCCCTTCAAGTGGACCAAGCAGGTGGCGTCGCATTTCGGTGGCACGCGGAACGGCATGGCGATTTCGTGGCCTGGCCACATCAAAGACGTCGGGGCAATCCGCAACCAGTTCCACCACATCATCGATATCGTGCCGACGCTGCTCGAAGCCACGGGCATCCAGGCGCCGACTACGGTGAACGGCATTGCGCAGAGGCCCATTGAAGGCTTGAGCATGGCCTACACCTTCGATCAGGCCAATGCGAAGGCACCCTCTACCCGTACGACGCAGTACTTCGAGCTGGTTGCCAACCGCGGGATCTATCAGAACGGGTGGATTGCAAACACAACGCCCTTTGCCCCGCCCTGGGACCTGGCGACCGGCAAGCTGCCGAGTGTCGTGGATGGCTACAAGTGGGAGCTCTACAACCTCGACGAAGACTTCACGCAGAACAACGACCTTGCCGCCAAGAATCCCGAGAAGCTCAAGGAACTCCAGGCGGTGTTTGTCACCGAGGCGGCGAAGTACAACGTCCTGCCCCTCGACAACACGGCCTTCTCCCGATTGCTGACGCCGCGACCGAGCGCAGTCGCCGGGCGGACGCTCTTCACCTACACGGGTGAGAATTCCGGCATCCCTCTCGGGAACGCCCCCGAGATCATGAACAAGGACTACACGATCACGGCCGAGATCACCGTTCCCGAAGGCGGTGCGGAAGGCATGATCGTGACGCTCGGCGGACGCTTCGGCGGCTACGCAATGTTCCTGCAAAACGGCAAGCCGGTCTTCGTCTACAACCTGCTCGACATGGAGCGATTCCGCTGGGAAGGCGGCGTCGGCGCCATCGTCGGCGAGGATCTCTTCGGTCGGGCGCTCGCGCCTGGGAAACACACGCTCGTGTTCGACTTCAAGTACGACGGTCCCGGTCCCGGCAAAGGTGGCACCGGCGTGTTCACGGTGGATGGCAAGGAAATGGCCACCAAGACGATCGCCCACTCGATTCCGCTGATGATGACCATCGACGAAACCTTCGACGTCGGGGTGGATACACGCTCGGGCGTGGACGGCAGCTACGAACTGCCGTTCCGATTCACCGGCACGATCGACCAGCTGACCTTCAAGCTCGGGCCGTCGCAGATGACGGCGGCGCAGCAGAAGACGACGGCCGAAGCAGTCGCGAGGGTCAGCGACTAGGAGCCGGCGCGAGCGGACCCGGACGATGCGCGTGAGCAACTCGAGCTTCGGTACCCAGCGAAACGTCCTCGCTTTCTCTTCGATCGTCGAGGTCGGCACCGGCGTGATCCTGATGATCGACCCTTCGATCGCCGGCAGACTGCTGCTCGGCGAGGACGTCTCGGGAGTGGCGACGCTGCTCGGGCGCTGCTTCGGCATCGCATTGCTTGCGCTGGGATTGGCTTGCTGGCCGGCGGGCCGCACGCGAAGGGCGGATCTCCGCCTCTTCGCGGCATGTCGGTCTACAACGCGCTGATCGCGCTCTACCTCGGCTACCTCGGCGCGTTCCAACACGCAAGCGGGTTGCTGCTCTGGCCCGCCGTCCTGCTGCACGCGGTCGTGGCGGTGCTGCTCGTCCGGAACGAGCGCAGCGCGAGCGCGTCCGCGGCGTCCCCGCGATGAGCGCCGGGTCGCGGATGAAGATCACATCGAAACACGTGACCGACAGCGGTGTCACCCATGCCACGCCCGTTCCAGAACCTTCGAGTCTCCCATTCGACGCGCGCGGGCTGACGCTGATCGCCGGCGCAAAGCTGCGCGCGCGCCCTGCGCTGAGCTAGGGTGGCGCGATGGCACGAATCGCTCTTCTCGCGCTGACGATCGCGCTCTCCGCAACCGGCTGCGCCACCGTCGAAGGCGATATGGCACGCGCGGAGGCGACCGACCTCGCGTCGACGCTGCGCGCCGCCGGCTTCACGCTGATCCCGTCCGATACGCCGCAGCGCATCGAGTCGATGCGCACGCTCCCGCCGCTCGCGTTCACGCGGGTGATGCGGGGCGGTCGTCCGTATTTCCTCTACGCCGATCCGCGCGCGTGCATGTGCCTGTGGGTCGGTTCGCAGGCGCAGATGGAGCGCTACCGGCAGCTCTCCGGCCAGGAAGAGTTGAGCGCGATGCAGGACGATGTCACCAACGCCGAGCTGCAGGCGGAACTGTGGGATCCCTCCTGGTCGGGCATCGACTACTGATGGCCTGACGCCATCAGGCGTCGCGATACAGCTTCGCGCGTCGCCGCACGCCATCGAGCAGCGTCTCGTCGAACGGCTCGAGCACGTGGCCCGTCGGGAACGGCGGGCGCGGATCGAGACCGAGGCCTTCGAGCACACGGCCCTGCTGGTAGTAGTGGGCGTAGGTGTGAAAGATGAGGTTGGGCACAAAGCCGGGTTGCGCGACCGCAACCTCCTGAAGCGCCGCCAGTCGCACTTCGCCGCCGAGCGCCGCGAACGCGGATGCGCCGCTGCTGCGCGCCAATGCTTCCAGCGCGGCGACACCCGCCACCACGACGGCTCGTAGTCCAGCCTCGCGGCGCGCGATCGCCTCGATGCACGCACCGATCCCGACTTCGCCCGCGCCCGGCATCCGGCCGTCGCCGCTCGGCGGAATGATCAGATCGAGCACAGCGGCGAGCGTGCGGAGTTCCGCTTCGGATAACGCAGCGGTCGCGTTGCTGTCGCTCATCGATCATGACCTCTCGTTGCGCGCTCAGTCGAACAGGTTGGCGAGCTTCTTCTTCATCGTGTCGGCGATGTAGAGCGCGAGCGCCTGGATCGTAGACGTGGGATTCACCGCACCCGCCGTCACGAAGATGCTGCCGTCGATCACGAAGAGATTGCGGACATCGTGGCTGCGCCCCCACTCGTTCACGACCGAGCGCTGCGGGTCGGTGCCCATCCGCGCGGTGCCCATCAGGTGCCAACCCGCGACGCGCAGCGGCGATTCGGCGCGCGTCCACTTCGCGCCGGCCGCTTCGAGCACCTCGACGCCGCGCGCGACGCCGTGTTCGAGCATCTGTCGCGAATTCTCCGAGAGCGTGTAGTTGATCTTCGGCGCGGGGATGCCGTTCGAGTCCGTGAGCGTGGGATCGAGCGTCACGCAATTGTGCAGCTCCGGCAGGTCTTCGCAGATCGCCAGCACGCCACCGGTGCGCGCGAACACATCGGCGTAGGCGGCATGGTGCCCTTCGCCCCACGGCAGCCGACCCGACGCCATGCCCCAGAGCGCCGTCGAGACGGGGCCCATGCCGCGGAACAACTCGAACGAGTAGCCGCGCACGAAGCCGCGCGCGCGGTCGGTCTCGTAGAAGTGTTGGCTCATCACGCCACAGCCGGTCGGTCCCTTGTAGCCGTCGAGTCGCTCGTCGAAACCGCCGACGATCATTCCGTACGGGTGGAACATCAGGTTCTTGCCGACCAGCCCGCTGCGATTCGCGAGGCCGTCCGGAAAGAGTTTCGAGCGCGAGTTCAGCAGCAAGCGCGGCGTTCCAATGCCGTTGCACGCGATGACGACGATCTCGGCGCGCTGGCGATGCAGCGTGCCGTCCGCGTCGTAGTAGAGGACGCCGTCGGCCTTGCCGTCCGCCGCGACGGTGATCTCGCGCACGCGACACCGTGTTGCGATCCGCACGCCGCGCCGCTGCGCCGCCGGCCAGTACGTGACGTCGGTGCTGCCCTTCGCGCCTTGCGCGCAGCCGGTGACGCAGGGCCCGAGGTTGATGCACGGTGCGCGGCCTTCGTACTCGCGCGTCGCGATCGCGGAGTCCGACGGCCACCAGTGCCAGCCGAGTGCGTTGAAGCCGCGCGCGATCGTCTCGCCGAGTTTGCCGAGCGGCACCGGCGGCAGCGGCACCGACTTCGGCGGATAGGCGGGATCGCCCGCCAAACCGGCGACGCCCATCATGCGGTCGTTCTCGGCGTAGTACGGCGCGAGCTGCGCGTACTCCACCGGCCA
>JANNKU010000029.1:0-14847 GCA_031396445.1 Deltaproteobacteria bacterium | reverse complement strand
GCGGCTTGGTGAAGGCGCCGCTCGGCTCTGCCTCGCTACGCGGGTCGAGGGGGCCGCGGGGGTTGGTTGCGGGTTCGATCGCGGCTTGGTGAAGGCGCCGCTCGGCTTTGCCACGCTACCCGGGGCGAAGGGGTAGCGGGGGGTGGTTGGTGCGTAGTCCGCGAGCCCACGGCGCCACTTTCCCGCGTAGCGAGGCAGAGCCGAGCGGCGACACCCATAAGGCTCGCGCGAGCGGCGAGGTCATGCGTTAGCGCTGGAACGTCACCGCGAGTCGCCGGTCGTCCCAGTACAGATCCACGGGACGGGCGATGTCGATGCTGCCCGGCAGCACTGCGTAGCCGAGCACGAGGTCGTCCTTGTTCAGCTCGCCGAGGCGGCCGACCAACACGCCGAGCTGGCGCGCATCGCCCGCTTGCGGATGGAACGACGTCTGGCCCTGCACGAAGGTGAAGTTGGGGCGGAAGGTGTCTTGCTGGCTCGGTTGCACGCTGAAGAGCACGACGCGCCCATCGACCGACGTCGCGGAGCGCACGCGCGCCTCGAAGGCCTGTGAGTGCGCGAACGAAACGCGCAGCGCTTCCTGTCCGCCCGCCTCGGTCGCGAAGGTGGCCGGCGTCGTCTGTTGCGACACTTCGACGAGATAGAAGAGGTCGCGCACTTCGCCGTCGGTGAGCCCCAACTCGGGCTTCGACGGCGCGGGCGTCGCGGGTCGGCTCGGCGGCGCGGAGGCGACTTGCGGCGGCGCTGCGGCGCTCGCGCCTTCGTGTTCCTCACGCGGAGCGAGCGCTTCCTCCGGCGGCGCGGAGCCGCCCTTCGCCAGCGAGGAGCGCACCTTGGCCGCGCGATCGACCAGGTTGTAGGGGTTGTTCTCGTTCTGCTTCTCGCGATACACGTCCCACAGATACGAGCGAGGCAGATTCTCGGGTCGCATCGGCGGCACTTGATGCGGCTCGATACGGCGCGCCTCACGGCACGGGATGTTCACCGGATTCTGCACGACGAAGATGCTGCCGTCGGGGCAGACGCCGGTGATCGACCCCGCGTCGGCGGCCGTGGCGAAGCTCAGGCCGAGGCCAAAGAGCAGCTTGCCGAGCAGTTGCGACGGCGCGGCGCCGCGGCGAGTCGGGGGGCGTTGGAGCAGAAACAGCATTCGCCCTGGACCTCATTCAAAGAGGCCCATCCTAATCCCGAAAGCACTTTGAATTCAAGCATTTCGATCGCGAGAACGAGACGGCTTGCGAGGCTTTTTTTCACGTTCGCGACGGGCTGCGGGCGCTTGCACCGGACGGCTTCCGGTTGCTTGCCGCCGCACTTTTTTCGGCTCGCCTCGCAGACAGGCGCGCGCATGCGCCTTCAACTCTTCGATCTCCACCGCGCGCAGCACCCGCACCTTGCCGGAACCGAGACGACCGAGGAGCAGCGGCCCCATCCGCACGCGCACGAGTCGCACGACCGGGTGCCCGAGCAACGCCATCATGCGTCGGATCTGGCGCTTGCGACCTTCGTGCATCACGAGCGTGAACGAGGTCTCGTCCGCGCCGCGTTCGAAGCCGACCTTCGCAAAGTGCGCCGGCGCCGTCATGCCGTCTTCGAGCTCGACGCCCTGCGCGATCCGATCCAGTGTCGCGTCGCCGATGCGGCCCCGCACCGTCACGCGGTACTCCCGCTCGCTCTCGAGCGACGGGTGCAGCAGCGCGTGGGTCACCTCGCCGTCGTTGGTGAGCAGCACGAGCCCTTCGGTATCGAGATCGAGGCGGCCGACGGGAAATACGCGCGGGCCACCAGCGGGCAGCAACTCCAGCACGGTGCGCCGACCGTCGGGATCGCTCGTCGTCGTCAGCACGCCGCGCGGCTTGTGCGCGATCCAATAGACCGGACGCTCGAGGTGCAGCGTCTTGCCATTCACCGTGATGCGCGACGTAGTGGGATCGGCGGAATCACCGATCTCCGCGACGACACCATCCACCGTCACGCGACCGGCGCGGATCCACTGCTCGGCGCTGCGCCGCGACGCGATCCCCGCTGCGGCCAGCAGCTTCTGCAGGCGCTCGCGACTCAGTGGGTCTGCGGCGGCGCGTCCGCGTCCTGCGCGACAGCCGAGGCATCGCCTTCGTTGCCGTCGTCGCCGCCGGGCGCGGCGATCATCTCGGGCGCGTCGTCGCTCTCGGGCATGCGGTCGCGCAGCAACTCTTCGATCTCGCGCAGCGTCGGCAGATCCGACAGACCCGCGAGACCGAAGACCTCGAGGAAGCGCGGTGTGGTGGCGTAGAGAATCGGGCGGCCCGGCACTTCACGATGTCCCGCGATCCGCACCAGCCGTCGTTCGAGCAGACCGCGCAACAACGGCCCGGCATCGACGCCGCGCACATGCTCGATCTCCGCGCGCGTGACGGGCTGCTTGTACGCGATGATCGCGAGCGTCTCGAGTCCCGCGCGCGACATGCGCAGCGGCGGCACCGGCTCGAGCTGCTGCACGAAGTCGGCTAGCTCGGGCAGCGTGCGGAACTGGAAGCCGCCGCTGATCTCCTCGATGCGAAAGCCGCGACTCTCCGCGGCGTAGCCTTCATTCAGCGCTTCGATGTCTTCGCGTGCCTCGCGCGCCGAACTCTCGGGCACGATGCGACCGAGGCGCGCCGGCGTCACCGGTTCGGGCGACGAGAGCAACAGCGCTTCCAGAACTCTGCGTCGATCCTGCGGCTCCATGGCTCCCCTTCTCGACTAAAAAGATTCGGCGGGCACGGGCACGGCGCTCGGATCGATCGCGCGGCGCAAGCGAATCGGACCTTCGGGCGCACCCGCGTCGCCGAGGCTCTGGAAGATGCGCAGCGTCGCGATCTTCGCGAGTTCGAGAATCGCCAGGAACGTTGCGACGATGATCGGGCGCGTCGGCGGGCTGCCGTCGAGACCGCGCAGCACATCCTCGAGCTCGACCACTTCGGAGCGCTCGAGCGCGTCGATCACCAGCACCATCCGCTCGCGCACGGTGATTGGCTCGCCGACGACTTCGTGGATCGAGTCGTTCGCCTGCGTCTGGCGCAGCACGTTGCGCAGCGCCTCGACGAGTTGCAGCAGGCCCACTTCGATCTCGCGCTCGCCTTCGGGCGGCAGCGCAATCGCCGCACCCGCGGCGGCGAAGACCTCGCGGCCCAGCAGCGGGCGCGCGCCCAGCGTGTCGGCCACCTCGCGGTAGCGCTGGTATTCGAGCAGACGCGCGACCAGCTCGGCGCGCGGATCGCCGCCCTCTTCTTCCGCTTCTGCATCCGGCGGCAGCAACATGCGCGACTTGATCCACGCCAGCGTCGCGGCCATCACCAGATACTCGGCGGCGAGATCGAGGTTCAGCTCACGCAGCACGTCGAGATACTCGAGGTACTGATTCGCGACCTGCGAGATCGGCAGGTCGGTGATCTCGAGTTCATTCTGGCGGATCAGATGCAGCAGCAGATCGAGCGGCCCCTCGAATGCGGAGAGCCGGATCGCGCAGGCGGAGCCTGCATCCGTGATCGGTTCGAAGAGTGACGCAACGGTTCCGGCGATCGGCGGCGTTGCGGAGGGATTCGTCATTGCCGCTCCGGGTGGAGGGCCCGTGTCGGTGGGGAGGCGGGCGGCAGTATGGACGAAGGGTCCGGCGCCGGCAACGCCGCTTTCTGCGATTTCGCGGTCGCGCTTTTCGTCGCCACGCGCTTCGCCACTTTGCGCGGACGCTTCGCGTTGCGACGGCCGAGACGCGCGCCGATCTCGCGTGCGAGCGCGATCGCTTCCTCGCGCGTGTGCACCGTGCCATCGAGCCACGCGAGGCGAATCCGCGCGAGCGCCGCGCCGACGACGGGACCCGTGAGCCCCGCGGCAACGAGATCGCCACCGCTGACGGGCGGCCGTCGCGTGCGATCCTCGAGCGCCCATCGCAACAGCCGGCGCCGACCGGCCGGCGGCGCGTAGACGAAGAGTGCGAGCAAGCGATCGTCGTCGATTCCGCCGAGCAACGCATCGACGGCACCGCGTCCGCGCGCCGTCGCGAGTGTGCGCAAGCAGCGATCGCGCAGACGCGGAAACTCGATGAGGCGCTGCGCCAACTCGCCGCGCACCGCGAAGCGCCGCAGCGTGCGCCGCCGCGACGTCGCGTCGAGCTCGGCGAGCCACACAGCGAGGCCAGCCGCCCAGGGTCGCAGTCGCGCCGCGGGAAACGGCGGCGCCGCGAGACTGCGCCCGAGTCTTCTCAACGCAGGGATCGCGATGTTCGGCAACGCGAGACCGGGCTCGAGCGCACCGAGCACATGCCACTCGGCGAGTCGCCGCAACGCCGCCGCAGGATCGAGTCCGTTGCGCGCATCCTCGAAGAGCTTCTCGAACTCGCGGCGCCAGCGATCGCCCGACACCGCGGAGAACGCCCCGGCGCCGATTGCGTCGCGCAGCGCCGTTCGGGAGCCGCGCGAGAGGCGGAAGCCGAGTCGCTCGCCGAGTCGCGCGGCGCGCAGCGCGCGCGTCGGGTCGTCGTGGAAGCTCGCCGCATGGAAGATCCGGAGCACACCGTTGGCAACGTCGTCGCGTCCGCTTTCCGGGTCGATCAACGCGGGTCGGCCGCGGCGTGCAGCCGTGGTGATCGGCACGGCCAGCGCGTTCACCGTGAAGTCGCGGCGGCGCAAATCGTCATCGAGCGTTCCCGACTCGACACTCGGAAGTGCCCCCGGCCGCGCGTAGCTCTCGCGACGCACGGTTGCGACATCGAGCGCGCCATCGGCCGCCTCGATGCGCACCGTACCGAAGCGGTCATGACTCACGACCTGCGTGCCTTCCGGCGCGGCAGCGCGCGCCAACGCTTCGGCGGAGAGCGGAATCGTTTCGCTCGGCTCGACGATCAAGTCGAGATCGCGCAGGCCGCGGCCGAGCAGCAGATCGCGCACCGGTCCGCCCACCAGGTAGAGCGCGACGTCGCGTTGCTCCGCCTCGGCGAGCACCGCGTCGAAGAGCGCGACGACGCCAGGCGCAAGGCCGCGTCGCACCGCGTCGAGCACGGGGCCCTTCACGGCGTGCGCGTCCCGGCGCCGCGCGGATGGTGCGCTTCGACCGTCGCACGCAGTCCCTCGCGGCTCACATGCGTGTAGATCTGCGTCGTCGCGAGATCCGCGTGACCGAGCATCGCCTGCACCGCGCGCAGATCGGCGCCGCCTTCGAGCAAGTCCGTCGCAAAAGAGTGACGCAGCACATGCGGGGAGACGCGATCGATCGCGATGTCCGCTCGGCGCGCGAGCTGACGCAGTCGCACGAAGAAGTTCTGCCGGCTCATCGCCGTGCCGCGCGCAGTCAGGAACACCGCGTCGCTGCCCTGGCGCGCACGCCGCGCCCAGAGCGGCCGCGCCTCCGTGAGCCACGCCTCGATCGCGAGCAGCGCCGGCTCGCCGAGCGGCACCATGCGCTCGCGGCTGCCCTTGCCGTGTACGCGCAACAGCCCCGCGCGCCGATCGAGCCCACCGAGCGGCAGCGCCACGAGTTCGGACACGCGCAGGCCGGCGGCGTAGAGCACCTCGAGCATCGCGCGATCGCGCGTCGCGATGGCACCCTCGCCTGCTGCGGCAGCAATGAGCAGCGCATCCGTCTCATCCGGGCGCAGCACCCGCGGAAGTCGGAGTCCGCGACCCGGCGTCGCGAGTCCCTCGGCGGGATCGCGCGCGATCACGCCGGCGGCGAGCAGGCGCGCTCCAAAGCGCCGTGCAGTCACCAGCATGCGCGTGCGCGAAGCCGGCGATAGTCCCTCCGCCTCGAGCGCCAGCGCGAAGCCCCGCCAATGCTCGGGGCGGATCGCGCCGGGCGTGTGCACGGCTTCGACGGCGAGATGCACGGCGAGGCGTTCGAGATCGCGGCGATAGGCTTCGAGCGTGTTGCGCGCGAGTCCGCGCTCGACCGCCAGATGTGTCAGGAAGCCATCGATCGCCGCTGCGATCTCTACGCTCCGCTTCATCGCGTGGTCTCGCACTCAGCCATCGGCCGCCTCGTCGAGCTGCGCGGCTTCCAGCAACGCGCGCTGCAGCGCCTCGATCCGGTCGGCGTCAGCGAGCTTCTGGAATCCCTCGTCGCGCGCGTCCTTCACATAGAAGGTGTCAGCCACCTGGTCGAGCACCGTCGTCGCCTTCGAGATGTAGATCTCGAGATCGTGCTCGGCGAGCGTGCGCGTCAAGTCGTAGAGCAGACCACGCCGATCGTTCGCCGAGACATCGACGATCGTATAAAAGTCGGACTCGTCGTTCTCGATGCTGACGCTCGGCGGCGTACGCGACGGCGTCTCGGCCGATCCGATCGGGCGGCGGCGACGCTTCACCAGATCTTCGACGCGCACCTCGCCCGCGAGCACCCTGCGCAGACTCTCCTCGAAGCCGGCCCAGGTGCGGTCGCGGTCTTCGCCGACGCCGGGCGGCGTCGCCACGCGGTAGATCTCGAGCGCGAGGCCGGAACGCGTGGTGTAGACGTTCGATGCGAAGATGTTGATGCCCTTCGCGGTGAGCGTCCCCGCAACCCGCCAGTAGAGCCCGTGCACGTCGCGCGTGACGACGATCACCTCCGAGAAGCCGCCGCGCATCTCACGCACCGCCGTCACGACACCCTTGGCCTCGGTGAACGCCAGCACGCTGCGCGCGTGCCGCGCGATCTGGCGCGGTCCGTGCGAAACGAAGTAGCGACGCGGCATCTCGTCGAAGAACCCGTCGATCTTGGCCTCGGCGACGCCGAGTGCGCGCAGCTCGTCGCGCGCCGCATCGCGCCGCGTCGCGACGCGCGACTCGATCGTCGCGATCGCAACGCCTTCGTCGGGGCCGCCCGTCTCGAGCACTTCCGCCGCGCGTTCGAAGAGTTCGCGCAGCAGCGCCCAGCGCCACTCGTTCCATCCTGCCTTCGACGAAGCGCGCATATCGGCGAAGGTGAGCAGGTAGAGATTGCGCAGATTCGTGCGATCCCCGACCAGCTTCGCGAACTCGAAGATCATCTTCGGATCCGCGAGATCCCGGCGCTGCCCGATGTGCGACATCGTCAGGTGATGCTGGACGAGAAAGAGGATCCGATCGACGCGCTCCGCGTCGAGTCCGAGGCGGCCCAGGCAGACGCGCGCGCGTTCGGTTCCCTTGGCGGAGTGATCACCGCCGCCGAAGCCCTTGCCGATGTCGTGCAGCAGGCAGCCGAGGAAGAGCACGGGTCGATCTTCGACATCGCTCATCAGGGCGGTCAGATCGGGCAGCGCGCGCTCGTACTTGCCCTGCCAGAGGCGCCGCAGCTCCTCGACCAGGAAGATCGAGTGCACATCGACGGTGTAGGTGTGATAGATCACGTGCTGCCAGCGGCAGACGATGTGTTCCCACTCGGGCAGATAGCGCGAGAGCAGGCCGATCTCGTTCATCGTCATCAGCGTGCGCATCACGCGCTTCTCGCTGTCGAGGATGCGCAGGAACGCGGCGGTCGTCTCGGGATCGCGGCGATAGGCGTCATCGATCAAGTGCAGATTCTCGCGCACGATGCGCTCGGCCGTGCGCGAGAGCGGCACGTCGTGCTGCTGCGCGACGGCGAATGCGGTGAGTAGCCGCAGCGGCTTCTCGCGCAGATGCGCCGCGTGCGGAATCTCCAGATGATCGCCGACGACGCGGAAGCCGCCCTCGGTTTCGATGACGCGCGGCGGTGTCCCCGGCGCACGGCGCACGCGACCGCGACACTGTTCGATCGCGAGTTCGGAATAAGAACGGATCGCGCGCGCGTGGCGGTAGTAGTCGCCCATGAAGAGCTCGACGGGCAGCGGCGCCTCCGGACCGCCATCGGGATAGCCGAGCGAAGCGGCGACCTTCTCCTGCACCTCGAAGCTCATCTGGTCCTGGCGCCGCTTCGCGAGAAGATGCAGCTCGTTGCGCACCCACCACAGGAAATCGAGCGCGGCCTGGTAGTCCTCCATCTCGGATTCGGTGAGCAAACCGTAATGGAGCAGATCGTCGAGTCCGCGCGCGGAGGGCAACACCGCGCGCATCGCCCAGATCGCCGCGTGGTAGTCGCGCAGACCGCCCGCGCCTTCCTTCACGTTCGGCTGCAACAGATAGAGCGATTCGCCGTAGGACTCGTGTCGCTGCCGCGCGCTGTCGATCTGGCGCTCGACGAAGTACTCGACGTCGGCGAGCAGCTCGCGCCGGATCGCGTCGGTGAACTCGTGATAGAAGACGGGATCGCCGGCGAGGTAGCGCGTATCGAGGACGCCGGTGAAGACGGTGTTGTCGGCGCGCGCCAGCTCGAGTGTGTCGCCGATGGTGCGCGTCGCGCAGCCGACCGTGAGGCCCGCGTCCCAGAGCCAGAGCTGGATGCGCTCCGAGAGTCGCGTGACGTACGGCGTGAGTTCGCCTTCGTGCAGCAGCAACAGATCCACGTCCGAGTGGATCGACATCTCGCGGCGTGCGTAGCCGCCGACCGCGAGCAGCGCCGCGCGCGACGCGACGACACCCTCGCGCGCGAAGTGCTCACTCTCGGCGATTCGATAGAGGCGCCGCACGAGGCGATCCATCAGATCGGCGTGCAGGCCATTCACACGCGAACCCGCACGCGACGAGCGGTGGAGCTCCGCGAGGTGTTCGCGCACGGCGGCCAGATAGCCGCGCACGTTGCGCAGCACGTCGACTTCGCCGCCGTCCGGCACGGGGCCCCGCTCGCCGAGCTCGGCGAGCCATACGCGTACCGCTTCCGGTGTCGCACTCACGGGCGCCGCTCCGCTACCACGGGCGCCGCCTTGTCGCGATACCGCCCGATGCCCTGCGCGATCTCCTCCGCCATCGCTTCTAGATACGCAGAATCGCGCAGCCGGCGCGCGTCATCCGGATGCGTGACGAAGCCGGCCTCGACGAGGAGTGCCGGCATGTCGGAGAGATACAACACGTAGAAGGGTCCCTGTTTGAGCGCCGGCTCGCGTGCGGAGGGCCAGCGCTCGCCCATGCCTGCCGCGATTTCGTGATGGACCTGTTTCGCAAGAAGCGTCGAACGCGCGCCCGCCTCCGACAAGCGCAAATGCGCGAGCAGCCGTTGGAGCGGATCGACCTCCGCTGGCGCCACGGCATTCTCGCGCGCCGCAAGCCGCAGCGTCTGCCGCTCGGCGTTTTGCTGCAATGTAAAAAGCTCGATGCCTGCCGCTTCGACTCGCGGCGATGCGTTGGCGTGCACCGAGACGAAGACATCGCCGCCGGCGCCCTCCGCAATCGCCGTGCGCGCTTCGAGCGACAGCGTGCGATCGCGATCACGTGTCAGCACGACCTTGAAGCCGCGTGCGCGCAGGCTCTTCCGCAAGCGCTTCGCGAGCGCGAGCGTCACGTCCTTCTCGCGCAGCCCGCCGACGCCGAGCGCGCCGGGATCGCGACCCCCGTGACCCGCATCGACCACCACCACCCGAACCGGGCGCAGTTCCACCGGCAACGACTCGGACTCGCGTTCGGGGGACGGTCGCCGCATGCCGTTGCGCGGCCCGCCGCCCGCTGCCGTCTCGAGCGGCGCGAAGACATCGATGACGATCCGCGCGGGCGCCGCGAGCTGCATCACCCGGTGTCGCCCATAGCTCTCGAGATCGAGCACGACGCGCGCCGTATCGAGCGTATTCTGGCCGACGCGGATCTGCCGCAGCAGGCCATCCCCGACGCGGATCGGCGTCGCGAAACGTCGCCCGGCCCACATGCCCGGCACGTCGAAGAACAAGCGCGCGGGCTTGTCGCCATCCGCGTCGGCTGGGACTTCGCCGACGGTCGTCTCGGCCGGCTCCGAGATCTGGATCACAACGCGGCTGAACTCGGGATACGACCAGTGCTGGACATCGAGCACATCGCCGAGACCGTCCGGTCGCGTCGCACCGAGCGATGACAATGCGGCCAACGCCAACACGGCCGTCGCGATCCCGCGCGCCCTCATGACGCGTCGCCCTTGCGCAGCACCGTTGCGAGCCGGTGCAAAAGTGTCAGCGCATCGAGCGGCGCCAGGCGATCGACGTCGAGTCGCCGCATCTCATCGAGGACGCCCTGCTCCAGCGTGGAGGGCGCGGCAGGCTGCGGACGCGCGGACGTCTCGAAGAGCGCAAGCTGCGGCGTGCGCGCGCTTCGACCGCGCGCGGCGAAGTCGCCCGCCTCGAGCGCTGCGAGCAACTGGCGCGCACGCGTGATCACCGCGTCGGGAAGACCCGCGAGCCGCGCGACCTGGATGCCATAGGAGCGACTCGCGCCACCCTGCGCGAGGCGGCGCAGGAACACGACATCGTGTCCCCACTCACGGACCTCGAAGTGCGCATTGCGCACCCGCGGCTTGCTCGCCGCGAGTGCAACCAGCTCGTGGTAGTGCGTCGCAAAGAGCGTGCGTGAGCGGAGTTCGGGCGCGTCGTGCAAGTGCTCCGCCACGGCCCACGCGATCGAGAGGCCGTCGAAGGTGCTGGTGCCGCGCCCGATCTCATCGAGGATCACTAGGCTCTTGCGCGTCGCGTGCGCGAGGATCTCGGCCGTCTCGCGCATCTCGACCATGAAGGTGGATTCGCCGCGCGCGAGCCGATCCGAAGCGCCGACGCGCGTGAAGATGCGATCCACGATACCCACGTGCGCCGACTCGGCGGGTACGAAGCTCCCGATCTGCGCGAGCAGCGCGACCAGCGCCACCTGTCGCAGGTAGGTGCTCTTGCCCGACATGTTCGGGCCCGTCAGCACGAGTAGCTGCGTGTCGTCGGGATCCAGATCGGTGTCGTTGGCGACGTAGTCGTCGCCGCCTTGCGCGCGCAGCAGCGCCTCCACCACAGGATGACGCCCCGCAACGATCTCGAGACGCTGGTCCGCTGTGACTTCCGGACGCGTCCAGCCGTCGCGCCGCGCGACTTCTGCAAGCGCTGCGAGCGCATCGAGTTCCGCAACGGCTTCCGCTGCGACGCGAATCGGCGTCGCGAAGGTCTGCAGCGCCGTGCGCACCGATTCGAAGAGTTCGCGTTCCAGCGCGGCCGCACGCTCGTGCGCGCCGAGCAGCCGCGCCTCCAGCTCGCGCAACTCGGGCGTCGTGAAACGCTCTGCGTTCGCGAGCGTCTGCTTGCGCTCGAAGTCGCCCGGCACGCGCGCGAGCTGGGACTTGGTCACCTCGATGCCGTAGCCGTGTACCGGGTGAAAGCGGAGCTTCAGCGTCGGAATGCCACTGCGATCGCGCTCTCGCGCTTCGAGCGCCGCGAGCAGGCTGCGCCCTTCGGTCGCGGCTTCGCGCAAAGAATCGAGTTCGGCGTGGAAGCCGGCGCGCATGTAGCCGATCTCGCCGGCGCCGCGCGAGCCGCGCGGAATCACCGGCGGATCGTCGATCAACGCCGCGTCGAGCAACGCCTGCGCGGCCGGAACCGGCGCGGGAGACGGCAGGCTCGCAGGCCGCGCGCGCTCGGCGCCCGGAAGGGATGCGCTCTCACCCGCTTCGAGACAACTCGCAAGCGGCGCCAGCGCAGCCAGCGAGGCACGGATCGCGCCGAGATCGCGCGGCTGCGCGGTCGGGCGCGCGGCCTTCGAAAGCAGTCGTTCGAGGTCGCGCACCGCGCGCGCGCGATCACGGAGTTGCGCGCGCAGGCGATCGCGCTCGAAGAGCCAGGCGACCGCGTCCTGCCGCGCGCCAATTGCAACCGGGTCGAGCAGCGGGTACGCGACGAAGCGCGCGAGACGCCGCGCGCCGAGCGGTGTCACGGTGACATCGAGTCGCTCGATCAGCGTGCCGCGACGCGAGCGATCGATCGAGCCCTCGAAGAGCTCGAGATGCGCGCGCGTCGCCGCGTCGAGGAGCATCGCGTCGTCGAGCGCATAGCGAGTGAGGCGCGCAATCTGCGGCAGCGCGAAGGGCTGATTCGCGCCGAGGTAGTGCAGCAGCGCCGCAGCCGCGCGCGTCGCGGCATCGCGCGCATCGCTCGCAAAGCCAGCAGGCACACTCGTCTGCGTCGCGGGATCGAAGCTCGCAGGCTCGACGACGGTCAAGACGACGTCGGGCAGCAGCGCGCGAAGCCGCGGCGCCAGCGCCTCGGCGTGCGCGCGCGACATCAGGATTTCGCGCGGCGCCACGCGGCCGAGTTCCTCGGCGAGCGCGGCGGGCAACGCATTCCCGTCGGCGCGAACCGCCGTTGCGCGCAGCTCGCCCGTCGAGGCCTCGAGCGCGGCGAAACCAACCTCGCCCTCCGCGTCGAGATCGAAGGCGACCAGCGACACTTCGCGGTGAGCCTCGAGCCCATCCGCATCGCCGAGCAGACCCGGCGTGATCACCTCCACCACATCGCGTCGCACCAGTTTGCGCACACCGCCCCTGGTCGGCGCTTCGATCTGCTCGCAGATGGCGACGCGGTGCCCCAATTCGGCCAGCCGCTTCAGGTACGGATCGACGCCGTGCACCGGCACACCGCACATCGGCACCGCATCGGCCTTGCCCTTATCGCGCGTGGTGAGTGCGATGTCGAGCAGCGGCGCCGCGATCTCGGCGTCGTGGAGGAAGAGCTCGTAGAAGTCGCCCATCCGGTAGAAGAGCAGCGCGTCCGGATGCCGCGCCTTGATCGCCAGGTACTGGCGCATCATCGGCGTGTCGAGTGCGGAGCCGCTCATGCGAAACGGTCTCCCGAATCGAGCGGCCGCGTGATGCGCTCGCGATCGAGCAGATCGAGGAGCGCCTCGTGCGCCTTGGCAACCTCCGCCTCGCGCCCCTCGGCGAGCAGGATGCGTCCCTGCGTCGCATGCGCCTCGATGTGTTCAGGCTCGCGCTCCAGCACGCGACGCACTTCGGTGAGCGCGTCTTCAGCGGCGCCGCGGGCCGCGAGAGCGCGCGCGAGTGCCAGTTGCGCGCCAGAGTCTTCCGCGTCGCTCGCGAGCAATTCCTGCAGAAAGGTCTCGTAGTCGCGCGCGCGGCCGAGCGCCGCGAAGGTTGCCGCCAGCCGCGGGTACACGATCGGCCCCGCGCGGCGGTCGATCTCGGGCACGCGGCGCCAGGCCACGAGTGCGCGCTTCGGATTGCCGAGCTCCGCCTCGACGAGACCGCGAGCGATCCAGGCGCGCACGTTCTGCGGATCGATGCGCAGCGCGCGGCGCAGTGCCTTGCGCGCAACCTGGGTGCGTCCCTCCGCGCGCTCCGATTCGGCGAGATCGACCCAGAGCGTCGCCTCCAACAGTGACGTCGGCTTGCCCTCGATGCGCACCAGGCGGCGCGCGAGCGGAATCGCGCGCATCGGTTCGCGCGCATCGACCAGCAATCGCACCAGTGCATGCAGCGCGCGCGCGTGGCGCGGCTGATGCGCGAGCACTTCCTCGTACGCGGCGATCGCGCGGCGCAGGAAGCCGCCTTCGCGGAAGTCGTCGGCCAGGCCGAGGAGCGCCTGGAAGCGCACGTCGGCGTCGAGATCGCGACGCAACAGCAGGTTCTGATGCAGGTGGATCGCGCGTCCGATCTCACCGCGCTGGCGGTAGAGCGAGGCGAGCGCGAGGTAACCATCGATCTCGCTCGAATCGCTCCGCACCGCGGCTGCGAGGATCGACTCCGCCGCATCGAGGTCGTGGTCGAGCACGGCGTGGAAGGCGCGACGCATCGCTGCGTCGACGTCCTGCACCTGCGTCTCGCCTCCGTGCACCCCTCGCCACCAGGCCATCGCCGCTACCCGCTCCGCCCGGATCCCCCGGTGACGGGATTGCGACCAGCGCCACTGCGCAGAGCGACGTCTTCCGGTGTCGCGAGCGGCAGATTCCGGAGCTGGTGGAGTTCCTGCTCGAGCCCGTTCGCGAGCTTCCGGTAGCGACGCGCGGTGAGGGCGAGTCGCGCCGCCTGAATGCCCAACAACAGCGACGCAGCGAGCCCGCCCAGCAAGAACGTGCCGAGCTGGATGAGCCAGCCCGCTTCGTCGAGCGTTCCGACCAGGTAGTCGAGGTGGACGGGCTCCGCGTTGCGTTTCGCGAAGGTCCAACCGAACACGAGGATCGCGACGGTGAAGGCAATCCAGACGAGCCGGCGCAGCCAGAGCATGGGTGGAACTCCGATCGGGCGAGCGCCCGCGCTCAGGCGGAGAGTTCGTCCTCGGAATCCGAGGAAGACGAGCCGGGTTCGGTGCCGTCCACCATCTCCTTCAGCTCCTTCCCCACCTTGAAGAAAGGCGTGCGCTTGGCCGGAATGTTCACCATCTCGCCGGTCTTCGGGTTCCGACCGTCGCGTGCCTCGCGCACTTTCACTTGAAACGATCCGAAGCCGCGGATCTCGATGCGCTCGCCGCGCCGGAGCGCGTCGGTCATCGCGTCGAAGATCGTGTTCACGACGACCTCGGTGTCCTTCTTCGAGATATGCGGCGTCTTTTCCGCCACCGACTCGATGAGCCCGCTCTTCGTCATCGCGTCCCCACCCCCAGGGCATTCGGGGCGGCCGCGCTCTCCCGAGCGCGGCCACCACGGATGTTCATCATTCGCTGTCGGGCTGTCCCGCTTTGCGCAGCTTCTCGGCGAGCAGATCGCCGAGCGTGGAACGCTGCGTGCGGGACTGCTGTGCGGCCAGCTCGCTCAGCGCCTGGCGCTGTTGCTGGTCATGGATCGCCTTGATCGACAGTGAGATCTTCTGCTCGGCCGGATCGACGCGCGTGACCAGAGCCTTCACGCGATCGCCCGGGTTGACCACGTCCGCCGGCTTCTCGACCGGCTCCGCCGACAGCTCCGAGGTGTAGATCAGCCCCTCGATGCCGCCTTCCAGCCGCACGAACGCGCCGAAGTCGGTGACGCTCGTGACCTCGCCCTCGATCTCGGTACCCAGCGGATAGGTCCGCTGGATGTCGTCCCAAGGATTCGGCGTGAGCTGCTTGATGCCGAGCGAGAACTTCTCGTTCTCCTTGTCGATCTT